>DASVRR010000101.1:0-11833 GCA_036388515.1 Chthoniobacteraceae bacterium | reverse complement strand
CAGAGTAATTCGCCCCGCTGTCCCCGCCGAGAATCGAACTCGGATCAGCGGTTTAGGAAACCACTGTTCTATCCATTGAACTACGGGGACGAAGGGGACGCTTCCTGGCGGAAGTCGCAGATCGGCGACCTCAGCCGGGTGTCACTATGCCTCTTCGAGGCTTTGCGGCAAGGAGATCGAGCGGACGCTGGGGAGCTCTTCAGGCGGGGACTCGGAGGCGGGGCGGCGATTTTGTTCCGGTTCGATGCAGCGATCTGAGTTTACTCCCCAGCCGCTAGGGAGGCTCGCTTCGCTGGGAGGACGCCACCTTCCAGGAAACGGCCGTGTAAAAGGCCGGATAAAACAACGAGAGCAGGACCAACCAAAGCGGCGCGTGAGGGTAGTTCCAGAGGATGCTGAGCAGACAGACGATCCAAAACAAGGCGCCCAGCAAGATCGGCGTCTTCCAGGGACGCGGCGCGAGGTTTGGATACAGAAAGCGGACCGGCAAAACGGTGAGGACAGTCAGGACGATGAGCATTGCGGCATTGATCCAGGCGCCGGCCGGAAGTGTCCAGAGCCCGCCGTAAAACGCGACGACGTTCCAGTAAGAGGGAAAGCCGAGGAAGAAGCCGCTGGTCTCGTCTTTTGCCGCGCGATTGCTGAAGCCGAAAAGTGAGGCGATCAGCGCCGGGATGATCCACCAGGCGGCGGGCTCCGGCAGCCAGTGCATTCTCCACATGAGGAGCAGCGGGAGAAAGGTGTAAGTCAGGTAATCGACGATGTCGTCGATCGTCCTTCCGTCGATCGCGGCGGCCCAATCTTTCACGCGCCACCTTCTGGCGAAAATGCCGTCGGTGGCGTCCACGAGCACCGCAGCCAGGAGCAACAGAAAGACATGCCGTGGACGCGGGCTGCTGCTGCAGATTTCCATGGCTGCAGCCAAGGCGAAGCCTACTCCGCATGCGGTGTAGCAGTGGACCGAGTAGGCGCGCCAACGTTGCGCGACGCTGGGCGCGTTATCCGAAGCTGGAGCGCTCATCCCTCGTTCGGCCGGTCTTCGCCGGTGCGAGCTGCCTCGTCTTGTTTGTCCAGTTTCTCGTCGGCTTCCTGAGAATCTCCAGGCTCAGATTCTGTCTCGGACTGCTCCGCTTTCGCGGCTGGATCATAGAGCAATTCGACGAACATGGGGAAATGATCGGAGCCGATGTGGCGCAGCCGGCGGAGCTCCAGAAGCTTGAAGTGATTCGAGTGAAAGACGTGATCCAGCGGGTAGCGAAAAAGCGGATTGTCTGCGTTGAAGCTGTTGAAAAAGCCGCGGCCAATTCGTGGATCCAGCAGGCCGCTCAGCCGGAGGAAAAGTTCGCTCGTGGGCGACCACGCCACGTCATTGAGATCTCCGGCGACAATCGTCGGCCGGTCGCCCGCATCGCCAATCGCGCGACCGACTTTCACCAGCTCCGCATCGCGCGGTGTGGAAGACATATCCCGCAAAGGCTCGGGCGGCCGAGGATGCAGGCCGTGCAGGAAGATGTGATCGCCGCTGGGCAGGACGAACTCCGTGTGAACGGAAGGAATGTCGTCTTGAACCAGAAACTCGATCCGCGGCCCGACCAACGGAAAGCGCGAAAACAAAACCAGGCCGTAATAATTCTCCTGCGGATGCTTGAGGGAATGGGGATATTCCTCATCGAGCGGCGTCAGCGCCTGCACCCAACGGCGGTCTGTTTCCACGGCAACAATCACGTCCGGCTGATTTTCCCGAATCGTCTGGAGAAGGAGCTCAGCGGACTGATTCTCCATCTGCACATTGCTGATCAGCAGACGAAAACTGCGTTCCTTCGATCCGCCGGACGCGCTCCGTTTTACCTGCGGACGAGCGAGCCTGGTGTAAGGCCGAATCTTTCGCCCCTGCCAGACTACGCAAAGCAGATTAGCCAGCAGAAATGCGAAATCGCCCGGGCGTCCGCGGAAGAAAAGCCACCGGAACAAAACTCCCGAAACTCCCGCGATGGATGCGATCTGAGCGCGGGGAAAATCCCATCCCCGGATGAACCAATGCGAACTGCGAGTCAGACTGAGCAGCGTGCCGGCGCACACCATGGTGCCGAGCGCGACCACCACGAAATGGAAAAGGATTCGGAGAGATTGTTTCAAAGCAACGGAATGACTCCTCGCATGGGGAATAACAGCGGCACTCGTGCCAGTGGACGGCAAGTAACGCGAGGAGGAAAACCGCGGTGCAATGCTCCGGGCCAAAGAAAGGCCCGCGAGTGAGGCAACTTCGCCCAAGCACTCGAGGAAGATTTCTGCGGGCCAAAGCGGCGGCTCCAAGCGAATTCATGGGGATGGAGTCCCAGCCACCTTTAGCACCGCGGAACACAGAACTGTCCCGAGTCCTCGACCAGAACATCAAGGCCCTTCTCCAGCGGCGGCGACGCGAAGACGCGGCGCGTCCTCTGCGGCATCGGATCGCGGCTCGCATCACGACCTTCAGCGGCAGCATGGCCTTCGTGTATTTGCATCTCGCGTTGTTTGGCTTCTGGATTGTCGCGAACCTGCCGTTTGTCCCCTTCCCCAAATTCGATCCAAGCTATGTCGTCCTGGCGATGTTTGCTTCCGTGGAGGCAATCTTCCTTTCGACCTTCGTCCTCATCACGCAAAACCGGATGGCCGAGCTCGCCGACAAGCGCGACGACCTGAACCTGCAAATCAGTCTCCTGGCGGAGCACGAAGTCACCCGTCTGGTGGAGCTCGTCAGCCAGATCGGACAGAAACTGGGGATCGACGAAGCCACCAATCCCGAGCTGAAAGATTTGATGCGAGATGTGGATCCGGAGACAGTTTTGGACAGCATCGGGAAGGCAGCGGCAGCGGCTGAGAAGCCGGACGCAGCGAGTTAATGCGCGGCGGCGAGTCCGGAACCGGCGCCGCAATCAAGCGAACCTTGCTGTCGTCTTCGGTCCCGCACACGGTGACGGGATCATGAGCGCCCACACTGATCCCGCGACGTCCTCCTCCGCTCCCGCACTGGCCCGGACCATGGGTTTGGGCGCGCTGATCATCTACGGAGTCGGCGATATGCTGGGCGCGGGCGTTTATGCGCTGATCGGCAAAGCTGCGGGAACCATGGGGAATGCGGTGTGGCTGGCATTCCTCGCGAGTGTCATTGCGGCTTTGCTGACGGGCTTATCCTACGCCTCTCTCGGATCCAGACATCCGCGTGCAGGCGGTGTTGCCTATATTTCACAACGCGCCTTCGGTCTGCCGTTTCTTTCCTATCTTCTCGGGCTGGCCGTCGTTGCATCCGGCCTGACTTCACTGGCGGCTGGCGCCCGTGCTTTCGCGGGATACTTTCTTGGAGTTCTAAATGTCGATGCCACCGGGACTTGGGCTCCCGTGGTCGTCATCATCGGCTACATCGGAGTGCTGACTCTCATCAATTTTTGGGGGATGCGCGAATCCACCTGGCTGAATGTTCTCTGCACGGTGATCGAAGCAGGCGGACTATTGATCATTATCGCCGTCGGGCTGCGCTACTGGGGCGGAGTCAACTATCTGGAAACACCTGTGGCTGTCAGTGGAACTGGCGGCATCACTTTCCCGCTGGTGCTCAGCGGCGCGGTGCTCACTTTCTATTCGTTCGTTGGATTCGAGGATATGTTGAACGTCACCGAGGAGGTAAAAGATCCGCAGCGCAACTTCCCCATCGCGGTCATGGCTGCGCTCGGCATCACCACGCTAATCTATATCGCGATTGCTATCACCGCGGTGTCAGTAGTTCCGCATGCGGAGCTGGCAAGGTCCGGGCAGCCGCTGGTAGAGGTGGTCAAGCGCGCCGCGCCTGACTTTCCTTCCGGAATCTTCTCCTTCATTTCGCTCTTTGCCATCACGAATACTGGACTGCTCAACTATATCATGGGATCGCGCCTTCTTTATGGACTCGCCCGCCAGGGTTTGGTTCCCCGTGCGCTGGGCAATGTGCATCCCACGCGCCGCACTCCTCATGTCGCCATTTTGACTCTTCTCCTCATCGTCCTGCTCTTGGCGCTCTCCGGCAATGTGGGACAACTCGCTTCGGCGACCAGCGTTCTGCTGCTCGGAGTTTTCATCGTAGTCAATGCCTCGCTCCTCGCGCTTCAGCGTCGCCAGGATGAGCCGCGGGGCCGATTCGAAGTTCACCCGATCATCCCCGCCGCAGGGATTCTCGTCTGCGGCGTGATCCTCTTCCACGCTCAGCCTGCCGCTTTGCTTACCGCGCTGGCGCTGCTCGCGGGCATCGCGGTTCTCTACTTCCTGATGCGCTCGGGAAAAGTCGTCAGCAGCGATGAACCTCGAGCAAGCTGACGCTTCAGGCCCGCGAGATCCGCACTTCCGGACGATAGGTAATCCGCACCAGCAAATCCCCTCGCCCGCCGCGCGGCTTGGGCATTCCTTGCTGCGCAACGCGGACGATTTCACCCCTTCCAACTCCCGGCGGAATGCTGAGACGCAGCGGCGCGCCCGTAGGTCCGGAAATCATTTCCGATCCGCCTTGGGCCGCGCGGCGAGCGTTGATCCGCAAATCACAGCGCAAGTCCGCGCCGCGCACCTTGAAGCGAAATCCCGGGAGCGGACGGACTCGCACAATCACAAACCCATTCTCGAAGGGAGCGGTTCTCGGCAGACGAAAGCGCGTGCCCGGCGCCGTCTCCTCGGGAACAACCAGCTCGTAATGCTCCGGCCCGTCAGGATGAGCGGGATCATTGACCTCGATGTTCAACGTCGCGCCGCGGATGAAATCCTCGATCCGCAAACGAGCATCCTGGACAATGTTCCGCTCGAGCTTGACCCGCGGACTCGAGGCGGGGACTTCGGTTTGATCCAGCTCCCGATCGTAAGCTCTCCTGCGAGCAGGATCGGATAGAATTTCGTGCGCCGCATTCAGCCGTTGAGCCTGCTCCACAGCGTCCGCGGAATTCGGATTTTTATCCGGATGAAATCGCTTCGCCAGCAGCCGGTAAGCGGTGCGAATCTGAGCAACGGTGCAACGCCGATCCAAGCCCAGGATCGCGTAGTGATCAGCTTCCTCAGGCTCCATGGATCAGAGGCGATTTAGAGTCGCCGCGTGGCGGAATTCCTGCCGCATTTTGCGCGGGGAAACTCACTGCGAGGTGAGGTAGGCAAGCGCGGACTGAAGCGGGGAAAGCAAAGCAAACCAGGTGAGAGCGAACTGGCCGGAGACCAGCACCAGATAGATGCACGACGCCGACATCGCGCGGAACGGATCGCGAGCACGGACGGTGATCAGTGTTCCCGCGACGGGCCAGAGGAACGCCAAAACCACGAGGTAGATAGGATGTGCCAGGACCATTTGCGCCAGCGGCGAGATCGACGCGCCCTTGAGCAAAGTGGAGAAAGTCTCCGTGTAAGACTTGATAGAAAGGGCGAGGGCGATATTCGGAGCGCTCGAGAGAAGAAGAACCGTCACGGCGGCCAGTCGAACGCCGCGCTCGACACGAATCAGCCGTTGTTCCACTGCGTTAGGTGAAGATGCCACGGTTGCAGGGTTCATAGTTTGCTGGACGATTCTTGGTTAAGAGCGCGCTCCGGACGCTCGGCTTTAGATTAGAGGCGTTGCCGCGGGAAGAGAAAGTTCCTTTTCGGTCTTCCGGTGAAAATTGCTCCTCTTGCTCCTGCTTCCTGGGCAGACTTCTTTTCCCCATGGCACTTTTAGGTCGTCGCAATACTTTACCCATTCTCCGCGAGGCGCCTCCTGGGCTTTACCTGGATGGCGGCTCACATGGCGAGATCCTGCTTCCCCGGCGTTATCTTCCAGCCAATGCCGCGCCAGGAGTGAAGCTGGACGTCTTCATCTATCGCGATTCCGAAGACCGGCTGGTCGCCACGACTGAAACGCCGCTGGCGATGGTTGGGCAGTTTGCATCGCTCCGAGTGGCGACGCTGAACCCAGATATCGGCGCCTTCCTCGGCTGGGGTTTGGAGAAAGATTTGCTGCTGCCGCTGCGCGAGCAAGCACGTCCCTTGCGTCCACACGATTGGGTCGTGGTCTATGTCACGATCGATCCCAAATCCGATCGCATCATTGCCAGCGCGCGGTTAAGGCGATGGCTGGATCTAACTCCAGCGAACTATCGGCTCGGCGAGCAGGTTAATCTATTGATCGAAAGCGAAACGCCGCTCGGGTATCGCGCAATCGTGAATCATGCGCACCGGGGTTTGCTTTACCGGACCGAATTGGCCAGTCCGCTGATGCTGGGCGAATCTCTTCCAGGATATGTGCGAGCGATTCGTCCGGACGGCAAGATCGACCTCGGTCTTGATCCCGTGGGCTACCGGCGAATCGGTCCGCTGACCGAGCAGATCATCGACGTTCTCAAACAGCACGGAGGAGCCATGCCGCTCCACGATGGAAGTTCGCCAGAGGAAATTCGCGCCGCGTTCGGGATGAGCAAAAAGGCGTTCAAGCAGGCGGTCGGCGCACTTTATCGCGAGCAGCGCATCGAGCTCGGCGAAAGCGGAATCAGGCTGCCGCAGAAGTGAACCACCAGAGCTGCGCGCCGGGCACTCCGGACCAGCCGGCGGATTCAGTTTGAAACTTCCGCTAATCCCCGCGTGTGCTTCAACCGTTCGACAGCGGTCGCGTGGATCCGGCTGAGCCCAAGGTGAATCGCCAGCGCGAGCAAGACGCCGGCCGCCGCTCCACCCAGCGCTCCGGAAAGCAACACAGAACCATCCGCGGCAATAAAGAGCCAGCTCGCCAGCCAGGCGGCGACGGCGCCGGCAGGAGCGCCCGCGAGCACGCCGCACTGCAGCAAAAAAGCTCGGAAGCCGGTGGCGGCTTGTCCGCTGGCGAGACCGATCAGGAAGGAAGACGAAACCACGCCCAAACCGACGAGCAAGGCCAGCATTGCACCGGCGACCAAACCAAAAGCGATCCCGATCCCAATGATCGACAAGGCTATGACGAGGAAGACGAGTCCGAACAAACCCATGGCTCAGATCGTCTCCCGCAGACGGCAAAAAGTCACGCGGCGATCCATCCCGCCTGTTCCCAAACAGCTCCGAGGAACAGCCGGGAGTTTGATTGACACTCCAAGGGCACCCTCTATTTTCGCGCTTGAAAATTCGGGCGGCCAGATGTTGTCCGCCACCAATTCGTCTTTCCAGTCCGCGCACCCGACACTTCGCCATGCCCCAGAAAATCCTCGTGATCGACGAAAGTCTCTCTGCTTCCAAGCTCGCCGAAAACGTGCTGACGCAGAACTTCAACGGTCTCGATGTCTTGCTGGCTCAACGCGGCGCCGATGCCTTTGAGCGCTTCAATGTGGCTCAGCCGGACCTGATTATCCTGGATGAAGCGATGCCGGACATGGACGCGGAGGCGATCTGCTATCGGCTGCTAAATGATCCCGCGACGGCTAAGGTTCCCGTCATCCTGCTCGCGACGAATGGCAACGGCGACTCCATCGAGGAACGCTACGACAACGTCATCAAAGTCCTGCCAAAGCCGGTCACTCCGGAGTCTTTGCTGGATGTGGTGACGACCACGCTGGCGAAAACCCGACCTTCCGGAAATCCCGCGCGCTCCCTGCTTTTCCACGATCCGGCGCGGACCGTTTTCAGCGGACACACCGCCTTCTTCTCGCTGCGTTCCGCACTGCAGATGGCTTATGGCGACCGACTGACCGGAGTGCTGCGGTTCTTCATCAACCGCTTCCCGATCGAGCTGTTCGTCAACAAAGGTCGCTTCCTCTTTGCCACCACCCGCAACTTCCAGCTCTACTGCCGCGAGTCTCCCGTGATTCTCTCCGCGACGACGTTGGGATTGATCATCGAAGGCCAGGTCAGCCAAGCCGCCACCGGTTGTCCAATCTTCCTCTTCCTGTCGGTGCGGAATGGTTTTCCGCATGACGACGTGGTGCAAATCGTGCGCGATCACGGGATGCGCGTTTTCTCCAGCCTCTTCACCGCCGGCCGAGTGACGTTTGAGTTTGAAGAACTGCAGCAGTTTCCGGATTACGCGCGCAATTTCCCGGCGGGAAATGAAGATCCGGACAACTGGGTGCTCGGAGCGCTGCGCCACGTTCGTTACGAAAATCTCATGGCCACGCAGCGGCCGGATCCGAACGGCAGCCCGGCTTACACCCGCAAAGGTTACGAGCTGATCCAGAAGCTGAAACTCAACGATGTGGAAGCCCGTTTTGCCACGGCGATCAACGGCGCGGAGTCGCTCCAATCCATTGCGAAGAAAATCGGCATCCCGCTGAACGACGCGCTGCTCATCGTCTTCCGCTTCGCCGCGCTGGAAATCATTGATTACTGGTCTTCGAACGTCCTTTCACTCCCGAGCACTCCAGCAAATGGAGGTGCGGCCCCGGCACCAGTTGCTGCGGCGTCGTAGGATCTTTCGGGTGGATTCTTCCGGATGAAATCCGGGGCGAATCAAAAGCGGTGCAGCCAATTCGAGCTGCCGTACTTTTCTTCCCGCAACTCCCGCGCTGCCGCGAGTTCCGCCGCGGTGAGCTCGCGGCGCGACGTGTCCGGCGAAAACGCGCTGGCGAATCGCCTCACGGTTTCTTCCGGAAGATCCATGTTCTGAATGCTGCCTTGGTGGAGCAAACCGGACGAAGTTCGTCGCTGCGCTGCACCGGCAATCTTTTGCTCGCCTACCAACAAATCCGCCTCGGCCGGGTTCGCGAAGCAACTCTCGGAAATCTTCGGAGCGGCCGACTCGGTCAAAGTCACCTTTTCTTCCCAGCTGGTGAGCAGCTCGGCGAGGCTCCGGTGAATCCGGAGATAAGACTCCCGAGCGGGGATGTGGAAGAACGGATGCGCCCGCGGAACAATCAGCGTGTAGGTCAGATCGCCGCCGTGCAAAACCACTCCGCCGCCCGTCCACCGCCGCACGAGATCGCGCCGGCAGGCTTCGCGTTCCACTTCCGCAAAACGCACGAAGTAGCCAAACGAAAGCGCCGGTCGCGCCCAGCCGTAGAGCCGCAGGATCGGCGTCGTCGCGCCCGTCAACAGCACCTCGTCGATCGCCATGTTCAAGGCCGCGTCGTGCGGCTCCGGATCAAGCACTTCGGTGATTCGATCCAGCAACATCGGCGCACTTTATCCTCGCGGAGAAGAGGAGCAATCTTCCGCGTTTGCCTTTCCATTCCGAGTCGCTAGCCTCCTCCGTCCTATGGCCAAAGTCGCCCTCGGCAAAGGACTCGGTGCGCTGATCAACACGCGCGTCGCCTCGCCCACTCCCGCCCTCGAAAGCGGAGAGCGCGTGCAGCTGGTTGCGCTGGAGCAAATCGCTCCTTCGCCTCTTCAGCCGCGGACGGTTTTCCGGGATGAAAACCTTCAGGAGCTCGTCGATTCCATCAAGATCCACGGCATCATCCAACCGCTGATCGTTCGCCGACGCGGGGATAAATTTGAGCTTATCGCCGGTGAACGCCGCTGGCGGGCTGCGCAGAAAGTTGGGATTGCGGAAGCGCCGATCATCGTCCGCGAAGCATCGGATCAAGACGTGCTGGAGCTGGCGCTGATTGAAAACCTGCAACGCGAGGATCTCAATCCGATCGAGGAAGCACGGGCGTTTCAGCGGCTCGCCACCGAGTTTGGTCTGCGTCAGGAAGACATCGCGCAGAAAGTGGGGAAGAGTCGCGCCGGCGTGGCCAATTGCATGCGCTTGCTGGATCTCGATGAACAGGTGCAGAGCTTCCTCACGCACGACCGCATTTCCGTCGGACATGCGAAGGTTTTACTTTCTCTCAAGGGACACGAAGAACAGCGGCTTCTGGCCGACGAAATCATCCGGAGAACTCTCACCGTCAGGGCGGCGGAAAAGCTGGTGGCTTCCCACTTTGCACAAAGCGGCACGACCAAGCCGACGCGCAACGGTGCAGCCAGCAACGGCGTCGCGCTGGCTCCGGCCATCCAGCATTTGCAAAACCGGCTGCAGCAACATCTCGCCACGCACGTGACCGTCCAGCACAGCGAAAAGCGCGGGCATATCGCGATCGAATATTACGGCAACGACGACCTTCAACGAGTTCTCGAGCTGCTCGGATTACCGGTCGAGGAAAGTTGAGCGTGCAGATCTTTTTGCTTCGGGCGACTCGGATACTGGTTGCCCTCACCGCTGCGGTTTCCTGGAGTTTGGTCGGGTGCAAGCCCAAGCCAGCTTCTTCCCCAGCGACTGAATCCAGCGAAACGCCGGCTGCTTCTCCCAGCCTTTCCACCCCGTCGGGAGGAAAGGCGACCCCGAGCGCAAAGCCAGCTCCAGCAACCACCGCGGTGCCGCCGCTTGCTCAGGGCCCCACGGAGCTGTGGCGTGAATTCTCCGGAACACGCGCGATGGAGGAGGTCCGCAAACAGGTGGAAATCGGGCCTCGTCACGCCGGCTCAGACGCGATCGAGAAGGCGCGGCTGCACATCGAGAGTTCCCTCGCCAGCTCCGGCTGGTCTGTGGAAAGACAGGCATTTTCCGACTCCACGCCACGCGGACCAGTTAAGTTCGTGAACCTCATCGCGCGTTTCCGTCCGCCGGGAACAACCACTGTTCCCGCCACGACGCAGCGCGCCATCGTCTGTTCGCATTACGATACGAAGCGCTTCAGCACGATTCGGTTTGTGGGAGCAAATGATGCCGGCTCGAGTACCGGCGCCTTGCTGGAACTCGCCCGCGTCCTGGCCATGGCGCCGGCGCTCGCCGTGCAAGTCGAGCTGGTCTTCTTCGATGGGGAAGAAGCGGTCGTGCAATTTGACGCCACCGACGGCCTTTATGGCAGCCGGCATTACGCCAGTGACTTACGTTCTTCCGGACGAGCCGCGCAGTTCCGCTTCGGGATTCTTTGGGACATGATTGGCGACCGCGACTTCCAGCTGACGCTCTCCCCGGATTCTCCGCCCGCACTCTCCCGGGAGATCTTGGCTGCGGCCGAGGCGCTGAAGTTGCCGGGAATCTTCCGGATGTTTGATCGCGCGATCTACGACGATCACGTGCCGCTCAATACCATTGCGAGGATCCCCACAGTTGACCTGATCGATTTCGATTACCCAGCCTGGCACACCGCGGACGACACGCTGGAACGTCTCGCGCCGGAAAGCCTGCAGAAGACCGGCGCGATCACGCTCTACCATCTGCGGAAGGCTTTGAAATAGTGCGCGCCGGGGTGCGATTTTTCCAACGAATTGATTGCCACCCGACGCGAACGATGTTCTTATCCCTGCCCGGCTTTCCGGCTGGGGAAGACAAGCACTCGTAGCTCAATTGGATAGAGCATCTGACTACGGATCAGAAGGTTCCGCGTTCGAGTCGCGGCGAGTGCAATCCTTCGGAAGGAACTTTCGCGCGGAAGGCTGGAGCAAGGCTGGAGCAAGGCTGGAGCAAGGCTGGAGCATTTCGCGGGTTGGAATTGCGTGCGAGGAAAAGCCGCGGATGGTCTCACGCCCAGTCATCATCCGCAGGCAGGATCCGGCGGCGTCTCACTCGGAATAAGGACGTAAGGACACGTTGGTCCGGGGTCGGCCCGCGGATGGCACCCAGCCTGCTTATCTGGAGTGTGCAAAGATCACCTAAACACATCCCATGCTCCAGAAACTGAACAAAAACCGCGGGGGCTTTACCCTCGTTGAAATCATGATCGTCGTGGCCATCATCGCGTTGCTCGCGGCGATTGCCGTGCCGAACTTCCTCCGGGCTCGGAAGCGCTCCCAGGCCACCCGCATCCTGGAAGATCTGCGCATGATCGATTCCGCGATCGACCAGTACGCCATCGAGAACAACAAGAAGGAAGGCGATTCCGTCTCCAGCGACGCCGTCAAAGGCTACCTGAAGAAAGGTTCCGCACTCTAC
>DASVRR010000100.1:0-5337 GCA_036388515.1 Chthoniobacteraceae bacterium | reverse complement strand
AAAAGTGGAAATATTCAGATTGTCCCGAGACCTCGTGATACTCACCTCGGGGGCTTCCGTTTGAAGATGCGGAACTTCCCTCCCCCCGGGCCTGTTTCGACCCGTGTTCCCATGGGGAAAATTCACCCAACTCACTCCTGTGCCCCAAGCAACTCCCTCCACTCGCTCCTCTTCTTCGGCAGTGCTTTCCACCCGCCTGATGCCGCCTCCGGTGCGCACTCAGCTATTTCGGCGGAGTTTGCTGGTGGTGGCAGCCAGCGCTCTGGCGCTCGGCGGCAAAGCCGAAGCGGCGACGTTCAACTGGTTTAACAACACGGGTCTCTGGAACGTCGCGGGGAACTGGCAGGAGAATGCGGTGCCGCCGCTGGCGGATCCAACCACGCAGCTGATCTTCGGCGGCGCGGGAGCGACGGGTTACACTTCGACGAACGACCTCGGCGCAGTCCAGCTCAACATCCTCACGCTCAACAGCGCAGCGACTGCGCCGAACACGATCGCGGCCACGGCGGGAAGTTCCCTGAACTTCGTCTCCAACGCAGCGGTTACCCCGACCATCATCCAAGGCGGCACGGGTGCCTTCGTGATTTCGGCGCCGCTTTCGCTGACCAATAACCTCACGGTGAAGGCGGGCACCGCGCCGATCAATGCTGGAATGCTCACCTTCAGCGGCCCGATCACACCGGTCGGCACGGCGGTCTTCCGGGTGGAAAACACAACCTCGGCAACGACGACCGCGCAGAGCATTTTGCAGGTGGCGTTGACTGGAACCAACGGCTTTTCCGGAGCCACACCGATCGTGGTAAACACGGGAACCGGTGGGACCACGCCGACAGGAATCGGCGCGCGAACCGTGCTTTCGCTGAACTCCCCCTTCGCGGTGGGAAATTCGGCGGTGAACAGCGAACTCGCGCCAATCACCCTGCAGGTGAACAACAATACCGCCGGCCCGAATAGTGGCACGGCGGGGCAGGTGAGCATCAATGGAACTCCGACGGATTGGAGTTCGGTCCTGCAAATCGGCGCCACCATTGGCGCTTCTCCGAACGCGGCGGGGAACACCGTGAACGGGGTGACTTACGGGCCGGGAGCCGGGCAGACTCCGATCGATTTTTCGTATCAAATTACGACCGGAACGGCAGCGCCGACCGCCGGGCAAATCCGGCTGGCGCGTGACACCAACATCGTCAACGCGACGGCCGGCGTCGGCTTCGCTGCCTTGGGCAGCGGCACGGGGACGGCGAACAATCGCGTCGTCGGTCTGTTTGCAACCGGCTCGAGCACAGCCCTCGCGACGCTCGTTAACCGGACGAATTATGGGCACGGAAACATGGATCATCTCACGTTCGGATCGCCATCGGCGAACGGCACGTTGGTGCTCCTCAACAATGTCGATCCGTCCGGTTTCACCACCGGCAATCCGCGTGGCTTCGAGACCATCCGCGGCGTGGGGAATGTTCCGGAAGCGAATCTGGCGGGACAGTTGGTGATGAGCAGTGCGCCGCTCATGATCTTTGACGGGAACGGCGGCATGATTTTCTCGAATCCAGGAGGAACTGGAAACGTAGGAAGTGGAACTGCTGGAAGTACGGCAAACCCAAACCTTCCTGCTTACAGCTACTTGCTCCGGGGAGGCGCCGTCTATGTGGGAGCGAATGACTTGGGAACCGCAGCGGGCGGAGCGCTCGGCGGGAACGCCGCGACCTTCAGCATCGGTGCGCAGAATACCAATGCGAACGTGGCGTTCATGACCTACGGCACCGGCGGAGGAGTCGGGGCCAGCCCATCGATCACGACCGCTCGGCCAGTCACGGTGAACAACTTCAGCCACGGCAGCGTGACGCTCGGTGGGTTCACCAGTGACTACACCGCCTTCAATGGTGCCATCACCTTGAACAACGCGATCACCCCAACCACGTTCATTGCTGGGAACGGCATCGGCTCGAACGGGATTACACCGACATCCGGCGGGCGGGCGGATTTCAATGGGCTGATCAGCGGAGCGAGCTCGGTAGTCGTCGGGCCGGCTGTTGTTGAAGGGGAAGACCTCGCCGCCGCGCCGACTGGCGCAGCCGGCATTGCGTTAACGCAGAGCGGAATGGTGGTGTTTAATAACGCGGGGAACAGCTACGCCGGAGGCACAACGATCAGTTCCGGGATTCTCAGCACCGGCACGGCGGGAACTTTGGCCAACGGCGGCGCGCCGAGCAGCATCGGCCAGTCCGACAACACCGCAGCAAAGCTGGTGATTAATGGGGGAACTTTGCAGTATGCGAGCAACGGCGCCGCTGCGACGACGGATCGGCTTTTCACGGTGGGACAAAACGGAGCCGCTCTGGACGCTTCCGGAGCGAATCCCGTGACTTTTGCCGGGAACGGGGTTGGGGCGGCCAACGCGATTGTCTTCACCGGCAGCGGGGCGCGGACTTTGACGCTCAAAGGAACCAACACCGGAGCCAACACGCTGGCACCCATCATTGCGGACGGCACGGGCGGAGCGACCTCGCTGGTTAAATCCGGTTCCGGGGCTTGGGTGGTCACCGGCGCCAGCACTTACACGGGCGCGACTTCCGTGGAGGGAGGAAATTTAACTTTCGGCCCCGGAGCAACGTTTGGGAGCACCTCCGTGACGGTGGCGGGCGGGGGAGGATTCGCCGTGAAGCCTGGAACCGGCAACTTCCAGGTCGGCACCACGGGATCGTTCCTGAGTCTGAACGCGGGATCTGCGTTTTCGATGTCCGATGGCGGTGTCGGGACGTTCACGGTCAATACGCCGGCAGCAGGCGCCGGAACATTGCTGACTTTGGGTGGCACGACTTCGTCCCCAGTCAGTCTGAGCTTTGATGTCGGCACAACCGGCGCGGACCAGCTCATTGCCAACGCTGGGACTGTTTCCTTCGCGGCTTCCGCGCAAAACAATATCTTGCTGAGCAGCCTGGGCGGGCCAGCACCGGGAACGTTGACCGGAATTCCGTTGCTCTCGGTGCCCAACGGCACCTTGAACCTCTCGAATTTCTCGCTGCAGACTACTGCGGTGACTTTTGGTTCCGGAAGCTATGTCGCGAACCTGAGCTTGAACGGCGGCAACAATCAGTTGCTCCTCAACTTGGTCGCGGCCTCGCTGAACCATTACTGGAAAGGCGGAACCAGCGGCTCCTGGAACAACGCGGCAAACTTCGTCACGGATCCGGTGGGTGCGACGCTGCAAGTTTCCGTCCCCGCCGCGCAGAACAATGTCTTCCTCACCTCGAACTCGGCAGCGAATCTTTCCCAGACGCTCAACGCCACGTTCGCCATCAACAGCCTCAGCTTCACTGGGACCGGGACATCCGCGGGCACCGGTTCCGTCACACTGGCCGCTGGAACCGGCGGGCCGCTAACGCTGAACGCCGTCAACCCATTCTCCGACTCGGTCGGAAACAGCTACGCCGCGGGAACGGGCCTGGCGGTGCAGGCGGGTTCGGCGGCTCACACGATTTCGACGAACGTGGTGCTCGGAGCGAACCAGACCTGGCAGATCGATAACAGCGCCGCCAATGCGCTGACCGTGTCCGGCGTGATCAGTGGAAGCGGTCGGAGCCTGACGAAAACCGGAAGCGGCCGACTGGTTTTGACCAACGCGAATACCTACGACGGATCGACAACGGTGAACGGCGGCATTCTCCAAGTGGGGAACGGCGTCACCGGTTCGCTGGCCACCGGATCGTCCGTGATTCTCGGCCCGACAGGCACCTTGACCCTGAACCTGCCGGATGCGTCGATCTTCTCCAACCCGATCAGCGGGGCAGGGAATCTGAGTGTCAGCGGACCTGGATCCACCACGCTCAGCGGGCCCAATACGTTTGCTGGAACCACGCAGATCACCAGCGGCAGTCTGATCCTCGGCAACTCCCTGGCGCTGCAAAACAGCGTCCTGAATTACAACAACCAAGGCGGAACGATCAACTTTGGCACCCTGACCGAAGTGACGCTCGGCGGGTTAAACGGCGCGCAGAGCCTCGCTTTGACGAACACCACGCCAGCGGCGGTGGCGTTGACGGTCGGCGGTGGCGACGGGACTTACTCCGGAGTTCTGTCGGGGGAAGGCTCCTTCACCAAAGTTGGGGCGACGTCCACGCAGATTCTTGCTGGAGCAAACACCTACACGGGAGCGACGACCGTCAGTGCGGGAACGCTCAAAGCCGGCATCGCTTCCGTGACTGACGTGAGCGGCGCTTTCGGCAACAACTCCGCGGTGACGGTGGCGGGAAGCGGCACCTTGGATATCACGGGTTTTGATACGCAGATCGGTTCGCTCGCCGGTGGGGGAAAACTGATGCTTGGTGCGGCGAATTTGACCGTCGGGAACGTGGATTCGACTTCTTATGCCGGAATCATTTCCGGCACTGGCCAGCTCCGGAAGATCGGGATCGGCACGCTCGCGCTGTCTGGGCTGAGTACCTACACCGGCTCCACCGTGATCAACGGTGGGATTATCTCGATCGGCGCGATAGAAAACCTGGGCGCGGTGCCCACCCAGTTTACGCCGGACAGCATTATCATGGATGGAGGAGGCCTGGCGTCGCCGGGTGGAGTCGGCATCGCTTTCCGGGGGATCACTCTCCTGGCTGGCGGCGGAAGTCTTGGCTCCAGCGGCGCCCGCGTGACTCTTGCTAACTCCTCGGTCGTGAGCGGCATCGGCGCGCTGACTGTCACGGGAAATCAGCTGGTGATTCAATCGCAGAACACCTACAGCGGCGGCACGAACATCCCCGGCGGCGTGCAGGTGCTGGTGGAATCGAATTCGGTGGAGCCGGATGACAGCCCGGCTTCCGGACCGCTGGGCACCGGCGTCGTGAACTTCCTCGGCGGCGGGATCCGCGCGGCGATCACGAACGCATTCACCGTCCGGAACCTGATCAACTTTTCGGCGAACACCACCTTCCTCAGCTCGGCGGCGGGAGTGGATCGCGATCTCACCTTCACCGGGAAGACCACGTTGGTTGGCGGCACCCGGACCTTTACGGTGAACACCAGTCCGATTGCCTCCGAGACGGGCATTTTCTTCAATGGCGTGATCGGAGACGAAGGCAATGCCTTCGGGATCATCAAGGCCGGACCCGGAACACTGACCCTGCGCGGAGCCAATACTTTCACCGGAACCACGACCGTCACGGCCGGAACTCTGGCCGTCGGAATTCTCGGCAATGGAACCGTGCCGAGCAGCCTCGGGCAGACTTCCGGCGCGGCGGAGAACCTGTTGCTGGGCAATGGCACGACTCTGCGCTACGTCGGTGAAGCGGCAAGCACCGATCGGACGTTTACCGCGACGCTTTCTGGCGCGGGGCAGGGGGTGACGCT
>DASVRR010000099.1:0-12420 GCA_036388515.1 Chthoniobacteraceae bacterium | reverse complement strand
GCGCCGCGCTTTCGCGGAGCGGTCGAGCTGGCGATCGAAGAACGCCAGCGCGCGCGCCCTGGCGTCGTTCATCGGAGCGCCGGCGAGTCGGTGGTTGGCGCCAGGATAGATTTTCATCTGCGGGCGGACGCCGAGCTGACGCGCCCGTTTCTCCAGCTCGTAAGCGCGTTGCACCGGAACGATGCGGTCCGCGTCGCCATGCAAGATCAAGAGCGGCGGGAGCCGGCGCATGCGCGGAGCAAAACCTGCGAAGATGCCGCCGGAAACTTCCACCACGGCATCGACGCGCGGATCCACGGAAGATTCCGCGACCGCTAAAAACGCGCCGAGCGAAAAGCCGAAGATTCCCAGCGACTCCGCGCGGACCCGTGGATGCGCGGCGGCAAAATCCACGGCGTGCTTCACCGTTTCTCCCCAAACTCCCGCGTGTCGATCGATCGCGCCGCTCCCAGCGTAAGTCGTCCCCGTTCGATCGAAGTAACGCACCACGAAAGCGACCTTCCCGCGCGCCGCCAACTGGCCCGCAAACTTCTCCAGCTCGCCTTGTCCCACGAGCGTTCCGGCGGAGCTGTGCAGCACGATAACGCCGGGATATTTTCCCGGAGCTTTCGGCGTGAAGGTGACGACGTTGATCTTCCGCCCGCCGCTCCGGAAGCTTTCGCGCTGGCGCTCGAAGGAAGAATCGGCTGCAGCAAAAAGCGGCGGCGCGAGGAGGATTCCAGCCAGGAGAGTCAGGAGCAGTTTCATGCGGAAGATTCGGATGCGGAGGAAACTTCCGCCGGAAGAATCGGCGGCCGTTTCAAACCAAGTTAAGTCTTCGGTTTCTCCGCAGCCTGCTCAAAAAGCGCGCGCCAATAATCCAGCCGTTCCTTCACGCGCTTTTCGTAGCCTTGCTCGCTCGGTTCGTAATACCGCCGTCCTTCCGGAAGATAAGCCTGGGGAACATACGCGCCGTCAAAATCGTGACTGTATTGGTAACCTTCGATCCCGAGCGCCTGCTTCGCGCGCTTGCTCCCGCCGTCGCGCAGATGCTTTGGCACCGCCAGCGTCACGCCTTCCGCGACTTCCTTTTTTGCCGCTGTGATCCCCGCGTACGCGCGATTCGATTTCGGCGCGGTCGCCAGGTAAACCGTCGCGTGCGCCAGCGGGATTTGCGCCTCCGGCAAGCCGATGAATTCCACGGATTGCTGCGCCGCGACCGCGATCACAATCCCTTGCGGATCAGCCATCCCGATGTCTTCGCTCGCCGAAATCACCAGCCGCCGCGCGATGAAACGAATGTCTTCCCCGGCATACAGCATCTTCGCCAGCCAGTAGAGCGCCGCGTCCGGATCGGAGCCGCGGATGCTTTTGATAAACGCGCTGATCGTGTCGTAATGCTGGTCGCCATCCGCGTCGTAAACCACGGCTTTCTTCTGGATGCTTTCTTCCGCAATCGCGCGGTCGATCCGGATCATTCCGTCCGCGTCCGGCGGAGTCGTGACCACGGCGATTTCCAGCGCATTGAGACAACGCCGCGCGTCGCCATCCGCGACGATCGCCAGATGCTCCAGAGCTTCGCTGGCGACGAGGATTTTCGTTTTCCCAAAGCCGCGCTCTTCCTCCGCGAGCGCGCGTTTTTGCAAGGCCACGAGGCTCGCCGGGTCGAGCGGTTCGAGCTGGAAAACCTGGGAGCGCGAGACCAGCGGTGAGTTGATGTAAAAGAACGGATTGTGCGTCGTCGCGCCGATCAGCCGCACCGTTCCGCGCTCCACATCCGGAAGCAAAACGTCCTGCTGCGCTTTGTTCCAGCGGTGAATCTCGTCGATGAAGAGAATGGTTTTGCCGCCTGTGTTCGCCAGCCGATTGGCTGCCGCCGCGATCACTCGCCGCAGATCGGCGACGTTGCTTTCCACACCGCTCAGCCGCTCAAACCGCGACGCCGTCGCCCGCGCGATGATTTCCGCCAGCGTGGTCTTCCCCGTGCCCGGAGGACCGAACAGGATGATGGAAGAAATGCGATCCGCCTCAATCGCGCGGCGCAGCAACTTTCCGGGCGCGAGCAAATGCTGCTGGCCGGCATATTCATCCAGCGTGCGCGGGCGCATGCGCTCGGCGAGCGGCGCGGCGGATTCCGCGACTGCGGCGGGTTCGCTGGGGAAGAGATCGGACACGGAAGAAAAGCTACGGGGAAGAAAACCGGCTGACGAATGCGGAGCAAAAGGAAAGGCGGGACGACCTCCGCGCGGTGAGGTAAGTTTTCCTCCAGAAACTCTGCTCTGGCTCACCTATGAATACCATTCTCGTCCCCATCGATTTTTCCGACGCCACCTCGCCGGTCGTGGCCACCGCCAGCCGCCTCGCCAAAGCCTTCGGCAGCCGCATCGTTTTGCTCCACGTCGCCGAGCCGGAGCCGGACTTCGTCGGCTTCGAGCCGGGACCGATGCCGGTCCGGCAAAGCGTCGCGCGCGACTTCAAGATCGAGCATCAGCGGCTGGATGAACTCAAGCAGCAGATCGCGGCGGATGCGGACGGCGTGCTCGCCTTGCACATCCAGGGTCCGACGGTGGACAAGATCCTGCACGAAGCCACGGAGCAAAAGGCGTCGTGGATCGTGATGGGTTCGCACGGCCACGGCTCGCTCTACGAACTGCTGGTCGGCAGCGTCACGCACGGCGTGATGAAAGGCGCGAAGTGTCCGGTGGTCGTGGTGCCGGTGCTTTCCGCGTAAACGATCGCGCCGAAAATCTTCCAGCAGAAAGTGGAGGGTAGCGCGCCGTCGCTTCCGTGGCCGGTTTTCTCCCCAGCATCGACGGCGCGATGCCCTCCATTTTCTTTTCCGACGCGCGCTCAATAAGTATCGAGCGCGCCGCCGGCTTCGGAAGGTGCGTAGCGGATCGTGGGAGCGTCGCCTTCGTAAATGTGTGCGGAAGATTTATTGCGGGACGCGCAGCCGCTGAAGGTCAGCGCGCCAGCGGCGATGAGGAGGAAGAGGAAGAGCTTGGACACGCGCTGAAGGTAAGCGCTGACCGCGCGCTGGCGAGCGGCGAACTTGCAAGCAATCCGCAGGCTTACTTCTGTGCCACGCCGCCGAAATGCTTCGCCAGCACGAGCTCCGTGCCTTGCCGCTTGAGATTGTAGTCCACTTCATCAAACGCGCGCTTGATCAGATGCAGCCCGAGTCCGCCCGGTTGCACGAGATCCAGCGGCCGGCCTTCCAGCTTGGAAGGATCGCATTGCGCCCCGAAATCGCGCAGGCGGAAAAGCACGGTGTGCTCCTGCAGCTCGCAGACCAGCGCGATCAGCTGATTCGGCTCGTGGTGATAAGCGTAGCGGATGACGTTGGTGCAGGCTTCATCCAGACCGAGGACGATCAAGTCTTTGTCGATGTCCGGAAAATCCAGCGGCCGGAGAAATTGCCGGACGAAATCGCGAACCAGCGACAGGTTCGCGGGGTGGCTGGCAAATTCGATCTCGCGCTTCATTTCAGGCTGAAGACGAGCAGCGTCAGGTCGTCGTGAGGCTCCGCATGTTTCCGATGCTTTAGTTCGCCAAGGTTCAACGCGTCAACCACCTCTCGTGCGCTGGTAAAAGGACGCGCGAGCAAAGCGGCCACGCCTTTTCGGTCGAGGAGTTCGTCATCCGGATCAAACGATTCGATCAGTCCATCGGTGAAAGTGACCAGCCATTCGTCGGGCGCGAGGGTAATCGTCTGCGAACGCGCGGGCAGTTCCGGAAGCATGCCGATCGGCGGAGAACCCGGGAACTTCACCTCGCCAGCCACGCCCGCCGAAGTGACCCGGAAAGGATGGCAATGCCCGGCGCTGCAGAGCTCGACCTGCCGGCTCGGCACGTCGATGCGCCCGAGCAGCGCGGTGATGAACATGCCGCGAATGGTATGTCCGGCGAGCACGGAATTCCACCGCGCCATCACCGCGACTGGGGACAATCCCGGGCGCACAATCAGCCGCAGCATGCTCAGCGCTTGCGCCATGAGCAGCGCCGCCGGCATGCCTTTTCCGGAGACATCGCCGATCACAAAGTAGATTTCTTCCGGACTAACTTCGATCACGTCGTAGAAGTCGCCGCCGACATTCAGCGCGGGTCGATAATGCGCGGCGAAACTGGCGTGCGCATGTTCCGGAAGCGTCTGCGGAAGAAAGCTGTTCTGGATTTCCTGTGCAAAGGCCGACTCTTGCGCCAACCGCTCCTGCGCGCGCTGTTGCTCGAGCGCGCGCAGCTTGTCGATCGCGGTCGCGGCCAGTGTTCCGTAGGCTTCGAAGACCTCGAGATCCGACTCATCGAAGGCCGCGCGTCCGATCGGGTTGAGCATCTGGAGCACGCCGATCTCCTTTCCTCCGCGGAGCAAAGGCACGCAGAGAATCGAGCGTGTGGTGAAGCCGGTTTGCTGGTCCGTTTCGCGGAAGAACCGCGGGTCCGCATAGGCGTCCGGAACGAGCAGCGGCTGGCGATGTTCGAAGACCCAGCCGGAGATGCCGCGACCGCGGGGAACCGTGATTCGTCGCGTGGGCACACGCATTTCCTGGGTGCCGCCGCTGGCGCTCGCGAGTTCCAGCTCGCCTTCCGGAGTCACGAGGAAGAGCGAGGAGGCTTCCACTTCCATGACGCGCCGCGCGACATCCAGAATCGCTGGCAGCAGCTCCTGGGAATTGGTGATCCCATTGATCAGCGCGCTCACCTCCACCAAACCTTTGTACACCTTCAGCTGACGCAGCAGCGTAGTGGAATCGACGGACATCCTGCCGCTCACTTAGCCGCAGCGCGCGGGATGAAGAAAGCGGAAACGCCACTTTTCGCCGGATGCGTTGCCGGCTCGGAGCCGGGCGGATTCGCACTGGATAAATCCGCGGGCGCGTTCCATCGTGGGCGCTGATGAAGATCCTGCCTTTGTTTGGAGTGATGCTCGTCCTGCAATTCGCGGCGCAGGCGGCAGATACGGCGTATTCCGCATTGCGCGTCTATGGGAAGAAGTATGGGGAAAAGGCGCTCTATCGCGTGGTGGAACTGCGGGGCCGCAATGGCGCGCCGCAGCCGACGGTCTGGAGATTGATCGTGGATGATCCGCAGGCGCGCGGCGGCGTGCGGGAAGTCGAAGTGCAGAAAGGGCGGATCATCAGCGAACGCACTCCGGTCGGGCGGGATCTCGGACCGACGATGAACTTCAACCAGCTAAACCTCGATTCGGACGGAGTGTTCACGATCGTGAATCAGGAAGCCGCCAAACGGCGCGTGCCGTTTGATCGTGCGGATTACACGCTCCGCAGCGGGAGCAATGGCAGCGCGCCGTGGTGGCAGATCGATTTATTTGAAGGCAGCGCGCGCGTTGGTTCCGTACGCATCGCGGCGGACACGGGCGAAGTGTTGCAGCAGGATTTCAGCGCGCCACAGCGGTATGCGGAAGACCGCGCCTATCTGGAGGAAGAACCGAACGTGGCGCCGGATCGTCGGCGACGCCGGACTGTGGAAGAAGAAGAGCGGACCGTGCGGATCGATGTTCCGCGCGGCGTGGGGAAGTTTTTCGATCGCGTTGGCCGGCACTTCCAGCGGCGCGGCCAGCAGGTGGAGAACTTCTTCACCGGCCGTGGCGGCAGCCGCGATGATCGCGATGATCGGGAGGACCGCGACCTGCGGGAAGATCCGGACGACGAACGCTGATCGCGACCGTATGATCGTTAGTTAGGCGGTCGCTCGCATCTCGTGAAACGGAAGCATGTCATTGGCGTTTCTATGCTCGGCATCGTGCTCCTGTGCGCAGCGTTTGGCGCCGGGATACGCCTCGGAGCCGCAGGCTACTTCCCACCCGCAGGTTTTCCCCATCGGTCGCACATCCAGATTAGCCCCCCGTCCAACGACCCGGACATCAGTTTGGCCGGCAGTAATACACCGGACGGCCGCAGCTACAGAACCAGTCTCTACTTCGACCAGTTACGTCGCACTCCGCCAGCGGCCTTCGGACCTGCCGAGCCACGCCTCACCGCCTTCCAAGCAGCCGCTCTCGCCCGCAACGCATTCGTGGCGGAGTTTCCCACCTACAAGCACTGGGACATCGAGGAGGTGCGTCTCCAGTTCATCACGTCTGAGGACGTTCGCTACGGCCTCTACAGGGTTCACTTTGCCTTCTTCGATTTCAGCGATGGCACTGGCGGTTGGTGGACGCCGCAGTTCCATTTCTACATCGCCGTCCTACTCGACGGCACTGTCATCATGCCTCGGCTTGAGGAGCCTCAACAGCTATGACCGCAACGCCGTCGGCGACGCCGGACTGTGGAAGAAGAAGAGCGGATCGTCCGGATCGACGTTCCGCGCGGCGTGGGGAAGTTTTTCGATCGCGTCGTCCGGCACTTCCAGCGCCGCGGCCAGCAGGTGGAGAACTTCTTCACCGGCCGTGGCGGCAGCCGGGATGATCGCGAGCATCGCGATGACCGCGACCTCCGGAAAGATCCGGACGACGAACGCTGAACGCCACGCGTCAGATCACTAGTTAAGCGCTTCCAGCGTCTTTCAGGAACGAAGTAAAAGATGCCATTCGCCAACATCATCTTTCCCGCACCTTCTGCGGTCTATGTCTCCACATTCTTCATTCCGCTCGCAACTGTCTTCGCACTTAGTACTGAGTACTTCGTGTTCAGTCGCACCAGTGTGGCATCACATCTAACGGCAAGCTGCTTTTGGTGGTTCTCGCTTTGAACGGTTTCTCGTGGGTCATCGGACTCCTCATCTCCGGCCTTTTTCCATCTGCCCTCGTGCCGAAGCTTACTCCGAGTGGGGTTTCCATGATGCAGCCAGGACCACAGTGGGGCACCATTGCTATCCTCAGCTTCCCATTTGCCTGCGTCGTCAGCGCAATTTGCGAGTATCTTGGAGTTCGCCTTTTCTTTCGCCGGCTTGCTTTCCGGGAGCCGGTTCGCACAGTCGCGCTGGCGAATATCGCCAGCTACGTCGTCCTTGGCGCGACAGTCTTTGTGTTTCTCCACTTTGCATGGGTCTAACTCCCGCAACCGCAGGGCTCACCATGCGCGGCAGCGAACTGCTCCGGGCGTCACGGCCTGTGCTCCTGTCGCCTCGCTGCGCTGGCCCCCAACTGCCTTTCCGCACAGGCTGCGCCGCCTCCGCGGTCGCCGAGTTTGGTCGGTAGGCCACTTCCATGCGTCGCCTCATAAGGTATCTACCAACAGTCCTCATCGCCGTCTGCTTTCTTCCCGGCCATTTCATCGGTCATTTCTTCACCGGTCCTGGGATGTCGCTCTGGAACCGGTTGGCTCTGGGCGTTCCGTGCGCATGGCTACTCGCGATGCTGCTTGGGTCGTTCTCGCTTCTGTTCACTCGAACTCGCCCCGAGCCTCAGCGCATCTTGATCCTGACCATTTCCACGGTCATCCTTTTCTTTCCTCTCCGCGGCTTGTCCAGGGGCGTTGCCGAGGAGCTCGAGCTTCAAGAGCGCATTCTGACGGGCTATCAGTCTGACACTGGGATTTCCTACATGTATGGCGAGATGTCCGGCATGGGCTTCGCGGACGGACTGGCGCATTGGCCGGAGATTATCTCCTCGTGGTTCTTTCTCGCTATCATCACCGCTATCTTCTGGCTTCCCCTCGCGTTCCTGTTTAGCCGCTGGACGGCCCGGCTTTATGCTGCAACCAACGTGGGCTAACATGCCATGCAGCGAAACTGCTTCGGGCATCACAGCCTTGGTCCTGCCACCTCGCTGCGCTCGCCCCCAACTGCCTTTCCGCAACAGGCTGCGCCGGCTCCGCGGTCGCCGAGCTTGAGGTTTAGGCAACTTCGTCACCTCTTCAAAACTGAAGCGTTATGAGTGACAATCTACGCCGAGCGTTCTGCCTGATGGGCACGCTGCTGCTGCATTGCGCGACTCCATGCGAAGGACAACCACTGGCGACGCCAATACCGCCCGAAGCTAAATTTGTTTCTGTCACAGGAGGAGTTCGTGTGCCCCAGCGAATTCCATGGTCTCCGGACCTCACGTTACTTTCCGCCCTCGAGCTTTGTGGCGGAGTTCCTTGGAAAGATCCCCACAAAGTGCGGATTACCCGTGGCGGCGAACGGATTGAAATCAGAATGCGGCCAATTCTTAAGAAACAAGAACCGGACCCCAGGCTGCAGGCTGGAGACAAGATCGAAGTGCCCGAATGAAACACCGCCTAGGATCAGGCGGGAAGCTGAGTTACATCCACGAGCCGGCTGACGCTTCCGGACTAGAGTTTTCCCCAGCGCTTGAGCAGCGTTTCGGCCATCACGGCCGGGGTCGCGGCGACCGCGATGCCGGCGTCTTCCAGCGCGGCGATCTTCCCGGCGGCGGTGCCTTTTCCTCCGGAAACAATCGCTCCCGCATGTCCCATGCGCCGTCCGGGAGGCGCAGTGGTGCCGGCGATAAAGGCGGCAATCGGTTTCTTCACGTGCTCCTTGGCCCACGCCGCGGCCTCTTCTTCCGCATCGCCGCCGATCTCGCCAATCATGATGATCGCCTCGGTTTCTGGATCGTCATTGAAGAGCCGCAACACATCGAGATGGCTGGTCCCATTCACCGGATCGCCGCCGATGCCGACGCAAGTCGATTGCCCAAAGCCGCGCGTGGTGAGCTGCCAGACCGCTTCGTAAGTCAGCGTGCCGCTCCGGGAAACCACGCCGACGTTGCCCTTCTTGTGAATGTAGCCGGGCGCAATGCCGATGCGGCAGCCGCCGTGCGAATTTTCCCCCGTCCCGGGAGTCACCAAACCGGGACAGTTCGGACCGATGAGCCGGGTCTTCCCGCCGGCGAGCGCCGCTTTCACTTTGACCATATCGGCGACGGGGATTCCCTCGGTGATGGCCACCGCGAGTTCCAGGCCGGCATCCGCGCTCTCCAGAATGGCGTCGGCGGCAAACGGTGGCGGAACAAAGATCACGCTGACCGTCGCGCCGGTCTCACGCGCGGCTTCTTCCACGGTGTCGAAGATCGGCACGCGATACGATTGATGCTCGAAGGTCTGGCCGCCTTTTCCCGGCGTGACGCCGGCGACGAGCTGAGTCCCGTATTCCAGCGAAAGCCGGGCGTGACGTGAACCGAAGTCGCCGGTGATGCCCTGGACGAGAATGCGGGTGGTGGGATTGACGAGGATGGCCATGAGAGCTTGTGGGGAAGAAAAAAACTAGTGGGCGTTGCGCTGGTGGATGCAGATCGCGCTGCCGTCGGGATCGAGGATGAACGCCATGCGGCAAACCGGAGTGGGAAACGGCTCCATCTTGAAGCTCACGCCCGCTTCTTTCAGCGTCGCGATCGCCGCCTCGAAATCCTCCACTTCAAACGCGACGCTCGCGCCTTCCGCAGTGGGATTCCAGCCGGGCGCTCTCCCGATGGTGAAGGTGCCGCCGGCGATCTCGTATTCCGTCCAGGCCATGCCTTCCGGACTCTCGTGGACCATCGCGGGTTTAAGTCCTAGGAGATCTTCGTAAAAGCGGCGCGACCGGGCCATGTCGGTCACGGGATAACAGGTGAAAGCAATCTCGCGGATTTTGATCATGGAGTCGGTGGCTGAGTGGCTTCGAGGATGGCGGAGAGTTGCTCCGCGACGAGCAAATCCTTCGGCCGCCCGGTGGTTTGCTTGCTGCGGATCAGCGTGGGGCAATCGAGAATCCTACAAGCGCCGATCGGCAATTCGTAGAGCATGCTGTGTGCACGAACAAAGGAGTAATCGCCCAGTTCCAGGGATCCGAGAACATCCAGTTGACCCCAATCGGTCCGAAGATAGATGTTGCCGGTCTCTTCGATATTTCGCGGAGGGAAGACAAAAGGACGTTCAATGATGCTCATCCGATGACACGGATGAAGATCAGCCAGCGCAGCGTGGAGACGCCGCAGGTTTTCCTGGTCGGACAGGCTGCAGGGGGCGCAAACGTCGATGTCGAAAGTCATGTAAGTCGCTCCGTGAGCCAGCGCTGCATAGCCGCCGACCACGACGAATTCGACTTCGTGCTCAATTAGCCTGGCAAGGAGTTTGGACAGATCGGACATGATGCTCTTGAACACCTTGGCGGAGCATCAAAGCCACTGCCAAAGCCGACTCGTTCATGCGCAGCCGCTCGAAAACTGGTTGGCGAAGAGCCTCGCGCACCAGACTCATGTCGTGCCCGGCGGCTTCCGCAGCCTGCCAGGCCGGGCCGCCCGTGCGTGGTTCGCACGGGCCGAGCGGGCGTTGTTCGACTTCCTGCATGGTGGAAAACTACGCCGCTTTCACCGCCGCGACGACTTTCTCCGCGGCATCCGCCAAATCATTGCCGCTGATCACCGCCAGGCCGCTTTCCGCAAGCGTGGCTTTGCCGGCGGCGACGTTGTTTCCCTCCAGCCGGACGACCAGTGGGATGTTCAGTCCGGTCTCGCGCGCCGCAGCGAGGATGCCGCTGGCGATCACGTTGCAATCCATGATGCCGCCGAAAATGTTCACCAAAATTCCCTGCACATTGGCGTCGCTCAGGATAATCCGGAAGGCCGCGGCGACCTGCTCCTTGCTGGCTCCGCCGCCGACATCGAGGAAGTTGGCCGGCTTTCCTCCGTAATGCTGGATGATGTCCATCGTCGCCATCGCAAGGCCGGCGCCATTCACCAGACAGGCGATGTTTCCGTCGAGGCCGATGTAGTTCAGGCTGAACTCCGACGCGGCGACTTCGCGCGAATCTTCCTCAGACTTGTCGCGCATCGCGAGGATCTCCGGCTGACGGAAAAGCGCGTTGTCATCGAAGTTGAACTTTGCATCCAGCGCGACCAGCCGACCGTCCGGCGTGATGACCAGCGGATTGATTTCGATTTGCGAACAGTCGCGGGCGAGGAAGAGTTTGAAGACCGCGCTGAAGAGCTTGCTCGCCTGGCTGAGTAATGGACCTGTGAGTCCGAGCTTCTTCGCCAGCTTTCGGGTCTGAAAGCCTTGCAAACCGAGCGTCGGATGAAGCGGCTCGCGGAAGATTTTCTCCGGAGTGTGCTCCGCCACGTGCTCGATATCGACGCCGCCTTCGGTGCTCGCGATGACCACCGGCGCGCTGCTCGCGCGATCCAGCAACACCGCAAAATACAGCTCCCGCGAAATCTCCAGCGCTTCGGCGACGAGGACTTTGCTGACCAGCTTTCCTTCCGGACCGGTCTGGTGCGTGACGAGCGTTTGCCCGAGCATTTTTGCCGCAAGTTCGCGCGCCTGCTCCGGCGTGTCACACACGTGGACACCGCCTTTGAAGCCGTTCTGGAAAACGCCTTTTCCGCGGCCGCCGGCGTGGATCTGCGCCTTCACCACGATCTTCGGAGTCGCGAGACCTTTGGCGATGGCGTAAGCCTCTTCGGCGGTGACGGCGACGTGTCCTTTGGAGGTGGCGACGCCGAACTTCTCGAAGAGTTCGCGGGCCTGATATTCGTGGATGTTCATGGAAAAGTGGACGGCTCGGCGAAGTCGCGCGGAGAGCGATTCGCCGCAGCCAAAGGCGGGCCGTTACAAGCCGGCGCCGACGTATTCAGCCGTGTAAGTTTCAAACTTGCTGATGCCGCCGACCCGCGGAGTGCTCCGGACATCATAGACATTATTCCCCACGATCTCCTGCGTCTCGGTGTCAAAAATCATGATGCTTTTTTCCGCCTGCGGCGAAGTGCGCGCGTCCTTTTCCGTTTCCACCGCCAGATACCGGACGGACCTTCTACGCGCGGCCATCTTCGGCTTTTGTTCCGCACGTTCGACGGAATCACTCGTGCGCTTCGCTGGCTTCGCCGCGCTGCCTGGATTTTTCCGGCGGGCGACGGTTGTTTCGCGTTGCGCCGCGCGTTCTTCCCGAGCCTGAATCTTCGCAAACGCGGCGCGCGCTCTTTGTTCCGCAATCTTCCGCTGGCGTTCTGTGGCGCGGTGCGTGGTGATCACCTGGACCGTCGCGGTGACAATCGTCCCCGCGCTCGAACCCGTCGCCATCGATTCCGCGCTGGTCACCGTGCTGGCTCGCGCGAGATCTCCCGCCGCGACGCCGGCATTCGTGCTGAAAACCCCGCGTTCTCCCGGCGGCAAATCCGCGCAACCACTCAGCAGCAAAATCGCCGGGGCGGTCAGGAGGAAGGCGAAGCGGAGGGGCGCGCGAAGCATGCCCGGCGTTGTAGCGGCGCGCGAAACACGGCGCAAGGCGAGACTCGCGACGTTCCTCCGGAGCGCGGTTCCGGCTTTGTTCCGGAACTCCGAGGCGGCTACGGCGTGCCGAGCGCGATCCCGTTTTGGCGGCACCAATCCTGGGCCGGTTTGCTCCCGGCTTCCGCGGCTTTCTTGCAGAGCTGCCGGGCTTCTTCCGGGTTTTGCTTCAAGCCGCCGCGTCCGTCCTGATAGCAAAGCCCGAGGAAATACATCGAGTTGCCGTCGCCGAGCCGCATCCCTTCCTTGAAGAGCGCCACCGCCCGCGTTTCATCCT
>DASVRR010000098.1:0-6870 GCA_036388515.1 Chthoniobacteraceae bacterium | reverse complement strand
GCTTTCAGGTAATCCGGACGGCGGTTCTGGTAGTTGAGGTAATACGCGTGTTCCCAGACATCGATGCCGAGAACCGGCGTGCCTTCGATTCCGGCGATTGCTTTGCCCATGAGCGGGCTGTCCTGGTTTGCGGTGGAACCAATCTCCAGCTTGCCGCCATTGACCACCAGCCACGCCCAGCCGCTGCCAAATCGGCCGACGCCCGCAGCGTTCATCTTCTCCTTGAGCTGCTCAAGGTCGCCGAAAGTCGAGGTGATCGCTTCGGCGAGCTTGCCCGTGGGCTGCGTGCTGCCGCCGGGAGCCAGGAGTTCCCAGAAGAAAGTGTGGTTCACGTGACCGCCGCCGTTGTTCCGCACCGGGCCGCGAATTCCTTCCGGAACAGTGGCCAGGTTTTTGATCAAATCCTGAGCGCTTTTGCCGGCGAGATCCGGCGCACTTTCCAGCGCTTTGTTCAGGTTGGTGACGTAAGCCTGATGATGTTTGCCGTGGTGAATCTCCATCGTCTTCGCATCGATGTGCGGTTCGAGCGCGGCGGTGGGATACGGGAGAGGTGGTAGTTCGTGAGCCATGTTTTTGATGAGAGTTGACCGGCTCACACTTTGGAGCCGAGCTGTTTCTTCCGGAAGATGAAAGGCGGATGCCCCGCGTGGCAAGGTCGATGTGGGTCGCGCTCATGCGGAAGAATCAGTCGGGGCTTGCCCGCCGCGATTCGTCCCGGCAGTGATCTTCGCGCCAAATGGACACTTCGATCAAATCACTCGGGCCGTGTTCGTTTGTCTCGCCGCTGCGACACATCAGTGGAGTGGAGGTAAACTTCCGGAGTGACGAAGACCGCGTGCTCTTTGATCACACGCTGGATCTGGATAAAGCGCCGCCGACCAACGCCGGAACGCCGCGCAGCTTCGAAGCGGCTGGAGCACGGGAACAACTTTTCTTTAATCCCGTCAAAGCAACCGCCGCGATCGTGACCTGCGGAGGACTTTGTCCCGGTCTCAACGACATCATCCGGGGCATCGTCACGCAGTGTCACTACCGCTACGGGCTGACGAAGGTTTACGGTTTCCGCTACGGCTACGAAGGCCTCATCCCGCGCTACGGTCACACGCCGCTGATCCTGCGACCGGAGTCCGTGGCGCAAATCCACAACTTCGGCGGCACTGTGCTGGGCACTTCGCGCGGGCCGCAGGACATTGGCGAAATGGTGGACTTGCTGGAAGAAATGAGCGTGGACGTTTTCTTCGTGGTGGGCGGCGACGGCACGCTGCGCGGCGCGGTGGAACTCTCCCGCGAATGCGAACGGCGCGGGCTGAAAAAGGCGATCGTCGGCATTCCCAAGACGATCGACAACGACATCATGTATCTGGACAAATCGTTCGGATTTGAGACGGCTTTTGCTGCAGCGGTGGCGGCGGTGAAGTGCGCTTACATCGAATCGGTCGGCTCCATGAATGGCGTCGGCGTGATCAAGCTGATGGGCCGGGATTCGGGTTTCATTGCCTGCTACGCAGCGCTCGCGGGCGGCAACGTGGACTTCGTCCTCATTCCGGAAGTGCCGTTTCAGTTGGAAGGCGAGCGCGGCTTGCTGGAAGCATTGCGTTATCGGTTGGCGAAGAAGAAGAGCGCGGTCGTCGTGGTCGCGGAAGGCGCCGGGCAGGATTTGCTGGAAAGTGACACCGGCACCGACGCCAGCGGGAACAAAAAGCACGGAGACATCGGCCTTTTCCTCAAGGACCGGATCAACGCGTTCTTCAAGGAGCGCCGGATGGAATGCAACCTGAAGTACATCGATCCGAGCTACATCATCCGCAGCGTGCCGGCGAATGCGCAGGACAATGTTTACTGTTCGCAGCTGGCGCAGCATGCCGTGCACGCGGGTCTCGCCGGGAAGACGGAGCTGCTGGTCGGCCGCTGGCACGGCGCCTTCGTGCATCTGCCGATCACCCTCGCGACCGGTGGCCGGAGGAAAGTGGACCCGCAGAGCGAGCTCTGGCACTCCGTGCTGGAGAGCACCGGCCAATCAGCGCGACTGCTGTAGCTCGGTGTTCCGCAGCCCTCCGGAAGAATCCGCGGCACTTTTCCAGGTCGCCAGCGCGAGCAGCGGCCAGTTGTTGCGATACATGTCGTAACGGAGATAGAAGACGCGCGGAAAACCGGTGCCGGTGACTTCGGGCTCGGGCCAGGAGCCGTCCGCGGATTGACGTTGCATCAGGAAGTCCAGTCCGCGGCGAATCGTCCGGCGCGAGAGCTGAGCGGAATCCTCCGGAGCAACAGCGGCGATCAAACCCATCAGCGCCCAAGCCGTCTGCGACGGCGTGCTCGGGCCTTTGCCTTTGAGATGCGGATCATCGTAGCTCGCACAGGTTTCTCCCCAGCCGCCGTCCTCGTTTTGGCAGCTCTCCAGCCAATCGCGCGCGCGGATGATCCAGGGCTGACGCATCTCTTCCCCAATCGCCCGCAAGCCACGCAAAACCTGCCAGGTGCCGTAGATGTAATTCACTCCCCAGCGCCCGTACCAGGAACCATCCGCATCCTGCGTCTCGCGGATGAAACCCAGCGCGCGCTGCACCACCACGGAGTCGCGGGGATAATCCAGATAACCGAGCAGTTCCAGCATCCGGCTGGTGAGATCGCTGCACGTCGGATCCAGGATCGCGTTGTGGTCGGCAAAAGGAACGTCTTCCAGCCAGCCTTGCGTCACGTCGCGGTCAAACGCCGCCCACCCGCCATCCTTGCACTGAAAAGCAAGGAGCCACTCGAGAGCGCGTTGCTGGCACTGCTGGAGCGCGAGTTGGGGAGCATCCGGCTGGCCCGTGCGGAGTGTTGCGCGAGCGAGCGCCATCAGCACCATCATGGTGTCGTCCGTGTCCGCGTAGTGGACGTTGTTAAACTCGAACGCCCAGCCGCTCGGTTCCACTCCGCGGATCTTCACGCTCCAATCGCCCGCAAAACGCACTTCCTTCCCCACCAGCCAATCCACAGCCTTTGCGATCCGCGGATCTGCGGGCGGAACGCCGCTGTCGAGCAACGCGATCAAGTTGATCGCCGTATCCCAGACCGGCGAGAGACACGGCTGAATCCGGAAGTCTTCCGGATCATCGACAAAGAGTCCTTCGAAGTCGCGACGCGCTTTCACCGTGAACGGATGCTCCGCGTCATAGCCGAGCGCCTTGAGCGCGATGCGCGAGTTCAGCATCGCGGGGAAGATCGCGCCCAAGCCGTCGCTCCCCTTGCCCATGTGTTCGATCATCCATTGCTCCGCACGTCGCAGCGCGGCTTTCCGCCAAGGCTTCCACGGCAAATCGTGCAGCAACTTCAAGCCGTAGTCGCAGGCGAGGAAGAAGTTTGGCCAGCTCAGCCGCGGCTTCCGCCAGACGAGGCCGTGATCCTCTTCCTCACTGCCGACCGGATACAGCTCGTGCAGTTGTTGCTCCGCGGGAAGATCGCGCGTCGGCTTGAAATGATTGAGGATCGCGAGCGGCACCAGCATCGCACGACTCCAGGAAGAAAGTTCGTAGAGGTGGAAGAAACACCAGCGGGGAAAAAACATGATTTCCACCGGAACCGTGGGAAGAAATTGCCACGGAAACTGCCCCAGCAAAGCGAGGTAAAGCTTCGCGTAAGTGTTCATCCGCGGGATTCCGCCGAGCCGCAAAATGCAGGCGCGCGCCTCCCGCATCCACGGCGCCTCCTGCGCATGGCCCGCCAGCTTCAGCGCGAAGTACGCCTTCACGCTGGCATTCACATCGCTCGGCCCGCCTTCGTAGATATTCCAGCCGCCATCCGGAAGCTGCCGCCGCCGGATGTGCGCGACACATTTCTCCTGCAGCACAGGGTCCAACTCCTCCGCCCAATGCATGAACAGCACGTAATCCGAGCACAGCGTGCTATCGACGAAAAGTTCGCCGCACCAATAGCCGTCCGCATGCTGGAGCCGCAGGAGATTCTCCTGAGCTCGGCGCACGGTGGCTTCCATTTGCGCGAGCTCGCTCTCGCCGGGATGGGCAGTAGAAATCACCGCGGCACTTTGCCGCGCGCCGCCACTCGCCGGCAAACGCGAATTGCTCTGGGTGAGGAGGAAGGCTGCCCGAGTCGAGCCTGCGGGTGAACTCCGGAAGAAAATCGTTCTTGTTCCCGAACGACCCCGATCCTCCGGAAGATTTGCCTCCGGGTTTGTTCCGGATCATCCACCGCTCGCGCACGCAGTGCGGAACACTCCACTCTACTCTGCGCAATCAGCCGTCGTGCTCGCCTGAGCGGGAACCGGAGCAGTCGCACGGGCGCTCAAATGTCCTTTGCCCGCGCTGACGCCATTGAACGCCTCGACATTCTCCCCGCCGGTGCCAACGGGTTTTGGGCCGAAATTAAACTTCAGCGTCTTCCAGAGATCGCCGCTTTGCGCATTCAATCCCAGTGCGGCGGTCGGCTCGTAGCCGCAGTTCATCATGCAGTTTTCGCAACGCGGATCGCGCGCCTTTCCATCGACCACGCCCACCGAGTTCCAGTCGGTTTTCTCCAGCAAATCCGCGTAGGTTTTGTAGTGACCGTTCGTCATCAGGTAACACGGGCCTTTCCAGCCGCGGACGTTCCGGGTCGGGATTGCCCAAGCCGAACAGGTGAGATCCCGCTTGCCCGCGAGGAACTCCAGATAAACCGGCGTGCCGAAGATCGGGAACTTGCGCCCCCATTCTTCGACTTTCGCAAACTTCTCCACAGTGAGTTTCCGCGTGAGGAAGAAAGTCTCCGGCTCGATCCCGAGCCGCTTCACCATGTCGGACTTCGCCGCATCATACTCGTAACCGGGAGCAATGGTGTGGCCGTCGAGTTGGAGCGTGCTGAGGAAAGCAAAAAGCTCCTCGATTTCCTGCACTTCAGTTTCCTTGTAAACCGTCGTGTTCGTCGCGACTTGATAGCCCAGAATCTTCGCCATCCGCATCGCGAGCACGGCTTCCTTGAAGACGCCTTCGCGCTCGACGATCAGATCATGCGTCCGCTCGAGCCCGTCGAGATGCACATTCCAATAGAGGTAGGAATTTGGCGCGATCGTGGGACGACCATCTTTGGTTCCGCTGGTGCGGACCTTTTCCGCATCCGCCTGGGAGATGAGTTCCTCGCTCAGCAAAACCTGCAGCTTTGCTTCCGCGCGAGCGGGATCGCTGGTGAAAAGGTGCGCCAGATAGCCGCGCATTTTCTTCCGCATCGCGGTCGCATTGGTGCAGAGATAGACGATGCGTCCTTGCCCGAGCAAACCGGAGACGAGTTCCTCGATCTGCGGATAAATCAGCGGTTCGCCGCCGCAGATGGACACCATCGGCGCGTTGCATTCCGTGGCGGCGCCGAGGCAATCCTCTAGCGGCATCAGGTCCTTGATGGACGTGGAATATTCCCGGATTCGCCCGCAACCCGTGCAGGTGAGATTGCAGGTGTGCAGCGGCTCGAGTTGCAGCACGGTGGCAAACTTTTCGACGCGACGAAGTTTGTTCCCGATGATGTAGGACGCGATCTTCGCCGTGAGGGGCAGTGGGAATCTCATGAGCGGTTGTCTGATACACGCGCAACAGCTTCGGGCGCAACCTTACAGAGTTCGGTTTTTTCCTCCCGGCCGGGCTAAGCGGGCGAGTTTCACGGACGCGATTTGGGGAGGTTCCGTTACCGACCGGGAGGATCGGTCTGTGCGCGGAGAAAGCGGTTCGGAGCGGTCTTGAGGAGGAATCCCGGCTTCGATCCGCCAGCGTCGCGGCGCTCTCCGTCGGTCGCCGTCGCCGATAACTGGTAAACCTGATGGCCAGTCGTCATCTCGGCTGGAACCTTGACGGTGTGCGTGTCTCGCACCTCGATCGTATCCCGGCTCATGACGTAAAGAGGCTTGCCCGCAATTCTGCCCAATTCCGTCGGCAGCTGGAGCAAGTTCGAGACGGGGAAGAACGCTCGATCTCCTACCGCGGTGGTCTCGCTGGTGGTCTCCAGGGAAGTCCGGCGCGCATTATCCCTCAGCGTCAGCGCGAGGATGAAAGCAAAGCCAATGAGAACTCCGATTCCCAACTTCAGCGCCCAGTTCCTCTGAAAAACGGAACCCGCGGAAGAAGTGGACTCGCTCATCTTGCACCAGGAAGGCAGCGTGAACTTTCGGCTCCAGCAAGTGCTTGACCGAGACTCAGCGGACCTGCCGAATCTCCCAAACGCTAGCCGATCCGCCGGCGCCGCTTGACGTTGAGCTGGGCGAGAGATTTTGCAAGGGCGGCTTGCACCGCAACCGCTTCTTCACCGCCCAGTTCGTGCTTGTTTGCCATGGCTTCTTCGGCGCGCTTGACCGCGGCCTCCGCCGCAGATTCGTCGATGTGTTCCCATGAAATCGCCATGTCGGTCAGGACCTTCACGCTGGTTTGGTTGACGGTGACGAATCCTTCCCCAACCGCGAGATAGGTGAGTTCCGCGCCCTTGCGAACCACCAGCTCGCCCGGCTTGATCATCGTCATCAGCGGGATGTGCATGGGGAGAACTCCCATCTCTCCCTCAATCGCCGGAAGCAAGACACTGTCCACGTCGGCGCTGTAGGCGACTTTTTCCGGAGTAACGATTTCGAGTTTGAGCGTAGCCATTTCGAGGAAGAAAACAGAAGTCAGAGCTGGGGATTCAGTCGAGCGGAAGTGATCAATCGCATTGACTCGCGACGAACGGCTCCTGTCTTCCCGGGCATTACGAGTTTACCCGCGGATCTGGTCGATTCCGCCCTTCATATAGAAGTTCGTTTCGCCCACGTCGTCGTGTTTGCCGTCGAGGATTTCCTTGAAGCCGCGAACCGTCTCCTTGATGGAAACGTACTGGCCCGGAGTGCCGGTGAAGATTTCCGCAACGTGGAACGGCTGCGACAGG
>DASVRR010000097.1:0-19707 GCA_036388515.1 Chthoniobacteraceae bacterium | reverse complement strand
GAAAGTCAGCGCCTATGCCCTTGGCTCGGGCTTGGGAATGTCGCGGCTTGCACCGTGCACCGGCCGCGGCTCCATGGGGAAACTCTTCGCCTTCCTCGAAGGCATTCCCGGCGGCGGCGAGGCGCCGATCGAGCAAGGAATTGAAAGCTTCCTCCGCCAGCATCGCGGCCGAGGAGTGGCGATCGTGCTCAGCGATTTTCTCACCGCCGGCGATCTCAAGCGCGCCTTTAATCTCATCCACAGCTCGGGCCTCGAGCTCTTTGCCGTCCAGCTCCTTGGCCCCAGCGAACTCGATCCGCCGCTCACCGGCGATCTCCGGCTGATCGATTGCGAAAACCACGCAGACCTCGACGTCTCCTCGGCCGGCGATCTCCTCGCGCTGTATCACGAATACCGCGCCGCTCACGAAGCGCAGCTCTCCGCGCTTTGCCAGCAACGCTCCGGACGCTTCCTGTCGATCAGCTCGGCCGAACCCGCCGAACGCGTGCTCTTCGAAGTGATGCGCCGAAAAGGCTGGATCCTATGAACCCCAAACTCAGCCGGCTTTTCCGTGCAGAAAGGAAAACCACGAAATAAGCAAAACAGACGAACAGAGAGTCTGCTTTCGTCACTTCCGCCCTTTTCGTGGTCGTCTCTCCGTCGTCCGCCCGCCGCTGATCCATGTTCCTTCCTTCACGTCCCTCAGCGCCGCCTCGCCTTTTGCCCCGGCTGGTATGAACCCTGAAACTCCTCGAACCCTTCGGCAGAGGCAGAACAACCACGGAATAAGCGAAACAGACGAAAACAGACCTCTGCTTTCGCCTTTTTCGTCCCTTTCGTGGTCGTCCCCTCCGCCGCCGTCCGCCCGCCGCTGATCCATGTTCCCCTCGTTCACCTCCCTCAGCGCTGCGTGGCTTTTCCTGCTGCTCATCCCGCTGATCGTCTTCTACTTCCTGAAGCTGAAACGGCCGCGGCTGGAAATTCCGTCGCTCGTGCTTTGGCGCCAGGTCTTGAGCGATCAGCGCGTGAATTCTCCCTTCCAGAAGTTCAAGCGCAACTTGCTGTTGCTCCTGCAAATCCTTCTCCTGACGCTGCTCGTGCTCGCCGCGATGCAGCCTTTCCTCCGGAGCGAAAGTTCGCAGGCGGCGCGCTTGCCGATCCTCATCGATGTCTCCGCGAGCATGGCCGCGACTTCTTCCGGAGGAAATTCATCGCATCTCTCGGAGGTGAAGAAGCGCGTCCGAGAACTGATTGACGGAATGTCCGCCGACCAGGAAATCAGCCTGATCGCTTTCAGCAAAAACGCCCGGCGGCTGACGCCATTTACGGGAAACCAACGAGATCTCCGCGCGGCGATCGACAGCCTGGAAATCGAGGATCTTCCGAGCGATCTGGAAGAAGCGTTGCGGATGACTCAGGCGCTGGCGCGGAACGATGGCTTCGAAAAAGTGCTGCTTTTTTCCGACGGAAACTTCCCCGCCAAGACCAACTTCGAGCTGCCGTTTGCCGTCGATTTCCAGCGGCTCGAGTCGAGCGCGGCAAACTACGGAATCACCGCCTGCAACGCCCGCCGCACGCCCGGCGGCGCGTGGGAAGTTTTCGTCCAGCTCAGTGGCTCCGCTCATCCCCAGGCACAAACCGGAACGCTGACCCTGACTCAGGACGGCCATCTCATCGCCCGGGAAACCGTCGCCCTCACCAAAGGTTCCGCACCGCGTCTCGCCTTCACCATTCAGAGCGAACGCGCCTCGCGGCTCCACGCGAGCCTCGCGCTCAGCGGCACCGACTCGCTCGCCGCTGACAACGACGCGTGGCTCGATCTTCCCGCGCCTTTCCCGATCCGCATCTATGTTCCGCCGAAACTCGGCAGCTACCGCCACGCGCTGAGCGCCATCGCCGGCATTTCCCTGCATCCTCGCGAGGGCGAAAAGTTGCCCTCCAGTTTCGACCTCGTGATCACCGATCAGGCCGCCGATCTCGCTCTTCCCGCGCGCGTCCGCTGCACGCTCGGATTGATCCCGGAAGATCTCGCGCAGGTCGTCGCCGTCGAAGCGAAAAACGCTGCCGTCATCGACTGGCGCCGCGATTCTCCCCTGCTCCAGCACGTGGCGCTGAGCGACGTGATCTTCATGGATCAACCAGCCAATGCAGCCGGCGTGGATCCGGCGCGTTACGCCCAACTCGGCTACGACATCCTGGCCGATGGTCCGCGCGGGCCGCTCATCCTCACGCGGCGCAGCGAAGAGTTCCTCCACATTCATCTGCTCGGCCACACCGATCGTTCCACGCTGCCGTATCGTGTCGGCTTCCCCATCTTCGTTTCAAATCTGGTGCAGGTGAGTTTGCAGCAAGCCGGCCTCGTGGAGGCAAACGCCGCGCGCACCGGAGTCATCCCGCCGATCACCGTGGCACCGGAGCAAACCTATCAGCTCGAAGGACCACGCCAGCTCCGTCGGGAAGAACGCTCCGACGCGCGCGGACTGCTCACCGGCTTGCCCGCACCGCACGCCGGCGAATATGTGCTCCACGGTTCCTCCGAACCCATCCGGCTCGGCGTGAGTTTGCTCTCCCCCAGCGAAACCTCACTCGCGGCCGTCGATCGCATCGAGTTCAACGACCAGCTGAGCGTCGCCGCCGCGACGGTTGCGCCGAAGTCCAACCGCTCACTTTGGTGGGCGCTCGCCTGCGCCGGGTTCCTGGTTTTGCTCCTCGAATGGTGGTGGTTCAATCGCCATGGCGCGCTCGCCGCTTGAATCTCCGGAGGCAAATGCCTCCCGACTCTCCGGCCAGCAATCCTCCCGCTGGATGAAGCACGTGCTCCTCGCGGTCGGCGCTCTTTTCTTCCTCACCTCGGCGATCCAAGCCGCGGCGCTGCGCGCCGAAGTCACTCCGGTCGGCGGCCGGCATCGCAGCCAGGCGCCGATGCTCGTCGATGTGACGCTGCATTGGAGCGGCAGCGGACTTCTGGAAGGCCGGCTGGAATCAACTTTCTCGTCTCTGGATGGGCCGATCTTCCACCTGAACGCCGCCGATCTCGTCCTGGTCGCCGGGGCAAAAACGGTGCGCGTGATGACGCCGCCGCTGCCCGTCCATTTCCACGAGCTGGAGGCAAAACTCCGCTTTGTCACCCGCAAGGAATCGATTCCACTCGGCAGCTTCCGGCTCACCGGCCCGATGATCAGCAAGCGCAACTTTGTCATTGCCGTCTGCAGCTCCGGTTTGAAGTCCGCCACGTCGAGTCCCGGCTTGCTGGAGGCTCTCCTCATCGAGCGCTTTCAGGAAGGAGCCAAAACTCCAACCGAGCGCGTCACGACTTCGCCCACGCGACTCGAGCCGGAAGATCTTCCCGCCAACGCGCTCGGTTTCTGTGCCTTCGACCTCGTCCTGCTGGAAGGCCGGAGCTTCACCGCGCTTCGGGAAAAACAACTCGCCGCCCTCGCTGTTTGGGTCGAAGCCGGCGGAAGCCTCTGCGTGATTTCCTCCGAGCCGATTCCGCCGGAACACCTCGCATGGCTCAACCGGCTGGCCTCCACGCGGAACAACCTGGCTCCTTTCACCGTGGACGATTCGGGTCACCTCAAAAGTGAAGCCGCGAAGTTGATTTTCTCCCGAGCCGGTCTCGGTCGGCTGGTGGTGGCGACGGAATTTCCTCCGGATGAAACCGCGCTCGCGACTGCCGAGTGGCGGCGAGCCAATGCTTTCCTCTGGAAGTTTCGCCACGGTATCGCCTCGGCGATTTCTTCCGGAGGAAGGTGGAATATTCCGGAGGAACCTCGGAGCAATGCTCAACCCAGACAGACTAAACGTGGCGGAGTTTTGCAGAGCTTTTTCGGAGCTCGTTTATTTCCCGAATCCGCCCGTCTGATCCCGATCCAGGTGATCGCGGGAATCCTTGCTCTCTTTGTCCTCGCGGTCGGTCCCGGCGAATGGTTCGTGCTCGGCTGGCTGCGACGGCGGCGCTGGACCTGGATCACCTTTCCGTTGTTCGCCGTCCTCTTCACGCTCACCACCGTGCAGACCGCCCAGCATTATCTCGGCGCAGGAGATCACCGCCGGAGTCTCACCCTCATCGACCTCGGACCGAACGGGCCGGTGCGCGAAACGGAGATCGAGATGCTCTTCACCGCGCGCGACAAAACTGTCTCGACCGACCTGCGCCACCGACTCGGCACCCCGACGACTCTCGCCCAACGCTACTACAACGGCACCTCAGAAACGGGCGATCAGACTCCCACCTTTGACGGTCTCCTTCCGGTGGCCAGCCAGCTGCGCCAGCCGGTTCGGCAGTGGACGCCCCGGATCAACCGCACGCTGACTTTCAACGTCGCCCCGGATGAAAGCGGACTCGCGTGGGACACGATCACGGAGGGTGATTTAAAAACTGATCTTCGCGATTGGATCGGGCGGCAAAATGGGAGCGGCCGATTTGAGTTCTTCCTCACGACAGGACGCGTGTTGGGACGAGCGGTCAGAGGTTCGATTTCGACCGATGTTTCCCGGCAGGTGGAGCAGCGGATCCGGACCAGAACGCATCCAAACGAAACTCCGGTAAACCTCACTCTGGATTTCTGCTGGGCGCTTTCGCAGATCCCGGAATTTGCCGTCACCAGCGTCTTGAGCCAGATCTCGCCGAGCGCCGACGCGGAGCTGGAGGACCTCGCGCTGACCGATCCCAGCGATCCTCATGACTGGGCGGTTTTCGCGCTGGAGACTTTGCCCTCGGGAAACCTCCGCCTGTATCGCCGCGCCTATCGCACGGATGAATAACCTCGCCACCATCTCCAGAAAGCCGGTCTGCCGCCGAACCGCTTCGCCCGCTCATTCCCAAGCTTTGCTTGGGAATGCACATCGGAGCGAAATTGCATTTCGCAGGCGGGGGTGTCCGCGGGACTGGTCCTTCACGTCCCTCCCGCAGACACCCCCTCCTTGGGCAGTGCAACTGCGCTCCCGACAGCGTTCCCAAGCGAAGCTTGGGAACGAGCGCCGAGCGCCGCCTGTATCGCCGCGCCTATCGCACGGATGAATAATTCGCCAATCACCTCCAGCCAAACTGGTTCCCCACGGCAGCGCCTCCATGACTGATCCAAATCCTCCGGAACCGTCGGCCACGCCGCTCGTGTGCATCGAAGATCTGCACGTCCGCTACGGCAAAACGCACGCGGTGCGCGGACTTTCCTTTACCATCTCGCGGGGAGAAATCTTCGGCTTCATCGGACCGAACGGGGCGGGGAAAACCTCCACGATCAAAGTCCTCGCCACGCTCCTGAAACCAAGCAGCGGCCGCGCGTTGGTCGGCGGGATCGATGTCAGCCGCGATCCGCAAGCCGTCCGGAGGAAGATCGGTTACATGCCGGACTTCTTCGGCGTTTACGACGAACTGACCGCCGCGGAATACCTGCACTTTTTTGCCGCCGCTTACAATATCCCGAGCGCCCGGCGCAAACCGCTGATCGCCGACGTGCTCGCGCTGACCGATCTCACGGAGAAGCACGATGCGCCGGTGGACGGACTTTCCCGCGGGATGAAACAACGCCTCGGACTCGCGCGCGTCCTCTTGCACGATCCGGATCTTCTCCTGCTGGATGAACCAGCGAGCGGCCTCGACCCGCGCGCGCGGATCGAAATGCGGGAGTTGCTCAAGGAACTGCAATCGATGGGGAAGACGATCATCGTCTCCAGCCACATCCTCCACGAGCTGGCGCAACTTTGCTCCCACATCGGCATCGTGGAAGCGGGGACGATGGTCGCCAACGGCTCGCTGGCGGAGATCTACCGCGCGCTCAGCCTCAACCGCACCGTGCACGTGCAGCTCGCGAATTCTTCCCCCGGGCTGATCGCCGCGGTGCGCGCGCTGCCCCACGTCACGCACGTGGACGAGCAATCCGATCGGCTCGCGGTGCAAATCCGCGAGGATCAATTTGCCGTGGAAGATCTGCTCGATGCGCTGCACGGACTCGGCGCGCGCATCCGGATGTTTCAAGCCGACGCGATGGACATGGAAACGGCATTCATGAAACTCACCGAAGGCCGCACCGCATGAGCGCGTCCGCTCTGAAATGGGGAGCACAGGCCGCCGGCCTGTCGCTTTCGGCGGCCCGCCGAAAGCACCGCACGAGAACCCGCGTCCTTCCCGAAACCAGCTCCTGCCAGAACTCTCGCGCAAGCACGCGTCCTCCCGCGCGAGTGGAGGTCGAGCCGACCTCCACAACAGGCCAGCGGCCTGTGCTCCCCATGATTTCCTCCTCGCCTCTTCGTCCATGAACGCGCGCCTCGCCCGCCTCTTTTCCTTCCCGCTGCTCGGGAAGGAACTCACCGAGACCGCCGCGCGCCGTCGCACCTACGTCATCCGCGCGGTTTATGCCGTGCTGCTTTACGCGGTCTTCGGTTTCACCATGCCGGAGTGGCTTTTATCCCCATCCGCGCCCTCGCTCGCGATGGGCGTGGGCCGGCAGCTTTACGAACAACTTTGCCTGCTGCAGATGGTCGGCATCGTGCTTTTCCTCCCCGCGACGATGTGCGGCGCGATCGCTCAGGAGAAAGAACGCGAGTCCCTCGTGCTGCTCTTCCTCACCAATTTGCGCCCCTGGCAGATCGTGCTCCAAAAGTATTTCGGCGGGCTCATGCCGATGCTCACTTTCCTCCTGCTCGGGATGCCGCTCGCCGCTGTCGCGTATGCCTTCGGCGGCGTCACCGTGTGGAAGCTTTTCGCCTATCTCTACGCGCTGCTCCTCACCTGCCTGCAGATCGGAGCCATCGCGCTGCTTTGTTCCGCATGGTGCCGCACCTCGGTCGGCGCATTCATCTCCACCTACTTCCTCGGCGCGGCGTTTTATGGCGGTCCGATTCTAGTCTATGAACTCTTCGACGAGTTCTGGCCCGCCCCGTGGGAAGTCAGTTTCTTCACCAGCATCCAGGAGGAAAAGTGGGCGCTCCTGATCCCGCTCGCCGCCGTGGAAATCTCGAATCTCGTCGATGGCAGTTTCCGGTACTTCGCCGTGCAGGGAATTCCCTCGCTCCTCTCCGTCCCGCTGCTGCTCGGCCTCGCGCGTTACCACCTCGTCCGCCGCGCTTTCATCCCCGCGTCGAATCCCTTCCTCCGCCCCTTTCGCTGGATCGACGGCTGGGTGAAGCGCGGCAATCGCCTGGTCGGAAATGTGGTTTTCACTCGCGGAGGATCCACGCTTCCGGAAGACGCGCCGATCTTCTGGCGCGAGACCACCCAGCGCGCGCTCGGCAAGGCGAACTACCTCGTCCGGATCCTCCTGGTCGTGGAAATCGTCACGCTCATCCTTTGCTTGATCCTCACTTCCGTGGCCGCGAAGAGCGGTTCCAGGGAGGCGGAATCACTCTCGGTTCTCGCGGCTTTTGTCGCCGGATTCGGCGCACTGACGCTCGCCGTTCAGGCAGCAAACATCATCGTCTCCGAGCGTCTCCAGCAAACTCTCGAAGTGCTCCTCACCACCGAACTCACCGCCCGGCAGATCATTCTGGAGAAAGCCGGCGCCCTCCGCCGGCTCATGCTGGTCATCGCGATCCCTCTGCTGACTATCTTCGGGATCGAGTTCTGGTTTGAGCAGAAATTTACTTTCCCCACTCCGGACGGACGCATCGCCTACCTCGTCTGCGCGGTGCTGATGACGTTCATTTATCTGCATTGGGTCATGTGGCTCTGCATCTGGATTGGGCTGCGAGTCCGGAAGAGGTTTTCCGCCATCCTCATCGCGCTTGCGGCTCTCGTGCTTTGGTGCGTTGCGCCAATTGCGATCTATGTTGTGGTGGCTCCGAAACGAAGTTTCGACCAACCGGTCGATCGTTCATTTACCCTTCTGTCTCCGGTGACGCTCGTTGCTTACAACGAAGCTTCCAGCCTCCACGAGCTTTGGAACAACAACGATCCGTGGCGCGTGATCATCGCCAATGCCGCGCTTTTTTCCGCCTTCGCGCTGATCTTCCAGCAGCACGCGCTGACCAAAGCCGATCGCTGGCTTCGTCGCTGATTTCGGCTCTGGCGGTTGCGGAACAAATTTCTAAACTCCGCGGCTTGTCATGCTCCGGCTGACTCGACTCCTGCTCGCGAGCGTCGCGCTTTGTTCCGCATTCCTGCCTGGCACCGAGGCGGCGGAAGTGCGGCAGACGCTGTGGGGATTCGACGGGCGCGTCGTTCCCAGCCGGATCAATCCGCTCTCCGTGCTCCTGGCAAATCCGGGCCGGAATTCCTTCGAGGGAATGGTCACGCTGAAGCAAGGCGGCGGGCTCGGCGGCCGCTCCGGAGCACTGTACGTCCAGCCGGTTTTCATCGGTCCTCAGAGCGAACGCTGGGTGCAGTTTTATCCGTTCGTCTCTTCTCCGGATGAGTTCACCCTCGAGTGGGGACGCGGAGCAAATGATCGGCTCACGCTGGATCCGCCGACCTTCGGCCCGCCCGCACGCGTGCTCTTGCTGGAGGCGGATAATCCCTTCGCCGCGTCGGCGGCGTTGAAGTCTTTTCCCGAGCAACTCTTCCCCGCCACCGTTTCGGCCACCGATGCCCTGGACGCGGTGACGCTCGATCACGCGCCGCGTTGGGAACCAGCCCGACGCGAGGCTTTCCTGGACTGGGTGAAACGCGGCGGCACCTTGCTCGTGCTTCCGGGACAAAATGGGGAATATCCCGCGTTCACCGAGCAACTCGGGCCGCTGAATATCGCAGGGGAAAGCGCACGCGTTGGCGCCGGAACCGTGCTCCGGGCAAAGCTTCCGCGCGGCGAAGTGAGCGAGCAACATTTCGCGGAGCGAGGCTTCCCCGCGCCCGAACTGAAAACCAGCAAGGAACCCGTCGCGCATCAGTCGGAGGAAGCTTTCTTCCAGCGGCTGGCGCGCCTGAACCAACCGGAAGTGCGGCTCTGGCTCCTCAACTCTCTCGCCGCGCTTTACCTCCTGATCATTGGCCCGGTGCAATATCGACTCGGGCGCCGGCTGGATTACCGGCTTTCGCTCGCGTTCTTTGCCGGAACGGTGGCGCTTTTCGGCTGGGTTTTCAGTGTCGTCGGCCGCCGCGGCTACGATGAAGCGCAGGCGGTGAATGCCGTTTCCATCGCCCGGGCGCTCGGCGATTCCCGCTACGATGTCACGCAATGGGCGAGCGCGTTTGTCACCACAGGAAATCTCTACCAACTGACTCACGCCGCGCCTTCCAACCTCTACGCCGCGGTGAGTCACGATGTGATCCGCGGCGAAATCCTCAGCGGCAAAGACGGCGTCTTCCGGAGCGACATTCCGCTTTTCTCCTCACGCGAGTTTATCCACCGCGGCGTGCTCCTCGGCGATGACACCAGCGTGACCGTGGAGCAGTGGGAAGAAACCGACACCGCGGCGCAAAAGCTGGTGCTCAAGCCGGGCCCGAACTTCCCCATAAACGCGGTCCGGATTGCCGCAAAGTTGCGGGACAACTTCTATGAAATGGAACTGAAAGAAGGCTGGCTGGTCTCGAAGGAAACAGGCGTCACTTTCGAGACGTTCCTCCCGAAGGATGAAGTGAGAACCTCGCTCTACGCACACGATCGGATCTCCGGCGCGCCAGCAGAACGAGTGGATCAGCTTCACCGAATCCTCCGCACGACTTTCCCCATGCTGCTCGCCCGCGCCGTGGAAGGACGCGATGACTTCACGCACTTTATCACTCGTCCGCCGCCGGCCGCGGATCGGCTCCAGCTCTACATCTTCGCCGAATCTCCGGCTGGTTTTCATCTCCGCACGCCCGGGTTCGCCCGGCAGATGAGCTACACGCTGTATGTGCAGGAAGTCTTCAAACCATGAGCGAGTCTGAACCCATCATTGACATCCGCGCGCTGTCGCATCGCTACAAAACGCACCAGGCGCTGAGCAACGTCAGCTTCACCGTCGGGGCGTGCTCGATCCACGGCTTCGTCGGGCCAAACGGCGCCGGCAAAACCACGACGCTGAAGATCCTCTCGACGCTGCTGGAACCGCAGGCTGGGAGCGAGGTGCGCGTCTTCGGGCGGGACATTTTGCGCGAGCGCAATGCGGTGCGCCGGAAGATCGGATTTATGCCGGATCACTTCTCGATGTACCGCCAGATGAGCGTCTTCGAGTATCTGGATTTCTTCGGCGCGGCTTACGGAATTGGCCAGAAAGATCGCGACCGGATCATCGCCGATGTCCTCGCGCTGACCGACATGGCCGGACGCAAGGACGACCTGATCAGCGGCCTTTCCCGGGGAATGCAGCAGCGCGTCTCGCTCGCCCGCGTGCTGGTGCACGATCCGGATTTGCTCCTGCTGGATGAACCGGCGAGCGGACTCGATCCGCGCGCGCGCATTGAGCTCATGGAGATTCTGGAAGAGCTGCGCCGGCTGGGGAAGACCATCTTCATCAGCTCCCACATCCTCAGCGAGCTCGCGACGCTCTGCGATCACGTCACGATCCTCGACCGCGGCGCCGTGAAATACACCGGCACCATGCGCGGGCTGATCAGCAACGCGGAAGGCAGCATCGCGAGCTATCATCTCACGCTGCGCGCCGAGCATCCCGCCACGGCCGACGCGCTGGGGAAGCTTCCCGGTGTGCAGCGGATCACGCCGCCCTTGCCGGAGGAAGCGCGCTACACGGTGACCTTCGATCGCGAGCAGGTTTCCTTGAACGCCATCCTGCAAACCGCGCTCGCCAGCGGTGCCGAGATCGTCAGCTTCACCGAAGACGTGAAGCACCTGAACCAGGCTTTCATGGACCTCACCGAACCCGGAGTGCGCACGTGACCCTGCGCATCTGCCAGACCGCGCCGCACCGATCTTCCCGACGAGCCGCCGGCAAGCGAACTCCAGCCGAGTGCTCCACCCGGAAGATTCAAGCGCCGTAGTTCCGGTCTAATCCCCGTCTTTGATCCGCACCATGACTTCCCCGCTGCTCGCTCTTTTCACCCGCTCGATCCGCCAGGATGTGCGCGTAAAGATGACCTACATCGCCCGCGTCGGCCTGGTCGTGGTGATCCTCCTTTTCCTCCTCACCTTCCGGGAAAGCGGCGCCGGGAATGCACCGGGATTGCGCTTCTTCGGCACGGTCATCTTCATCAATGCCGTCTTCGTGATGCTCGCGAGCTTCAGCTATTTCGCCTCCGCGATCACGGAGGAAAAGGAAGAGATGACGCTCGGTTTGCTCCGGATGACCAACCTCAATCCGCTCTCGATTCTCCTGGGGAAATCCACCAGCCGGCTCTTCGGCGCGCTGCTGCTGCTCCTCGCGCAGTTCCCCTTCACGCTGCTCGCGGTTTCGCTCGGCGGCGTTTCGCTGGGGCAGATCTTTGCCGCTTACGTCACGCTCGGCGCCTTCATTTTCTTTGTCGCAAATCTCGCGCTGCTCGCCTCGGTGATCTGCCAGCGCAGTCGCGGCGCAGCGGTGCTGACCGGCCTCACGCTTTTCACTGCGTTCTGGGGAATCCCGCTCGCTGCCCGGCTGCTGGGCTTCCTCGCACAAGCCATGGGCCAACCGAGCGCCTGGATTTCCGCCTTGCGCGAAATCGCGGAGTGGCTGGATCGAGTTTCCCCATTCGATCGGCTCGGAGTAATCCTCCGCACCGGCTTCGCCGAGTCGCCTTGGAGCGCGCAAGTCTGGAGCAATCTGGCGATGGGCGTCGGCTGTTTCCTGATTGCCTGGGGAGCGTTCGAGTTCTTCTGCGACGAAAAGGAACCGACGGCCGCCCGCGGCTTCCTCGCCCGGCGCACCTCGCGTCTGCGCCTCTTCGGAGCCGGACGCGTCTGGAAAAGCGCACTCGCGTGGAAAGATTTTCACTTCCTCGTTGGCGGCCGATTGTGGATCGTGCTCAAGCTTCTCGCCTACTCCTTGATCGTTGCGGGAATCTTTTACACCGTGCGCAAGGTGTTGGGCGCTACTGAGGCCAACCGCACGACGATGGGTTTTGTCGCGCTCTACATTTCCATCATTGCGATCTGCGCCGAGCTCGCCTTCTCTGCCGCCGGCCTTTTCGCTCAGGAACGCCGCTGGAAGACGCTCTCCAGCCTGGCGATGTTGCCAATGAGCATGCGCCAGATCGCTTACCAAAAAATCCGCGGAACCCTGTGCGCTTTGCTGCCGGCAGCGCTGTGTTCGGCGTTTGCCTGCTTTTTGCTGAAGGACGACATCTTCCGGGAAGGCCGCGCGTGGCACATAATCAGCAGCGATGCCTTGGGCGGCTTTAGCTACGTCGGTTTACAGGGCATTTTCTTCCTGCATCTCATCGTCCTGTTGTCGCTCTACGTTGGACGCGGCGCCCTCCCGGCAGCCTCTGCTGTGCAGTTTGTGCTCAATCTCTTTGTCACCATGGTCTTCGCCAGCGTTTCCGGTGACGGCTCATCGCTGTGGGTCGGATTTAGTCTGATTACCTTCGTGGGAATCGCCCTGCTGCATCGCGCCATTGGGCTGCGCCTGGAAGACCTCGCCGCCGAAGAATAAAGCCGCGCTCCAGCAAAGGCGGAACTGGAGGGCATCGCGCCGTCGATGCCGGGGCGGGAGGCCGGCCACGGAAGCGACGGCGCGCTTCCCTCCAGGCCGAGCCCGGCGCTTCCCTCCAAAACCAAACCGCTTCCCTCGAGTCCCACGGCCGCTTGTCCGAACGCGGTCCTCGCCAGCGAACGCTCTTCACCGCGCCCGCCGTCGCCAAGGACGTTGCAACTTTTCTCCCCAGCGACTTTCTTCTCCCGACTCATGCCCGATCCCACGCCCATCGCTTCCGCCACCGAGCTCACCGTCCGCTATGGGCCGCACACCGTGCTCGATCGCGCCACCATCGCGATCAATGAAGGCGAACGCATCGGGCTCGTCGGCCGCAACGGCTGCGGCAAGTCCACTTTCCTCCGCATCGCGGCGGGCGAGCTGCAGCCCGATGGCGGCTTTTTCACCCGGCGCCGCGATCTCATCACCGGCTGGCTCCCGCAGGCTTTCACGCTGGATGAGGAGCGCACGGTCGAAGACAACATCCGCGCCGGTGCCGCGCCGGTGCTCGCGCTGATCGAGGAATACGAAAACACGCCGCCCGAAAGCGCGCGCTCCGCCACGCTGCTCGATCACATCCAGCATCTCGATGGCTGGATGCTGGATCAACGCGTCGAGATTCTCGCGGATCATCTGCACGCGCCGGATCGCGATCGGCTGGTGGCAAACCTCAGCGGCGGAGAAAAGCGCCGCGTCGCGCTCTGCCGCGCGCTGCTCGCGCGGCCGGATTTCCTGATTCTCGACGAACCAACCAACCACCTCGACACGGAATCCATCGAGTGGCTGGAAGACTTCCTCACGCGTTATCCGGGCGCCTGCCTTTTCGTCACGCACGACCGCTATTTCCTCGATCGGATCGCCACCCGAATCATCGAGCTCGCGCGCGGCACCTTCCTCTCGCACGACGGGAACTATAGCGACTTCCTGCTTTCCAAGGCGAACCGCTCCGCAACTGAGGAAGAAACCGAGCGCAAACGGCAACGCTTCCTGAAGAAGGAGCTGGAGTGGGTGCGCAAAGGTCCGCGCGCGCGCCGGACGAAAAGCGTGGACCGGATCGAGCGCTACTTTGAAGAAGCCGGGAAGGAAGGACCCGAACAGGAGCTCGACGTGGAGCTCGTCATCCCGCCGGCGCCGAAGCTGGCAAATCGCGTGATCGAGCTGCGCGAAGTGGGGATGGAAGTGAATGGCCGCGTGCTTTTCGATGGCCTCAGCCTGGACCTCGCCGCGGGTCAGCGACTCGGGATTGTCGGGAGGAACGGAGTCGGGAAAACGACGCTGATCCGCGTGCTGCTCGGCGAGCTGCAGCCGACTTCGGGCGAAGTGGAAATCGGCACCCGCACGATCATCAACTACGTGGATCAAAACCGGCTCGCGCTGAACGATTCGAAAACCGTTTGGGAAGAAGTCGGGGAGGATCAGGAACACGTGCGACTCGGGGAGGAAACCATCTCGCTACGCGCCTATTTGCGGCGCTTCCTCTTCACCGAGGATCGGATCAACACCAAGATCGGCCAGCTCAGCGGAGGCGAACGCAGCCGGGTCACGCTCGCGAAAATCCTCAAGCGCGGCGGCAATGTGATCGTGCTGGATGAACCGACGAACGATCTCGATCTCGCCACGTTGCGAATGCTGGAAGAGGCGCTCCTTTACTTCCAGGGCAGCGTCATTTTGGTGAGTCACGACCGCTGGTTTCTGAACCGCGTTTGCACGCACACGCTGGCTTTCGAACCCGGCGGCGTGATCGGCTATCACGCGGGAAACTACGATTACTACCTTGAGAAACGGCAGCCGGTTTCAGCTCTCACGCAACCCGTTGCGGCGCCAGCCAAAGCCGCGCCTGCGCGGAAGGAAAAGGCACGGAAACTCAGCTACAAAGAAACTCGCGAGCTGGAAACCATCGAAGCAACGATCCTCGCTGCGGAACAAGAAGTCGCCGCGATGCAGGAATCCTTTTCTGATCCCGAGTTCTTTAAAAAACACGGACACGAATGGGAAGCGCTGGAAGCAAAACTGGACGTCGCCAAGGCGCGCATCCCGAAGCTCTACGCGCGCTGGGAAGAGCTCGAGCAGATCAAGCGAGCGAGCTAGCGCCAGCTCTGTTTAACTCAGTTTGCCCGGAAGAAAATGGAGGGTCCACGAAAGGCACCGAGGCACACGAAAGGAAGGAGTTGCGTGTTGCCCCGTTCACCCTTTGGGCGAGCTCGCGGGCGCAGAAAGTTCCATTCGTGCTTTTAGTATCTTTCGTGGACTACTCCGGAATCTGTGGGGGCCATCCGCCGGAAGAACTTGCCGCTTTCCGCCGGGGCTCTGGGAGCGGCGCCGCGAACGGAATGCGAATCGCTTAGGGCACCTGCAACTGCGCCAAAACGGCGGCGGGCGTGGTGCGGAAGGCAAGGCGAAGAGGCTGCGGCGGAGCAAGAAGATGCGCGGTCAGCGCGTCCAGCGGAAGCTCCCGCCGGGTCACGTCCACCAAACCAAGGAAAATGTCGGGACCTTCGCTCGCGAGCTCCAGGCGAGTGGAAGCAGCATCCGTCCGGGTTTGCACCCGCGGCCCGGCAGAGACGCCGGCGTTTTCCACCTGTGCCGCGACTTCTGCGCGAACCGCCTGACGCTGAGGCGCCGCCGGCAAGCCGCTCATCAGAATGCTGTCCTGCATCGCCAGAATGATCCGCGGCTCGGCGGCTTGCGACTCGTGCTCCATGTCAGACGGACTGGCCGGAACCGGCACAGCCTTTGACCGGATGGTGGTAAGCAAAACCTTCGGTCCGTCGGCTTCAGGAAGCGCTGCTTCCACCGGCGAGGCTTTCGCCGCAGGCATCCGAAGGCGGCCGGATTTATCCGCAAACAGGATCGGTCGTGCGTTGAAGTCCGCCTTCTGCACATTCTTCGCCGCGAGCTTCGGCTTCTCCGTTGTTTCCGTCCGCGCGGGCGGGGCGGCCATTTGCATCCGCATCGCCGCTTTCGGTTTCACCTCGTGCTTCACCAGCAAGATCTCCGGCTGCGGCGATGGTTTGCGGAAACGCGGCAGTTTCCCCTCGATGATTCGCACCGTGGTGCCGACCGGCGTCTCCTCGAACAGTTCGATGACATCGCGTGATTTCATCCGGATGCAACCGTAACTCACCGGTTCACCGAGGCGGTTTTCTTCCACAGTTCCGTGAATGTAAATCCCACGCCCGCGAGCATTGTCGTTCTGACTTTCCAGTCCTTCGAGCCAAAGAATCCGGGTCACGATAGGGTCGCGTCCGGGCGCGTTGACCGGGAGGATTTCGCCGGTGGCATGCCGCTGCTTGAGCACCGAGCCGATGGGGAGATTTTCGCCGACTTTGTCACAGATCCGCAGCCGCCCGAGCGGCGTCTTGTAGCTGCCGTAGCTATCGCCAAGGCCGAACTTCGAGGTCGAAATCGGGTACTTCTTCACCAGTCCGCCTTCGACTACGAGCGCCATGCGCTGATCGGCCACGCTGACCACCAGCTCCACCGGTGGAGGGATGATCTCCGGCTCTTGCGCCGGGGCAAAAGCGGCCAGCAATCCGAAGACTGCGCCGGCGATGAACGTTGCCCTGGTGGTGTTTCCCCTCACGGCCCGCCGGTTTATGCGGTTCCCCGCAGTGCGGCAAGACCGAAGTTCCGGAAACGGCCTCGATGCCTACCGCCCACTCTCGGGCAGCAGCACGCAGCGGAAGCCGTAGATTACTTCGCGGTCGGCGCGGTCCACCACCATGCGGTAGGACGTGAGCAACTGAGCGCGCGTCGAGGTTCCCCACGAACCGCCGCGCAGCACTCCCCAATCGCGCACGTGCAAGCCGCCGTTATAGCTGTCGAAACACCATTGCCAGACGTTGCCGCCCATGTCCGCGAGGCCGAGCGGATTCACCCCAAAACTCCCGACCGGCGAGGTTTGCGCAAAGCCGTCCTGATAGTTCGGGATCGATGCGCCGCCCGCCTTGCGTAGCGCACCGTCGGCATAGTTTCCCGCACCGGCTGGAGGCGGCCAGGCTTTTCCCCAGGGAAACACGCCGGTCTTGCCGTCGCGTTGTTCCGGAGTGTCGCGACCTTCATCCGCCAAACCGGCACCGGCGCTCCACTCCAGATCGGTGGGCAGGCGATAACGCTGGCCTTCCGAGAGCTGACCGGCGGCGAGCTCCTTTTGGGTCAGCCATTCACAGAAGGAGTTGCCGTCTTCCCAGCTCACTTTCACCACCGGATGCGCCGGATCCTGGGGGAAATCGACGGCGGGACGAGCGCGGCCGGTCGCCAGGCAAAACGCGTCGTAATCCTGATTGCGCGTGAGCCAGACCGCCATCAGCACCTCGCCGAGCGGAACAAACGGAACCCCGAGCGAGTTCTTCCACGCGCTGCGACGCTGCGGCCCCGCTCTTTGCTCGAAGCGACCGCCGAGGAAGATTTGTTCCCCAGGCGTCACGGAGCCGCTGACTTCCAGGCTCTTGAAGCCGGCGAGCCGCAGCTCGTAGCGCACCGGACCGGGCTCCACATCTTCGATCAGCCACGGCGTGCGGCCGAGTTCCTCGCCATTCCGGAAGACCGACGCTCCACCCGGCGCACTCGTGATCTTGACGCTGCCGCCCGGGAAATCAAAGGCGGCGTCGCTGGTTGCTTCCCGCTTCACCGAAACCGACCGGCGCACCACCGGCCAATGCCGGAAACTGGCGGTCAGCTCGTGCGGACCTTCCGGAAGTTCCAGCTCCAGCGGAGCCGTGCCTGCAGCGCGTCCGTCCACGGTAATCTCGGCTCCCGCGGGCGTGCTGGCGATGGCCAGCTTTCCGGAAGCAAATTCCACCACGCGCTCCGTGAGCGTCCCGCGTTCGACTTCCAGCGTTTCCCGCTGCTCGCGATCTTTCATCCGGACGAAAAGCTGATACTGGCCGGTGGGAAGATCCGCGATCGTCGCCGGAGTTCGGCCGGTCTTCAGGATGCGATCGCCGTCCTTCAGTTCGAAAGCGGCGCCGCTGGGTTTCGAATCGATCTGCGCGGCGCCGCGGGAACGTTGCAGGAGCAACTTCTGCGGCCGTGCTGCGGCTCCGCCGGCGATCTGAAAGCTCACGGTCACCGGCTCGTAGCCGGTGAGCATCACGCGCGCGGAATATTCTCCCAGCTTCAGTTTCTCAAACTTCGCCGGACTCCGCCGCATCGTGCCGTCGCACACCACCATCGCGCCGGGCGGATCCGTCTCGATCAAAACGCCACCGTGCTCCTTCCGGAGCAAACCCAGGTAGATTCCCGCGCACAGCAGCGCGATCGCCGCCACCGCCGCCACGGTGCGCCACGCGATCTTCCAGCGGCGTTGCAGCGGACGTCCATCGCGGACTCGCACCAGATCCTCGTGCATCTGCGCGGCGCTGACGTAGCGGTCGCCGCAACCGGTCGCACAAGCGCGGAGCAGCACCTCATTGAACTGCAGCAATCCCGTCCGATCCGGAAGATCGCCGACGCGCGTGCTCATCGCCGGGAAGTCCAGGCGATCCTTCCCCATCGCCAGTTCGTAGAGCACTTTCCCCAAGCTATAGACATCCGCCTGCACGCTGCCCGGACCTTCCGGAGGCACGTAGCCTTCCGTCCCGACATAGGAATCCTGACCGCTGGCCGCCACCAGCCCGATGTCCGCGATTTTCGGAACTCCACCGACGAAGATGATATTCGCCGGCTTGATGTCGCGATGCACCAGACCCTGCCGGTGCAAGGCCGCAAGCGCGCTGGTCAGCGAAAGACCGATCGTGATGCATTCGTCCACGAGCAGCCGCGAGCGCCGCGCCAGCTCGGTTTTGATCGTCTTCGGCACGTAACGTTTGGGATCAATCCGCTCGCCGGCGATGTGATCGTCCGCGAGTTCCATGACGTAGTAGAAGAAGTCGTCCGCTTCATCCCGACCGACGTGGAGAATGTCCACGAAACCCGGATCTTCGCGGGAAAACGGCTCAAACTTGGCCATTCCCTCGAACTCGCGCTGGAAGGTTTTTTCGCTCTCGAAAGTCCGCCGATCCACGATCTTCACCGCGCGCCAGGTACCGGTCAGCGAGCGCGCCAGCCAGATTTCCCCATACGAACCGCGGCCGATGATCCGGACCATCTCATGGTTCGGAACGTGGGGAGCATTGCGATCGGTGGAAACGGACATGCCGCGGGGAAAGTCGCGCGATGGTAGCGAATCATCCGCGCCGGCTCAAACATTGCGTTCATGGGGAACAAAGGCCGCGCCAGCATCGGGGAGCAAAGGCCGCCGGCCTGTCGTTTCCGGCGGCCCGCCGGAAACACCGCAGAAGCTGCACTTCACTTCCCCGAAAGCGCGTCGATCTTCCCCGCGAAGAAGCCGCGGCTTTCCTCCGGAACGGCGCGGGAAATCAGGAAGAGCCGCGTTGGGATTCGAGCTTCGAAAGCGTTCGGTTGGCTGGAAAAGGAGCGCGCCATCCCGTGCGCTGCAGCTGGCGGGCCGCCAGCTGCGACAGGCCAGCGGCCTGTGCTCCCCCGGGGAAGATCCGCGCGCGGCTTAGCGTTCCTGCAGCGCGGCGACTTCCTTCTTCATCAACGCGCCGACGCGATGCTTCGCCAGATAGACTTGGGCGATGTTCACCCGCAGCTCGGCTGCGACCCGCGACGCGCCCCAGCGCTTCACCATGCAGCACTCGAAGATCTGGAAATGCCGGGCGCTGACCCGCCGTTTCACCCGCTCGAGCGCCGCCTGGAAGACATTGCGCTTCCACTCATCCTCCCAGATCGCATCGACTTTCCCCGCTTCCGGACTGGGCACGCGCTCGATCGTCGCAGTCTCTGCTCCAGCGGCCGGCCACCGGTTCGGCGCGACCTGCGCCGCCGGTTCGCGTTTGCGAAATTGATCGGCAATCCGCCAGCGCGTGGTATGCAGCAGCCAGGTCTTGAATGAACCGAGCGCCGGATCATACTTGCCCACGTTTTTCGCGACCGTGATGACCGTCTCCTGCACCACTTCCTGGGCTTCGTCGTCCGTTAGTCCGCTTTTCCGCGCGACGCCGTAAATCAGCCGCCAATACGTATCGAAGAATTCCTGCCAATGCTGTTGATCCCGCCAATCCCCGAGCCGCGCGATCAGGCTCAAGCGAGTCGCCATGAGCCGTCCGCCAGCGGTCTTCGCAGGGTTGGATGGTTCCGGGGGCATTCGTCCGGAAGGTAACAGAGCAGCCGCAAACTCGAACCCACAAATTTCGTTCAGGAAAGGCTCCCACAAGGACAAAACACGCCGAAACAGAACTC
>DASVRR010000096.1:0-8845 GCA_036388515.1 Chthoniobacteraceae bacterium | reverse complement strand
AATTTCGATGCGGTGATCCGCGATGCCGGCGACGCGCACAATATGCTGCGGCGGTTCTTTTGCGAAAATCAGCCCCAGCTTCATTTGATCCCGCGTCGCGGTGCCGTTCGGCGTGTAGTGAATCTGGAAGCGCAACTTAGCACCGGCCGGGAGCAACTTCGCAAATCCCTCCGGATAAACGAAGTGACTGTTCCCCGGAACATACGCAGCGAAGAAGCCAGCCCGCTCATCGTTTTCGCCTTCAAACTGCGGCGTCGCCTGATTCGTCGCGCCGGGCTGCTGGATGAAAACCAGCACGTGGTGCACGACCTCACGCGCGGTCGGTTGCACCTCGAGCCCGCGCACCCAGCGATCTTCCGCAAACGAGGTTTCCACGGTGGCGCTGCGATACGGCATCACGCCTTCCGCCTTGATCTCGATCGGCTGCGAGAGCTGCAAGATCGCGTCCGGCGTGCCCATCTGCCACTCCGCCGGGAAGACCCGCGGCTGCGGCGCGTCCTTTGGATCGCCGAGCGGTTTGCCCGCTTCCATCCAGGCGAGCAGGTCGCGTTTGTCGCGCGCGGCGAGCGAACGATCGTTGCCCCACGGCGAATGCTGACCCGGTGCCGGGGGCGCGGCAAACCACGGCGGCATCAACCCGCGCTCCACCATCTTCCGGATCATCCCACTTTTCGCGCGCACTTCCTCGTAGCTCTCCAGGGCGAAAGGAGCGACGCCACCGGAGCGATGACACTCCTGGCAATTCGCCTGGACGAGCCGCGAAATTCGGTTGTGGTAAGTCAGCTCCGTCACCGGCGCGGTCGCCTTCTCCAGATCCAGCAGACAGCCCGGAGCCTCGGTCGCGGCAATCTCCGGAGCGCGGCCGCCGAGCAAGGCGTCGAGGGCCTTCGCGAGATAGGATTTGCGCGGAGCCTCGAGCGAATAGCCGAGGCCATATTGATCATCCACCGCGCCGCGATAGATCAGGGTCCGGCTTGAATCCAGGACGAAAGCATCCGTCGAAGCGCGAGCGTACAACGCCTTGAGCAGCGTCGAGTGGGCATCGCGGAAGCAAGCCGCTTTCAGGTCGGCCGCTTCGAGACTGGCGCGTAGAGTCGCTGCGTCGTCCGTGGCGCTTGGCGCGATCAGGACGAAGGCGATGCCTTGCTCCGCATAGCGTGCGTGCAGCCTGGCAAAGGTCGGGAAGTAGCGCTTGCCGATCGGACAACTCGGGCTCACCAGGGCGATCACCGTTCCTTTCTCCCCAGCAAGCGTGCTGAGCCGATGCGGGACGTCGTTGAGATCCGTGAGGTCCAGATCCGGAATCAGCGTGCCGATTCCGCAGTCGCCCGCCTTCAACTGCCGTGGTGCTTCCCGCGGGGAATCCGTCGACTCAAACGGGGGCGGCGGCTGGGCGGTCACAGCGGACGGTTCGGCTTCACCCGACTCGCGCCGGCTTTGCAGCAGTCCGGCAAAACGCGCGCGCAGATGTGTGCCGAGTTCTTCCTTGGTCATAAACCCGTCGCCATTCGCATCCGCTCCGTCGATCATCGGCCCGGCCGATTTCGCCTCCTCCGTGCTCAACTTTCCGTCTTGATCCTTGTCGAGTTGTTGGAGTCGGCGTTCCAGCAAAGCAACGATGCGTGCTTCTTCCGGAGCAGCCAGCAACCCGGGAAGAAAGAGCAGCGCCGCGGCGGCAATCAGGAGAGTGGGGAAGAAACGGAGGTTCATGGTTTCGAGCGCATGTGGGGATGGCAAACCCGCGAGGGCGACCCGGAGTTTCGCACAAAATTGAGAATTTGCCTCCTCGGGGAAGAACTTCGAGCGTCTCGCATACGCCACCGAGCTCAGGCGTCGGATCTTCCTCCCGCCAGCTGCTGCACCGAGGCACCAGCGCTCAGCTTCGCGCCGTGAAACGACTATCCTCCTCCGTGAGCCTGTGTTTGCTTGGCTTTGCGCCGAAGCAACGGGCGCCCGCGCCGTGATCATCTACTTCCTGGAAATCGAACCCTCCGCCGAGCAGTTCTTCGGCGAGGCGCTGGTGGAACACGATCTTCGTTCCGCCACGGATCTGGAGGATGTCGGCGCCGACGCGGAAGTCATCTGCACCTTCATCGGCACGCGAGTCACCGCCGACTTCCTTGCTTCACATCCGGATTTGCGCCTCATCGCGACGCGTTCCACCGCGACCGATCACATCGATGTCGCTGCCTGCCGGGAACGCGCCATCGCCGTTTGTCACGTGCCGCACTACGGCGAGACGACGGTCGCGGAACACACCTTTGCACTGATTCTCGCGCTCTCGCGCCGCCTGCGCGAAGTGATGCAAAAGCAAAAGGACGCCCGCTTTTCTTACGAGGAAACGCGCGGGTTCGATCTGGCAGGGAAGACCATGGGGATCATCGGAATGGGACACGTGGGGCAACGCGTCGCCGCGCTCGCAGGCGCATTCCGGATGCGCGTCCTCGCTTACGACGTGCAAACTTCGGGAGAAGTCGCCGCGAGAATCGGATTCGAATTCGTCTCCCTCAACGCACTCCTCGCGGAAGCTCACGTGATCTCGCTCCATGCGTCGCTTTCTCCCGAGACCTACCACATCCTGAATCGCGAAACGCTTTCCCGCTGCCGGCGCGGAGTGTTGATCGTGAACACCGCGCGCGGCGCTTTGCTGGAAACGGCCGCGCTGCGGGACGCGCTGGATTCGGGGCAGGTCGGCGGCGCTGGACTCGACGTGCTCCAGGATGAACGGGTGCTGCGCCAGTCTGCCTCGCGCATCATCGCCGCGGATATCGTGCGGCATTTGCGATCCGACGCCCTGGCTCGCGAGCAGCGGGATGAAGAGCGCGTGAGGGAGCTGCAGGAGGTGATGTTGGGCGACGCAGTGCTCTCCAGATCAAATGTCGTTTTCACTCCGCACGTGGCGTTCAACAGTCACGAAGCGATCGCGCGGATTCGCGAAGTGACCGTCGCGAACATCCAGGGCTTCGCCGCCGGGACTCCGGTGAATCTCGTGCCGTAAAACCGGTGCCGGGACTTGCCTTGGCGCGCACCACCGAGTTCCGCGCTGGAGGGAAGCGCGCCGTCGCTTCCGGAGCGGGAGGTTCCTCAGCTGACTTGCGAAAGCAGCAACTTGCGCGTCTCGGTGAGCACCCGCCGATAGCCGGCGTTTTCCGGAGTCTCGAGCTGCGGATCGCGTTCGAAGATCAGGAATGCCACGTTTCGCGCGAGGATCATCAGCTCGCGATCAGCCACCAGATCGCCCAGCTTCAGCGGCGGCAACCCGCTTTGCGCCGTGCCCAGGATATCGCCCGGTCCGCGGAGCCGCAGATCGGCTTCCGCGATCTCAAAACCGTCCGAAGTTTTCTCCAGAATCGCGAGCTTCTCCGCCGCCTCTGCCGCGGTCTTCGCCGAGTGCAGCAGAATGCAATAGCTCTTGTGTTCGCCGCGCCCGATCCGCCCGCGCAACTGGTGGAGCTGTGCCAGCCCAAACCGCTCCGCGTTTTCGATGAGCATGATGTTCGCATTCGGCACGTCGATTCCGACCTCGATCACGGTGGTCGCAATCAGCGCTTTGGTTTCACCACGCCGAAACCGATCCATGATCGCCTCCTTGTCCTCCGACGGAATGCGCCCATGCAGCAACTCGCAAGGCAATGGCGCCAGCAGCTGCTGCCACTTCTTAAACTCGGCCGCGGCCGCCTTGCTCTCCAGCTTCTCCGACTCATCGATCAGCGGATAAACGATGTAAGCCTGCCGTCCATTTTCCAGGTGCTCGCGAATGAATTTCGCCGCTTCCGGAAGCTTCTTTTCCTCTCGCACCGCGGTGACAATTTTTCCCCGGTTCTTCGGCAATTCGTCCAGGGTCGAGACATCGAGATCGCCGTAAGCGGTCATGGTCAGCGTGCGTGGGATCGGCGTCGCGGTCATCACGAGCACGTCCGGCGTCGTCCCGTGGCTGCGCAGCCACGCCCGCTGGAGGACGCCGAATTTGTGCTGCTCATCGATCACCGCCAGCCCCAGCCGCGTGAGCCCAGCGCCTTCATAGAGCAAGGCATGCGTGCCGATCACGAGCTGCGGCTCGGTGGCGTCGAACGCACCAGAACTCCGGGGAGCGCACGCGTCCCGCGTGCTGGTCGCGGCGTCTCGCCGCGACGAACTTCCCAAAACGTGCGGGGGTGAAAATTCATCCTCCTGAGTCCAAACCCACGAATAGTCCTGGTCTTCGCGAACCACGCCACTTGCCCACGGATTTCGCAAAACGTAGCGAAACTTTTCCTCCAGATCCCGGTCGGAGCGGATGAACCGGTCAAACGATTCCTGCTGCCAAATGCCACCATCGCCTGCCTCAGCCTTGTTGATCGCGTGGGCGGTAAACGACTTCAGCGAATGCAGTAGCTCCGTCAGTGACCAGAAGATCGGCTGGTTGTCCGCTCCCTGTTCTTTTGGCCAAGGCTGGAAGATCAGATGGACGTGATCGGGCATGACACACGCTGCGAACAGTTCGTACCGCGAACGATGGAAATGCCGAACTGCGTCCAGGACGATCGTCCGGGCAGAAGGCGCGAGGCAACGCCGGGCCTGAGTACTGATCGTGACTGCGTAAACGGCCCAAGGTTGTTCGAAGTGCGGCAGGAGGCGCTTCGAGTATCGGGAGCCGCCGGCGATCGGAGCGTCAAGGGAAGTTCGAGCCGGCGAGACGCCGTCACCAGCATGCGAGACGCATGCGCTCCCCGAGGAGCCAGCCGCCGCGTGCGCGAAGAGCGGCAGCGGCGCGCTTTCTTCCCGGCGGGCGCCGGTGCGCAAGGCCACGCGCAAGCCCAGCGGTTCGCAGAGCCGCCGAAAGCTCAGGTAATGCTGCTCCGCGAGGATCTGCGTGGGCGCCATTAGCGCGGCCTGGAAGCCGGCCTCCACCGCCAGCAACATGGCACTGAGCGCGACCAGCGTTTTGCCACTGCCGACATCCCCGTGGAGCAGGCGATTCATCGGTCGCGGCGCAGCCAAATCGGCGCGGATCTCCGCAATGGCGCGGAGCTGTGCCCCGGTCAGCGCAAACGGCAGCGCCGCGTGCAATTGCTGGAGCAATGCATCCGAATAGCAATGCACGGCGCCGGGTTGCGCAGCATGCTCGGCGCGTTTCGCCGCGACGCAGAGTTGGATCGCAAAAAACTCCGTCGCCACCAAATGCCGGCGCGCTTGTTGCAGCGATTGCCAATCTTTCGGGAAATGAATTTGCCGGAGCGCCCAGCTCCTCGGGCGGGCGTCCAGGGCAGCTGGAATCAGCGTCTCCACCGCATCATCTTCCAGACGCTCCAGCACATCCCAGATGATCCCGCGCAGAATCCGCGTCGAGAGTCCTTCCGTCGCCCGGTGGATCGGCGCGATCCGCTGCAGGTGAATCGAAACCTCCGCATCATCTTCCACCACCTCGAACTCGGGATGCGCAATGACCACATTCGCGCCGCTCATTTTCGGACGTCCGTAAACCACCAGCCGATGTCCGGTGGCGACCATCTTCTCGACCCAATGCGCATTGAACCATCGGCAAAGCAACGGCTGACTGAGCGCGTTGGGCGACTCTTCTTCCAGCAATACGTCGAACATCTTCTGCCCTCCTCGAATTCGCCGGATCGACGTCTTCTTCACCAAGCCGCAGACGCACACCGGCTCCTCGTTGTCGCCGGTCGGGAAGCGATCGAATTGCGTGCGATCCTCATATCGCTTCGGGAAATGGGTGAGCAAATCCTCGACCGTCGCAAGCCCGCAGCGCTGGAGCTGTCGGACGCGCGATGCCGCCAGTCCTTCGACTTCGGCGAGCGGGGTGGAAAGGTCCATCGCGAGATGGGTTAACGCGGCGCCCCAGGGTTGTCGAACCGCGACGAGATAAATCTCGGACAGCTGGGCAGCAAACCTGCTTGGAAGAGAGCTGCGCCCGGAGAACGGCCAGTTGACCCGCTGAACGATCTCCGTAGCGTCCCGCCCTTCACGCCCAAAACCATGCTCCACTTTTCTCGCTTCCTTTCCGCCGTTGCCGCAGTGGCTCTTCTCGCGCCGGCTTCGGTTCAGGCCGCCGATTCGCTCTACAGCTTCAATGGCTCCCGCCGCCTGACTCCCACGGAAGCGAAAATGTTCGGCCCCGAAGCCGGCAAGTTCCGCTACGACAGCCGCATGCTGAACGCCGCGAAGATCGCCCAATCTCGCGCCCGCAGCCGTTCGACGGCAAAGTGCTGGCGCTACGTGAAGCAAGCGCTGCTCGCTGCGGGCGTCGTCGATTCCTATCCGAAAACCGTTTACGCCAAGCAAGCTGCCGGTGAGCTGACCAAAAGCTATGGTTTCAAGCGCCTCAAAATGCGCGACCCGAATCACGCGCCGCTCGGCTCGGTGCTGGTTTATGGCGGTCGCGACGCGGGCCACATCGAGATCCGCACCACGCGCGGATACGTCAGCGATTTCGTCTCCAAACGCCCCTATTCCCGCCGCCCGCTGCTCGGGATCTTCGTCAAGCCACACGCCTGATCCGCAGGCGGAGGAAGTGACCAAGAAAAAGGCGAAATAGACGAAAGCGGATTCTGCCTTTCGTCTGTTCCGTTTATTTCGTGGTTCTTTCCTCCGTCAGGCCGAGGCCAACGTCCCGCGAGTGACTCCCAGCTGGGACTGCGCCTGAAGATTCCGCCAGAGCGTTTCCCCTTCTCCGGTGCCGCCGAGCAGTGCCTGGTAGGCACGAATCGTCCGTGCCGCCGCGGCCGCATCTTCCTCGAGCAGCTCGACGCGAAAGTCGCGCAGCCCCGCGCTTTCCAATTGCCGGTAAAACCGCGCCCCGGTTTGCGCCACGGCGTTGAAGAGCGTGTTCCGGCAGCCGACATCCGCACGCAGCGGATGCTCCATGCCGACCCGATCGCGCAGATGCACGCGATGCTTTTCGCAAGGCCGGCCGCAATCGAGGAAAGAAGTCCCCTTTGACATGAACGCCGCATAGACGCAGTGCTCCATGTGAAACATCGGCATGTGCTGGTGCAAGGTGAGCTCGAACCAACTTGGCGGCGCGCTGGCGAGGAGGTCGAGGACCTGCTCCACGTTGAGATCGTAGCTGATGGTCACCCGCTCGAGTCCTTTCCCGATGAAGTGCTCCGCCGTAATCGGGTTGGCGACATTCAGCGAAAAGTCTCCAATGCGGCGCAGCGACGAGTCGCGGAAATGATCGACGGCGCCGAGATTGCGGATCAGCACGCCGTCGGGTTCCGCATTTTGAATGAGCTTGAAGAAGCCTTGTTCACCGGCTTTTTGGATTCGCGGCGTCGCGAGGAAGATTTGCGCCTCGGTTCCGGACTCCCGAACCCGCGCAACGGCGTCTTTCCCCCGGCGGATATCCTCCAGATCCGCGTAAATCTCGCGCACGCCCGCAAGCAGCGCGGCGTCGAGTTGCGCGAACGAGCGGCAGAGCACTCGAAGCATCGGCGCACTGGAGATGGAGCGTCCGTTTTGCGCCAGCGTCGGGAGCAATTCGGCGACCGTCCGCGCACTCTCCGGACGCCGCAACTCGCGTGCGGCATCGAGCTGGAAAACCAACTCGCGACGCAGCCGGTTCAGTTCGCCGATCGGGAGAATCACCTCGCCCTCGAGTTCATTCCGCAGCTCCCCGAGCTCGTAGGCCGTGTCACCCAGCTTGCCGAGATGGTCCCGCAGCTTTTGCGCGGTTAACGGCGCTGTGCGAGCGGTCTGCAAAAGCACCGAAGACTTCACCGAAGAAGTTCCTGATGGAGAGCGCAGGCCGCTGGCCTGCTGTTCCCGGCGGCCCGCCGGGGACTCCGCAGAAGTTCCGGCGTCCAGTGCGGATGACGCGCCCGTCGTCGACTCCGCGGGAGCAGCCGCGCTGAACTTCGTCTCCTGCGACGCGTCTGGAGCAAGGGACGCTGGTTCCCGTGCGGAGGATCCGGCGAGGCCGCCCGGTCCAACAGGCGAGCCGCCTGTGCTCCCCAGGATCTCCATCGCCTCGCCGGCGCGTCCGCTCACGCGGAGATCCAGCACGACCCGCCGACGCGGTTCGATGCGACCCGCAAACGACTGCTGCAGGCTCTTGTTCAACGCTGGATCGTCCGTCTTCCACACACGATCGCCCACTTTCAAACGCCCAAATTCCAGCCGCTCATGCTGGAAGAACAAACACTCTCCCCGAATCTCGAAGATCCGGCCGCCTTGCTCCGCATCCGTGTCCCCGCCCGTATCGAAGACTACGCCATCACCCGGTTTCAGCGCGATCTCCGGACGCAGCTCGACAAAGTCGCGGCCCACTTTCTCGATGCGTCCGATCAACGGCCCACGCTTCTTCCCGAACCGCGCGGTGACTAGCTCCTGATGATTGACGCCGTGCATCCAGCCGGAGTAAAGGCCGCGCGAAAAGGTCATCTCCAGCGGATAACGCGTCTCCGCGTCGCAGCGAAATTCCCGCTCCGCCAGCGCCGCATCCAAGGCGCGGCGATAGACCTGGCACACCGCGGCCACGTATTCCGGCGCCTTTAACCGGCCTTCGATTTTGAAGCTGGTGACGCCGCGTTCCAGGAGCGCCGGGATTTCCTCCACGGCCGCCAAATCCTGCGGGGAAAGCAGGTAGCGTTTGTCCCCGAGATCTCGCAGCACGCCATCGACCAATAGCTCGTAAGGCATCCGGCAGGCCTGCGCGCACTCGCCACGATTCGCGCTCCGCTGGCCCAGCGATTCGCTGGTGAGACACTGTCCGCTGTAAGCCACACAGAGCGCGCCGTGGACGAAAACTTCCAGCGGAAGCTCCGGCCCCGCTTTTCCCTCGGGAGTGAATTTCTCGAGCTCTCGCAAGGAAAGTTCCCGCGCGAGGACCACCCGCTCGACGCCGAGT
>DASVRR010000095.1:0-37165 GCA_036388515.1 Chthoniobacteraceae bacterium | reverse complement strand
CATTTCCAGATCGTAGAGCGAACTTGCGCATTCATCCGGACGCGGCGCCTGCGAGGAAGGCCCGACGTAGATGCCGGTGAAAAGGTAGGCGAGCGAGGGATGATGCTGCCAGTAACGCAGGATCGAAGTGACCCAGCGCGGATGCGTGAAGAGCGGATTTTCTTCCAGGCTCGGCCCGCCGAAAAGCAGGTGATTGCCGCCGCCGGTGCCGGCCTCATCCTCCTCGGAATGACGCTTGAAAGAACGCAATCCCGTCGCAGCGCCAGCACGTTCGAGGATCTCCAGCCAGGTGGAATATTCCCGCCAGGTGCGGCAGGGCGGAAGATTGATTTCCAGCACGCCGGGATCGGAGGCGATCCCGAGCTTCGACCAAATCTCGGCCTCATCGCTCGGGACATAACCGCCGAAGCTCGCCGGACCGACGCCGGCGTCACGGAGACCGCTGGCCACGTGATCGATGAGCTGAAGCAGCGGCGCCTGGAGCAACGGCGGGAGGAAAACCTGGAGCTGATCGTCCTTGAGTTCGATCGCCAACGCGCGGCGGCTGACTTCTTCCGGAACAGAATTGAGCGGAAGACGAAGACCGGCCGGACCTTCCGTGCGGAGCAGCGTCACGGTGTCTTCCATCTGCCAGTCGGCCGTGACGAAAGTTTCTTCCTCATGATCCAGCGGCAACACCGCGACCAGCCGGCTTTCATCCAGCGGATCGATGCCGCGCAACCATCCGGAAGAAAGTCCGAGCAAGCGCAAGACCGTCGCCTTCACTGCCTCGAACGCGGCGGCATCCAGCGGACCCGGGCGCGCGAGCGGCTCGGCGAGCGCGGGGACCAGCGGAGAACCATCGCGATTCCAAACCAGGTTGATCGCCCAGCGCGGGTTCAATTCGCCGGGATAACTTTTGCCCGGGGAATAAATCGGCACGGCGTTCGGCAGCGCTTGCGCGATCAGCGCGTCGGAGAGCGCGTAGGCGTAGGTCAGCTTGGTCGGGCCGAGCGCCGTGATGCTCCATTCCGGCCCGTCCGGTTCCAGCGGGACGTAAGTCGGTTCGCCGCCGAGCGTGAGCTGGACGCCATGCTTTGCAAACGTGGCATCGATCTGTTCGGCGACGGCGGCAAAAGATTCAGGAACGGCCATGGGGAATGATCTGCAGCGACGCGCTCATCAGCGACGGCACGTGCGTCTGGTTGTAGTAATTTCCAAGCACCGGCGAAATGTCCGCCGCAGTCAGCCCGACCGCCGCGGTGAGATGGTGATGATCGCAGAAGGTGCCATTCGTCGGATCCATCCCGAGCCAGCCGGCGCCCGGAAGATAGACTTCGGTCCACGCATGCAGGGCGCCCTCCGCGACTTTGTCCGCATCGCCGAATTCACAGAGATAACCGCTCGCCAAACGCGCCGCGAGTCCGTGGCCGCGGAGCACTTCCGCGAGCAGCACGGCGAAGTCGCGACACGCGCCGCTGCCGCGGGCCAGCAACTCCGACGTAGTGAACGCGTCGCCTTCATCCCTGCGCTCGTATTTGAGCGTGTCGTGGATGGCGTCGTTTAGCTCGATCAGCACATCGACAGTCGTTTTTGGCGTGCTCGGCGGCCTCCAAAAAGGAAGCTCCAGCGCGGTGCCGCCGAGATACGGGCTGAGCACGCGGAGCTCGGCCGGCTCGTACTGAAACGGAAAATCGATCGCGTGAGCGGCGACGAGAAAGCCGAACGCGTTCCGCTCTTCGACGGCGAGTTCGAGATTAAAGCTGGCCTGAAGCAGCGCGGATTTCTGCGGGTAAAAACAGGACGCGATTTCGTTGTCGAAGAGATCGCGCCGATAATGAATCACCGAGTCGAGATTTGTCTGGAAGTCCGAGTGCAGCACGCGGACGTGGCGTTCCGCCTTGGGGAAGAGCCGGAAGAGATGCTGCGAGAAGGTGACCGGCTGCTCGTAGGCGTACTGGGTTTGATAGACGATTTGGATTTTCATGCGCGGGGTTTTCCGTTCTTCCGCTTCATCATTACGCGCACCTTCATCGCTTGTCCTCCGCTGCCTTTGAAGGTTCCGCGGAGCGGCGTGGCGTCACGAAAATCACGGCCGTAACTGACCGTCACGTAACGCTCGTTGACCCACTGACGATTCGTCGGATCGATCGCCACCCAAACCATCCCGGGCACCAGCACTTCGATCCAGGCATGCGTCGCCACCGCGCCCACCATGCGCCCAATGCTGCCGTCCGGATTGCGCGGCGGATCAGTCTCGATGTAGCCGCAGACGTAGCGCGCAGGCAGCCCGGCGGTGCGGAGGATGCTCAAGCCGATGTGCGCAAAATCCTGGCAAACGCCTTCCTTGTTTTTCCAGATTGTGGTCAAGGGCGTGGAGTTTTCGGTGGAGCCGGATTTGTAGCGGAACTCCGCGTGAATCGCTTCGTTCAGCTCCTGTAGCCCTTCGCCGAGTGGACGATCGCCGCGCAGGAACTTCTTCGCCCATTGCACGGCTTCGCGCCCGATCTCCACCACCGGCGTCGGCTCGAGGAAGTCGAAGATGTCCGTCAGCGCCGAACCAAGAATCTGCCGCGCTTCCTGAATGCTGAGTTCGAGGCTGCTCTGAGGTCGCGGCGCCGTCTGCGTCCGCACGGTGACTTGATTGCTGATCACGAGACTTTTGTGCCGGAAGGGCAGCGAAAAGAAATCGACGCGGTTGCCAAAGTGATCCGTGTAACCGGACATTTGCACTTGCGGATCGATGACGATCCGGTGGCTGAGCACCGTCTGCGTTGCAAGATCCGGCGGCGTCAGACGCGCCTCGCCGTAAGCTTCCGCGGCGGTGTGTCCGTACTTGTAATGAGTGACGTGATTGATCTCGAACTCCATCCGTGCGCCGTTTCCCTGCTAGTTCCCTGAACGGGCGCGGCACCAGGCATCAATGTCCGGCAGCAGCCGGGTTTTCAAGAGCGCATTGAAGCGGATCTGGTCGGCGACTTTGGCGACTTGCGGTTGCGCGTCGGGCGGAAGTTGAGCTTTGGCAAAGGCCTCGAGTTCTTCCGCGCGAGCTGCGTCCGTAAAGGGTCGGAAGAGATTGGGGACGAACTCGTTCGCGTCGAGTGCGCCGAGTTTTGCCAGCAGCGCGTCGAGATTCTTCCGGGCAAAATCGAGCGCCAGCACCGGCTGTTCGCCAGCCGTGCCGACCGTCCGCACGATGCCGGTTGCCTGGCGCGGGACGAGTTCATTGCTCAGCGAAAGGGCGAGCGCTTTGCCCGCCAGCTCGGGTGAATGCGTGCTGGCCAGAGCGCGATAGAGCAACCGCTTCTGTTCGGTGGATGACTCGGCTTTGCCCAAGGCGTGGAGCTTCTCCCAGGTCGCGGCATCCGCCCGGCGTCCGATCAAGCCCAGCACCGCGCCCCGCAAGTCCCCGGGGAGCGATTCAGGTTTCTCCAGAAAAGCCGCAAAGCGCCGTTGTGCCTCCACCAAAACCGCCTCGTCACCGAATTGTCCCAGCTGGCTGACCAGCGCCGTCCGGAGCAAACCATCCAGCTGTTTTTCCCCCGATTTTGCCTCCCAGCCGAGTCGTGCGAGATGCGGCTGGAGCAGTGCTTTCGCCCAGCGGTGGAAAGCAGCCTCGCCCGGCTGGCCGCGCTGCAAATGATCGATCGTCCAGAAGGTTCCGATGATCTGATCGATGATCACGTAGGCGGAGCTTTCGCCGAGCGACGCGACGAGATCCAGGTAACGGGCGACCGGCGCGCGTTCCGCGAGCGACATCGCCCAGGCATCGTTGAGCAGATTCAGCTGATCCGCGGTCGCCATCATTGAGCTCGTTTTGTAGAGGCGCTTGAAAAGTGCGTCGTCATACCAGACGCGGTAATAGCCGACATCCCCGATGTTTGCCTTCAATGCCTGACCGGGCTCGATCGGGAACGCCGCGATTCGCGTTTCCTTGAGCAGCGCGACACTGGAGCTGAGCGGTGCGCCAGCCGGACCGAGTGCCAACGGCACGGCCCAGAAAAGCGGCTTCGGCTGGGTTTGGTTCAAGGTGAAACGTTCCTGCGAGATCTCGACCGACGCGCCATCGGCGGTCAGGCTCAGCTTGATCACCGGGAAACCCGGCTGCTCGGTCCAACCGGCCGCGAGCGTGCGCACCGGTTTTCCGGAAGCATCTTCCAGCGTCTTCCAGAGATCCGCCGAAGTGGTGCTGGAATACGCGTGTTGCTTCATGTATTGCCGCAGCCCGGCGCGAAACGCTTCTTCGCCGAGGTAACTTTCCAGCATGCGGATGAAAGCCTGTCCTTTCTGGTAAGTGATTTCGTCAAAGGCGTCGTTTGCCTGAGCTTCCGTGGCGATCGGCTGCTGAATCGCCCGCGTGGTCGAACGCGCATCCAGCGACATCGCCCATTCCTTCCCTTCCGCCGCACGCAGCCAAACCTGCCATTCCGGATTAAACTTGTCCGTGGCTTTCGTCCCCATCCAGGAGGCGAATCCCTCGTTCAGCCAGAGATTATCCCACCAGCTCATCGTCACGAGATCGCCAAACCATTGGTGCGCAATCTCGTGTGCCACGACTTCAAACACGCGCTCCTTGGTGGACTGCGAACTCGTCGCCGGGTCGTAGAGAAACGCGGTGTCGTTGTAAACGATCGCGCCCCAGTTTTCCATCCCGCTGGCGCCGGTGCTTGGGAGCGCGATTTGGTCCAGCTTCGGCAGCGGATATTTCGTCCCGAAGTATTCGTTGAAGTACGGGAGGAGAAGTTTCGTGGCTTCCAGCGCGTAACGGGCCTGCTCGCGTTTGCCCGGCGTGGTCAGCGCGCGGAGTTTCACGCCGTCCACTTCGTCTTCCAGCGCTTCAAATTCCCCGATGAACAAAGCGACGAGATACGTCGCCATCGACGGAGTTTTCTCGAAGGAAACATTCTTCCCGCCGGCAACGCGCACCGAGTCGCGGATCGGCATGTTGGAAACCGCCTCGAGGTTGTCCGGAACGATGACGTCGAGCTGGAAAGTCGCGCGAAAGACCGGTTCGTCCCAGCAGGGGAACATCCGCCGCGCATCGGTTGCTTCCATCTGCGTGGCGAGCGCTTTCTTCTGCTCACTCCCGACCTGATACCGAGCGATGTACAAGCCGAGCGTTTGCTCGTTGAGCTTTCCGGAAAACTCCAGATCCAGTCGGCAACTTCCAGCCGGGAGTTCTTCCGCGAGGGAAAAAGTGAGCGTCTGGCGCGTCGGATCGAGCTTCGGGATGAGCGCGCGTGATCTTCCGGAGTCGTGCAGGACCGCCTTGGTAATCTCCAGGCCCAGCGAGTTGAGGACGATCTCCCGCACCGGCTGCCGGACTTCGATCTCGATCGTCTCCGAACCAGTGAAGCTCGCGGTTCCGATGTTTGGCGCCAGTCGAAGCGCGTAGTGTCGGGGAACAATCGTCTTCGGCAGCTGGCCCGGCGTCTTCTCAAAGGAAAACGGCGCCTCGGCGAGCCCGGGAACGGTCAGGAGGAAAACTACGATCAGGCTCAGAACAGCGCGCATGCCGCGCAATGTGCGGAACCGCGCGATGACTGGGAAGAAAAGAACCAGTTACCTACGGATTGGCCCAGGGCCTTGCATCCGGAGCTGACCGAAGCGTTGAGGAGATCCGCAGATTCCGCAGATTTCCGCAGATTTCCGCAGAGGAAGAACGACTCTTTCTTCCGGAGAATCTGCGTCAATCTGCGCAATCTGCGGACTTCTTCCCGAGTTCGCCGGAGACTCGCAGTTTATTCCGCGAAGACGCGCTTGAGGTAATCGATGCTCTTGGTCGCGATGACTTCCGGACCTTCCTCAAACTTGAAAACTTCGACGGAAACCGTTCCGTCGTAGCCGACTTCGCGCAGGGCGGAAACAATCGGAGCAAAAGCCACGTCTCCGAAGCCGGGCCCTTTCAGATTGCGGTCGTTGGCGTGGAAGTATTCGAAGCGGCCCGCGCTCTCGCGGATGATCGTCGGAATCGCTTTCTCCTCAGCGCACATCGCTTTGACATCGAGGATGATCGACATCGCCTTGCTGCGAAACTGTTCCGCGAAGCGAATGCCTTCCGCGGCGGTGTTGATGAAATTGGTCTCCACCGGCGCCAGCGGCTCGAAACAGATCACGACTCCGCGCTGCTCCGCGCAACCAACCGCATCCCGGAAAACGTCTGTCGCCCACTCCCAAGCCTGCTCCGGCTCGACTCCCTCTTCGATGTTCCGCTGCTTCGGAGAACCGACGATGATCCGCGTGCCGCCGAGATCCGCGCAGCAATGCACGAGTTCCACGAAATAGGCGGCGGTTCTTTGCCGCACTGCGGGATCTGGTGCGGTGAGATACATCCCTTCCGCCTGCACCAGCACCCAGTGTAATCCGGAGATCCCGATGCCTGCGCGCGCGGCGGAATCCTTGATCCGTGTTCGTTCGGCGGCGGAAATCTCGGTGACGTATTTCGCGATGGTGAACGGCGCGATTTCCACCAGATCGTAACCAGCTTTTGCGGCGTAGGTGAAGGTGTCGTCGAGCGACCATTCCTGGAAGATTTCGTTGCAGATGCCGAACTTCATAACGCGGAGAATGCGGACGTGGTGACGGATTAGAAAAGGGAAAAGCCCTTGGTTTATTGAGGGTGAATCGCGTGCAGGTGTAAGACCTTCCCTGATCGCGCGGGAGCGGAGCGTCGCGTGTATGAGGCGGAACTTACGTCAGGGTTTCGCCTGCCGGCGCAGCGAGCAACTCCCTGAGGATCGCCGACGCGTGGCGGATCGGGAGAGAAAAGTGGCCTTCATCCGGAACCAAATGCAGCACGCAATGCGGCAGTCGTTCTGCGACTTTCTCCGCGAGATGATAGGAGAAGTTTTTGTCTTCTGTTCCGTGCCACACTTGGACCGGGCGATGCACTTCTTCCAGAGGAAATCCCCACGGACGGACGTAAATCTCCGCGTCGTCGAAAACCCCGTCCCGGCATTCGCCCCAAGCACCTCGAAAGCCTTCGTAGCAAAGTCGGGAAAACGTGGCGTCAGCCAGCACCACCGCGTCCGGTCCACGCACCATGCCTCGAAGCAAAACCTGCATCCAGGTCGGTGGACTGACCGCGGCGACCGGATGAAAAATCCGGAAGATCCAGCGCATCAGAGGTCGGCTGCGGGCATGAATCGCGAGCATCATCCGGTAGGTGAAAGTGAGCCCCGCCGATCCCAAGTCCGCCAGAGGTGGAGCGCCGCAGATCACCGCCGCGCTCTGGACCAACTCCGGTGCGCCCCAAGCCGAAACCAGCGCGTAAGGTCCGCCACCAGAAACTCCGATCACCCGGCAGCGCTCCAGATTTAGCGCGGCGGCCAGTTCGCGGAGCAGCGGCGGCCAGTCAGTCAGGCGACGTTCTTTTTGCGGGGAAGATCGGCCAATACCGGGACGATCCACCGCGAGAATTCGCGCGCCGACTTCCACCGCCGCAGCATGCAACAGCGCTCCCTGAGCTCGTCCGCTCGGCCAGCCGTGGAAGAAGAAAACCGGTTCGCCATCGGGCGCGCCGTATTCTTCCAGGGCAATCGTGAGACCCGACGGCAAAGCAACAAGGCGTGGAGCAGCGGCAGTCATGACACGGCCGAGAGTGCCGGGCGTTTTGTCGCCAGCAAGGGAGGAAAAATGCGGTGGAAGAATTTGCTCCGGCGGCTGCGTTCCGCCAGGGAACAGGTGCGAGAGTCTCAGGGTGGGGGTAGGGGACGCTGCGGTGCGGCGCGGGGACATCTCTGATGTGCATCAGATGAGGAACCCCGATTTCGGACATCGTTCCGGAAGATACCTTGGGAGCACAACCAGACGCGCATTTCATCCGCCCGAAAGAGCGCGTCGTATCCCAAAGATCACTGATGAAAAACCTGACCCTTGAAGTGGACGCGACTGCCTCGGAAGACGAAGCCTTGATGGGAAGCCTGGTCGAACAAAAGCCGGAAGCGCTGCGGCAGCTCTACACCCGCTACCGTTCGGTGCTGCGCGGAGTGGTCATGCGGGTGGTGCATGACGAGGCGGATGCGGACGATGTGTTGCAGGATGTCTTCCTGCAGCTCTGGACGAGGGCCGACAGCTATTCTCCGTCCAAAGGCAAACCGCTCGGCTGGCTGATCACTCTCGCGCGTCGTCGCGCCATTGATCGCCTGCGCCAACGCAGCGCGTATCGGCGCGCTACGGACCGTTTCGAAGTGGAATCACGCCACCCGAAAAAGGAAGCTTCGGAAAATCACACTGTCGAACGAGCCGCCTTTCACGACGATCTCCGTCAGCTGCTGAACAAGCTCATCGCCCGTCTTCCCACCGCTCAGCGTGAAGTCGTCGAGAAAGCATTTTTCGAGGGCATGAGTCAGCGCGAAATCGCCGCCCGGATGCAGCTTCCGCTCGGAACCGTGAAGACGCGGATCGAACTCGGATTGCGGAAGCTTTCCGCCGTGGTCGTTGCCTCACGGCAAAAGATTCTCTGAGCGCCGGGTCTTGCGGGAGAAACCGCACGGACGCTCTGTCCCGCTTTTGTTCCTGAGCAAATACTCCGCCGCCCGCCCGCTGCGGTTCCCGTCGTGCTTAATTGTTCCCCGAGTTCCTGAATTCCGGAAGCTTCCGGAGCCAGGGCCGCGGCGGACACCTTTAGGACATCGGGAAGAAAAGAGCCGGATCAGGACTCCACCGGGCCAGCGGCAGACGGGGTTTTCTCCCGGATAAACGCCCGGGCCGGCAGTCTCGCGGCCGAAACCCAGCTACCGTTCCAGGAGCTTTGCGCGGTAGAACGCCCGCGCGTCTTCTATCGGGCCGCTGATCGTCTGCAGCGTCGTCACGCTGGGCGCCAGACCTTGATTGGAAGGCACGTCCCAGAGCGACCAGTTCAGCAGGTCCGTGGATTTTTCGATCTGCACACTGCCGCCAGCGGGCGCGGCAAAGCTGAGCCGAGCTTCGCCTCCGGAAACGATCAGCCCCAGCTGAAACCGCTCCTGTGGATCGAGCGGATTTGTTCCGGCAATGTATTCGCCGAGGTTGCTGTCCAGATCGCCGTCCGCATCGAAACCGCGGTCTCCTTCCGGACTGGTCGGTGAGCCGAACGCGGCGGTGCGCCACTGGCTGTAAGTCGGGTTCGCCGGAAGATAACTCTGGATCCATTCGGACAGCAGGTTGATCCCAGATTGATCGAGCTCGGTTGTCCCGAGCGGCGGCATGCGGGTGAAGCCATTCGCCGCGGCCACGCGATTGAGGACGACGGAATGCGTCAAATCGCCGGGGACGATCAGTCGGTTGGCGGGATCGCCGCCGTTGTTGTTCGCGGCGCCATTGATCAATCCCGTGAAGTCCAGCGGCGTCTCGATCCGCCCGTCCCACGCACTCGGAGCAGTGCCGCCGGTGCGATGACAATAGGCGCAGTTTACGTCCAGATAAGAGCGCGCGCGGGACTCGATGGTGAAGCCGGTTTCTTCCGCACGGACGTGACGCGGCAAAGTGTTTCCGGACGGCGGCGGAGTGGTCTCCGTGAAATAGCCGGCCGCCCGCAGCAACTCCAGCTGATTGCCGGACTGCGTGTGAATGGTTTGCGGATGATTGAACTGCCGGGTGTTGGAGGAAAGGGCGAACCCCGCCTGCGTGTTGTGGCAGGTGCGGCAATTCGCGCGGCTCGGGATTTGCCAGGTCTGCGTCCGTTGCACCCCGTTCTCGGTGACGGTGAGCGGGAAAGTGACGCCGCTATCTTCCACCAGAGTTGCTTCGGTTCCCGCGTCGTTCCAGCGGTAGCTGACGCCGTAACCTCCGCTCGCATTCTTCACCAAAACTCGCGTTTCGATCCGCTTTTTCGTCGCAGGTTGGTTGCGCGTGAGTTCCAGATCGAAGTGCTTCACCCAAATCATTCCGGAAGGAAAGCTCCACGGTTCGTCCCTCCGCCACGTCATTCTTCCGGTCGCATTTGGAATGGTCAGCCAGCGCGTCTTGATCGCGTGATCGCTCCAAAACGGCACGTTCACTCCGTACGGAATCAGCCCGGGATTCGGCGCAAGATCCGTCAGATCCGCGAAGAGTCCTGTCGCGGTGAGCGTCGCGGGAAAAGTGGAATCCGTGGTCGTCACGGTGAGGCGCAGGATGCGGTTGTTGTCGTGATCGGCGAGCAGCACATCGCCGTTGGAAGGATCCGCTCCAAACGCGACGATTCCTCCTTCTCCGGCGATCCGAGTCACGGTCGGCGGATTGGTTCCGTTGCGCCGCAAGGACCAGATGTTTCCGCTTCCGTAATCCGCGAAAATGTAAGCCCCCGTGAGGCTCGCGACGCGGGTTCCGCGATAAACCACGCCGCCGGTGACGGAGTAGCCCGTGCGTGAAGTGTCCCCCGTGCGCCCATATTCGTAGATCGGATCGATCGCGGTGAAGCCCGCGGGCGCGCCGGTCTTCGGTCCGCCGTGAGCTGCCTCGCGATATGCCCAGCCGTAATTTCCTCCCCGCGTGACGAGATCGATTTCCTCGTAGCTGTTCTGCCCGACATCGCCGCACCACAGTTCTCCCGTGGATGGATCAAAGGAAAACCGCCATGGATTGCGGAAACCGACAGCCCAAAACTCGGTCCGCACCCTGGCTCCATTGGGCAGCGCGACTCCGTTGAAGGACGTTGCGTTCACAAACGGGTTGTCGGCTGGGACGCTGTAAAATGCTTTGCCCGTGCCGTCGCGGAGAATGGAGCTCAGCGCCGCGTTGGAGGATTCCACGTGCGGGTTTGGCTCGAGATTCCCCGCGCGTTTATCCACATCGATCCGCAGCACTGCGGAGAAAAAGTCACGGTCGATCCGCTGGCTGTTCGCGTGCGAATCGTTCTGGTCGCCTTCGTCTCCACTCGAGATGTAAAGGTAACCATCCGGACCAAATGCCAGGCAACCGCCGTTGTGATTGTCGGATTCATCCCGTTGCTCGAGGAAGATTCGCTCGGAAGCCGGATCGGCCGCATTTGGATTCGCTGTCTGAGTCGTAAAGCGCGACAGCCGGAGAAAAGCCAGGCCGCCTTTGGTGACGGAGTAGAAGATGAAAAACTGGCGGTTGCTGGCGTAACTCGGATGGAAGGCCAAACCGAGCAAACCTTGTTCGCTATTGGTGCGGATGCTTTCTCCGCGCGAGGTGAGCAACGCGGAAAGATTCAGAAACGTCACGGCGGTCGGCGCGCTGGCGGTCACGTTGGGGATCAACTTGAGCGTCCCGCCTTTTTCGCAAACAAACAGGCGCTGCAAATCGTCCGGGGGAGAAACGAGCGTCGTCGGGCTGGCGAAACTCAGGCCGGCAAATGCTTCCACCAAACCAAGCGAAGTCGCCGGCGGCGTCTCCGGAACCGCGACCGTGGAGTTCACGATTTTCAGCGCGTTGGTGAAGGAGATCGTGACGTTTGCTGGGGAAGAAGTTCCGCCCGGACCGGAGACGCGGTAGGAAAACGTGTCCATCGCTCCGGGCGCGGCATTGCTGGCATAGAGAATTTGCCCGCGGCTGTCCGGCGTCGCCGTTCCAAACTGCGGCGCCTGCACGATCTGAATGGTGCCGGACGAAACCAGCCCCGTGTCGTTCGCCACGACATTGATCCGCACTTTCTGTCCGGGGTTCAGCGCCGCGGCATCGGCTTGCGCGACCGGCGGGGAGAAAGCCGCGTCGGGCCCCGCGGTTCGGCTGGCGCTGATCTCCGAGAGCGTCATCGCGTGATCATAAAGCCGGACTTCATCGTAGGAGGCGTTGGTGTTCGAGTCGCTGGACCAAAGCGAACGCCCGAGCCAGACGTTCACGTCTTCCAGCGAGTTTAGCTGAAACGCCACGTCGATGCTCCGGATGAGCGCGCCATCTCGAAACCAGCTGACTTGCCCGCCGGCAGCGCCGAAGACTCCGGCGCCTTGCTGGAAGGTAAACGCGTAATGATATCGCGTGCCGAGCGTGGTCGCCTGATCCGAATCCGCAATCACCGCGTCGCCACCATTCAGCTTCGCCTCAAGCCTTTGCTGGCCGGCGCTGGTGTTCCGGCTGAGCGTCAACGTGAGCGAATCGCTGGCTTCGGTTCCGCCCGGAGAAGCAGCCGAAGTCGCAGTGATTTCTCCCGGCGCGCCGCCGCCGGCGCCGGCGGTATTCACCCGGCCGAAATCCAGCAGGCGCTGGAAGTTTCTGTGAGTGATCGGAGTCGCCCAGATCTCGACGGTCAGGTTTGCTTTTGAGGAGATGATGCCATTCGGCAGATCGAGGTAAGCAGCGATCGCGGTCGCGGATTGCTGGCCGTTGGTTGTTCCCGGAAGCGTCAAGGCGCCAGCCGAAACCGAGCCGGTGACGGTCGCTCCCTGCCCGACGACGACGGCGGGTGCGCCGGCAATTCGATCCGCGAAGACGGTTCCGTTCGGTGCGGCTCCGGCTGCGGCATTGAATGACCAGCGATGGGTCATTCCGGCAAAGGCGCTGTGGCCCAGCATCGCCGCCATACAGCAGAGCGCGAAGTGGGGAAGAAGAGAGCGGGAGATCGACGGGATCATGGGAGTGCGAGGTGCCTGATGCAGTGGACCAAACCCGGCTCCGCGGCAAGCGATGGATCCATCTCCCGCATCAGTCCGCGCCCTGTCCGGAAAGAGCGGCCCAAATCTTCCAGCAAAGAAGTTACCGCTCGCCGGCGGGAATCTTCCCCACTGCTTTCTCGCGGTGCGCTTCTTCCGCATCGATCAAGGTGAGGAAAACTTTCTCCAGCGCGCCGCCTTCGCCGCTCTGTTGGCGGAGTTCCGCCACGGTCCCAAGCGCGATCAATTTGCCGTGATGAATGATCCCGATTCGATCCGCCAGTTCTTCCGCAACACTGAGCTGGTGCGTGGAAAGAAAGAGCGTCATCCCGGCTTCCGCCCGCTCGCGGAACTCCTGCTTCACGATCCGCGCGTGCATCGGATCGAGTCCGACCATCGGCTCGTCGATAATGAAAACTTGCGGATCGTGGAGCAGCGCGCTGGCGATCACGAGGCGCTGCTTCGTTCCGTGCGACAGATTCTCCGTGAGTTCATGCGCGTAATCGGCGAGGTGAAACTTCTCAAAGAGCTCGCCTGTCAGGCGTGCGGAAGCGGAGCGCTCGACGCGGAAGATATCGCCGACGAACTGCATGAATTCGAGCGCCGTCAGCTTGTCGTAGAGAAAGGGAAAGTCCGGCACGTAAGCCAGCAGCGCCTTGGCTTTTTCCGGTTCGCGCTGGAGGTCGAAGCTGCCGATCCGGATCTCTCCGGCGGTCGGTTTCAGCAGGCCGGTGAGCATCCGGATGGTCGTGGTTTTGCCGGCCGCATTTGGCCCGAGGAAGGCGAAGAACTCGCCCGGTTGGACTTCCAGATCGAGGTGATCCACGGCCCGGAGCTGACCAAAATGTTTGCTCAGCGCGCGGGCGGAAATCATGGCGCCAATTCATCCGGAGCAGCCGAATATCCGAGGAAGGTGCGTGCGCGCAGGATCTGCCCGAGCTGACTGAAATGCACCTCCAGGAGCGTCTGCTCGCTTTGCTGGAAGGAGACGAGATAGGTATCGATTTTCTCCCCGCGGATTTGCAGGGAAGACTGCATCGCCTGGATGTTCATCGCGCTTTTTCCAGCCGGCGCGGCTTGAGGCAGGGCAAAGCCGAGCCCTTGCAGATCCAGCCAACTCCGCGCGCTGTCCATGCTGAGCGGGTATTCGCCGCGGCCGGTGACGGTTTGATCAATCAGCGATTCATAGCTGAGCCGCTGCGTCTGCGGATTCAGGGTGAGCCGAATCCGGTGACCGGCCGGTTCCCGGAAACTGAGGTTCAGCGTCTGCTGCTGCAACTCGAGCGCCGCGTTGAACTCGGACGCGCCGCTGAAGTTCAGCCTTTGGCGCGGCATTCCCGGAAGATTCAGCTGGAGATGCCCGCTGAACTCCACGAGTCGCCGGCTTTCCGGCCCGGCTTGCGGATGCACGCGCGCCCGGCCGATCAGCTCCTTTTGGTGGTAAAGCTGCAGGTCGCTGGTCTGCGCGTGTTGGAAGACCAGACGCAAGACGTGACTCAGCGGAACCTTCCGGAGCGACGAATCTTCCGGAACCCATTCCTTCCGCACGAGCAGACCAGTCATGGTGATCCAGAAGATCACGATGCCGGCGGAAAGGATGCGGTAGAGCACGGGGAGAAAACTAGCGGAGCGACTGGAGCAAATCGCCGCGCAGCTGCCGAGCGGTGGGGAAAACCCGCGGCTTCTTCCCCAGCGGCGCGCCGTTCACAGGCTCTTCCTCGAGCGGGTCTTCCCCAGCCGGCTGCCGCGCGGCCGCACCGGCGGTTCTTCCGCCTTTTCGATCAGCGCGTAGGCATTGTGATTGTGGATCGACTCAAAGTTCTCCGCTTCCACGCGATACCATTTGATCCGCGAATCCTGCTCCGCGCGAGCGGCCACGCTGCGCACCAAATCCTCCACGAAAACCGGGTTTTCGTAAGCGCGTTCGGTCACCGCTTTTTCATCCGGCCGCTTGAGCAAGCTGTAGAGCTCGCTCGACGCGCTGTCTTCCACCAGCCGGATCATGTCTTCCAGCCAAAGCGGCGGGCAGCTCCGGATGGAAAAAGTGACGTGACCGCGCTGATTGTGCGCGCCGTGCACGCTGATCGCCTTTGAGCAGGGACAAAGCGTCGTCACCGGGACAATCACCGTCACCACGAAATCCACGACGCCGGCATCGATCGTCGCGGCAAAACGCGCGCCGTAATCCATCATCCCGAGCGCCTTGGTCACGGGCGCTTCTTTCTCCAGGAAGAAAGGGAAATCGAAATCCACGTGAGCCGTCCGCGAGTCCAGGCGGCGCGTCAGTTCGCGGAGCAAATCGCCGATTCGCCCGACATGCAGCTCCGGAGCAAACTCGTTCAGCACTTCCACAAAGCGGCTCATGTGCGTCCCCTTAAAGTGATGCGGCAAATCCACCGTGAGCGCCGCCGTGGCCACGGTGTGCTGGATCTCGTGAGCCTTGTCGCGGATTTGCAGCGGAAAACGCAGCGCTTTCACTCCGACGCGATCGATGGCGAGCCGGCGGAAATCCGGCTCATTCTGGGTGTCCTTCAAGACTGACGTTTTCAGCGGCATGGCGAGCGGTTTGGATAGCACAGTTGCGAGCGAGGCGAAGGTGAAATCCCGCGGAGGCGCTCGGAGCGAGATTCATCCAGCGCGCGGATTTCCTCCGGACCATCCGCAGTTTTCTTCCTGCTTTCCTGCTTTCCTATTTCCTCCCGGACGCGGTTCCGCCACCGCCCGAGGGAACAAATTAGGAAAGCAGGAAAGCAGGAAAGCGTGTTTGCGGAGACCGCTCATTCGCGGGCAAACGTGGGCTTCCGGAACTCTCTTGCCGGAATTCCTGGCAAGCAGCGAACCGGAGCTGGCTGCTGCGGCATTCCGCTCCTTGAGCGTGGCGCGTTTTGCGCTTATCTCCGGGCGTGTTTTGCCGCTGTTTCTTCCTGCTCAGCTTTCTCCTGGTGCTCGCCGGGAGCGGCTCGGCGGCGGCTCCGTTTGCGGAAGCAGGCGTCGCTTTCCTGGAAAGTCACTGCGTGAAATGTCACGGCAAGGACAAGCAAAAGGGCGACCTGACGCTGCACGAAGTCCGGGATGAAGCGACCTTGCTCCGCGCGCGGAAACGCTGGCAGGAAGTGCTCAGCATGGTGGAATCCGGCGACATGCCTCCGGAAGAAGAGCGGCAGCCGACCGCCGAAGAGCGGAAGCAATTCCTCGCTTCGGTGACGCAGGTTTTCGCCGCAGCAAACAGCGGCCGGGCCGATCCGGGACGCCTCACTTTGCGCCGGCTGAATCGGACCGAATACAACAACACCATCCGGGATTTGCTGAAGGTCGATTTTCGTCCGGCGGAAAACTTCCCCAGCGATGAAGTCGGTCACGGCTTCGACAATATCGCCGACGTGCTTTCCGTCTCGCCGGTGCTCATGGAGCGTTATCTGGATGCGGCGGAAAGCATCGCGGCGCTCGCCATCCCGAACAGCACCGCGGCCGCGCCGAAGCGCACGATGTCCGGAAAATTCCTCGAGCCGGCGTCGCCCGATGTTCCGCAGGATCGCTTTCGTCCGATCACCGCTTCGCGTCGGGAATTGATTCACTCCGGACCGCTCCACACGCCCGCGCGGATTTCGACGGATGGGGAATACATGGTCCGCGCGAAGCTCTACGCGAAGTCCGCGAACGGCAAACCAGTCTCCGTCGCCCTGCTCGTCACCGGCGACAAACTGGCCAAGCCTTCTTCCGCCTTTGAGATCGCCAAACTCGATGGCGCGGCGCTTCCGGCAATCACGCCGGCTGCCATCCTGAAGGTCGCGGAAATCACCGCCACGGATGAACAGCACGCGCAACTCATCGAGGTGAAAATTCCGCCGATGGAAGGCGCCGAACGCGTGGCGATCGCCGCCTTGAAACCGCCCGTCGGTCAAGCGGCGCCGACGCTTTTCGTGGAATGGCTGGAATGCGAAGGGCCGCTCGACGCGCCTTCTCCCGCGACCAAGGCGCTCATGGTTTTTACGCCCGGCCGGTCGCAAGCGGATCAAGCGCGCGAGCTGCTTTGGCGCTTTGCCTCCAAGGCGTGGCGGCGGCCAGTTTCGCAGAGCGAACTCGACCGGCTTTGCAGCGTGGTGAGTTACGCGGCCGGTCACGGCGAGACCTGGGAAGAAGGATTGCGCCGGGCCGTGGCAGCGGTGCTGGCGTCACCGAAATTTGTCTTCCGCCTCGAACCGGATGAACTGCCGAACAGCGCCGAGCCGCATCCGCTCAACGAGTTCCAGCTCGCCACTCGGCTGTCTTATTTCCTCTGGAGCTCGTGTCCGGACGATGAGCTGCTGCAACTCGCCACCGAGCGCCGGCTGAACGCCAACCTCGATGGGCAAATCGCTCGCATGTTGAAGGATCCCAAGGCGCTCGCGCTGGTGGAAAACTTCGCGCTCCAGTGGCTCCAGGTTGGACGTCTGGCCGGACATACGGCCGATCCGAAAACCTTCCCCAAGTGGCGCCCGGAGTTGCGCGCGGCCATGGTCGAAGAGACGCGGCGATTTTGTGCCGAGATCATGCAGCAAGACCGAAGCATTCTCGATTTCCTCGATGCAGACTTCACCTGGCTGAATCGCCGCCTGGGAGACGTTTATGGCATCACGCCTCCGGGAGGTTTTCGCGGGGACGAATGGAAGCGCGTCTCGCTCGCCGGCACGCAACGGGGCGGTTTGCTGACTCACGCCAGCGTGCTGACGGTGACTTCGAATCCCACGCGCACCTCGCCGGTGAAGCGCGGGAAGTGGGTGCTGGAGCAAATCCTCGGCAACCCGCCGCCTCCGCCTCCAGCAGACATTCCTTCGCTGGATGACTCACAACGGAAGGAACTCACCGGCACCTTCCGGCAAAAGCTGGAGCAACATCGGGAAGATCCAAAATGCGCCAACTGCCACACCAAGATGGATGCGTTTGGTTTTGCGCTCGATCAGTTTGACGCGATCGGGCAATGGCGGGAGCGGGATGAAACCGGAGCTTTGGTCAATGCCTCCAGCAAGTTGCCAGGTGGCCGCGAACTCCGCGGACTGGCCGACCTCAAGATCTTGCTCCGCGACCGCCAAAAGGAGTTCGCCCGCTGCTTCACCGAAAAGCTCCTGACGTATGCGCTCGGGCGCGGTCTGGACTATTACGATGAGCCAGCTTTGGATCGCATCCAGGCGGCACTCGCGGCGGATCGGTTTCGTTTTTCCAGCCTGGTCCGCCAGATCGTGAGGAGCGATCCGTTCCGGCTGCGGCGGGGCAAAGGTCAGGCCGAACCGCAAGTCGCGCAGAAGTAAATTTCAAACCAAATCTATGAACACGCCGCTTCTTTCCCGCCGCACCGTCCTGCGCGGTCTCGGCACCGCCATCGCGCTGCCCTGGCTGGAATCAATGGGCCGCATGACCGCGTGGGCGGCGAGTCTTCCGGGCCAAAAGATCGCGCCGAACCGAATGGCGTTTCTCTACGTGCCGAACGGCAAGGACATGTCGAACTGGACGCCAACCCGGGAAGGAAAGCTGACCACGTTGCCATCGATCCTGGCGGCGCTGGAACCAGTGAAGAGCGAGCTTCTCGTGCTGACTGGCCTCGCTGCGGATAAAGCGCGGCCGCATGGCGACGGCGGCGGCGATCATGCGCGCGCAATGGCGGCCTTCCTCACTGGCTCGCAGCCGCGCAAAACCGACGGCACCGACATTCGCGCCGGCATTTCGGTGGACCAGCTCGCGGCGGCGCGGATCGGGAGCCAGACGCGGCTGCCTTCGCTGGAGATTGGCTGCGAAACGGGCGGCATGGCGGGGAACTGCGACTCGGGATATTCCTGCGTTTACAGCTCCACGATGTCCTGGAAGTCGCCGACTCAGCCACTGCCCAAGGAAGTCAATCCCAAGCTGGTTTTCGATCGGCTCTTCGGCCAAGACGGCACCGATCGTGCCCGGCGGGAAGCTTCCCGCAAGAGCGTGCTCGATTTCATCCGGGACGATTCGCGTTCGCTGATGAACGATGTCGGCTCCAATGACCGCCAGAAGCTGGACGAATACTTCACCTCGATCCGCGAAATCGAACTGCGGATGGAACGTGCCGCAAAGATGCCGCCGGTCAATCTTCCCGCCGGCGCGACCGCTCCGCCAGCCGGAATGCCGGGCAGCTACGCGGAACATCTGCGGCTGATGTGCGACATGCTGGTGCTTGCTTTCCAGGCGGATATCACGCGGGTTTGCACCTTTGTTTTTTCCAATGAAGCGAGCAACCGCAGCTATCCTGACCTCGGCGTGAATGAAGGCCATCACGAGCTTTCGCATCACGGCGGGGATCCGGAAAAGATCCGGAAGGTTCGCGAGATCAACCAGTTCCACGTCGCGCAGCTCGCGTATCTGCTGAAGCGGCTGAAGGGAATTCGGGAAGGCGAGGGGACGCTGCTGGATCACTGCATGATCGCCTACGGCAGCGGCAACAGCGACGGCGACCGGCACAATCACGATAACCTGCCGATTCTCCTCGCGGGCGGCGGTGGCGGCACGATCAAGACGGGACGCCATGTCCAGTTTGATCAGGAAACGCCGGTGACGAATCTCTGGACGTCGATGCTGGATCGGATGGATGTGCGCGTGCCGCTGGTCGGCGATAGCACCGGCCGCCTGCGCGATCTCGGATAGAACAACTTTCAGGTCCACGAAAGACACCAAGCAAACACGAAAGTGGGGAGAACTTTTCGTGTTCTTTTGTGTCTTTCGTGGACCCATTCTGTTCCTGCGCGGGCGATGCGACTTGGCGGACCTGGTTTTGCCGGGAACTGAGGAAGTGGCTTTCGGGGACCGCCCTCGCGCGGCATCGACGGCGCGATGCCCTCCACTTCGGCTAACGCTTGCCGCTTGACCTCTCTCAGGTCGCAGCCTGTGCTGAGGCGGGCCGATCGGCTCCTGAATTCGCGCAACATTCCCCGCCATGGCCACCTTTCACGATCCCGAGAGAACGATCGAATTTGAGTTCATTCGTGCCACCGAAAATGCCGCGCTCAACGCCATGCACTGGATCGGGCGCGGGGACAAGGAAGCCGCAGACGCCGCCGCCTGCGACGCGATTTATGGCGTCTTCGATCTCGTAAACATCTGCGGCGAAGTGGTGATCGGCGAGGGGATCAAAGACGACGCGCCGGGCATTTTCCTCGGCGATCGGCTGGGGACGTGGATGGAGGGATCGCCGCATTTCGACATCGCCCTCGATCCGGTGGATGGGACCACGAATATTTCCAAGGGCATGGCCAACTCGATCTCAGTGATTGCCGCGGCCGAGACGCGCGGAGCAAAGGTGATGCTGAATATCCCGAGTTTCTACGCGGAAAAACTTTCCTACGGACCGCGCACGGATCGGCTGGTGCGGGAACGAGGTTTGCAAAACCAGCTCCTCGATCGTCCCCTGGCGGAAACTTGCGAGCTGGTCGGCGCGGCACTCGGAAAACGCACCGCGGATGTCGTCGTGCTGGTGCTGGATCGACCCAGAAACCAGCATTTCGTCGATCAAGTCCGCCAGGCCGGAGCCAGTCTCCGGATGATCGGCGATGGCGACATCACCGCTGCCGTGGCGCCCGCGCTTCCGGACTCCGGGATCGACCTTTATGTCGGCATCGGCGGCAGCCCGGAAGGCGTGCTCACCGCGACGGCGCTGCGCGCGTTGGGCGGTGATCTCCAGCTCCGGATGTGGTTCCGGGATGATGCGGAGCGCGCCGAACTCGGTGCAGGGCTGTCGGCATCGGAACTCGCGGGGGTTTACTCCGCGGAAGAAATCGTCCCCGGCGACAGCGCGATCTTTTGCGCCACCGGGATCAGCGACAGCCCGCTGCTTCCCGGGGTGAAAGTCATCGGTCACACCGCGATTACGCATTCCATCCTGATGCGCGCCCGGAGCCAAACCGTCCGCTACATCCGAGCCGTGCATAATCTCGAGCGGAAGACGATCCACCTCCGCAGCGACCGCGGCGATCACCGGCTCTAAATCGGTTGGAGCAAAGGTCGATGCTGGAAGGCCTCTGACCGATTCGTCGCTTTTCGTGAGGACGACTCCCTAGATGCCCGCTGGTCGGGACTAGGCGACTGCGACCTCTACAGTTTCCGCAGTCGAGTGTGGCTCCGGAACCGCGATTCCTTCATCGCGCATCGTCTCGAGATGGAACTCGATGGCCTCCCGAATCAGCGCTACGACCTCTGAACGGCATTCCGCAGCGGCAATGCAGCCGGGAAGGTCGGGGACGTAGGCTCCAAAGCTCGTCGGGCCTTGTTCGATGACAACGGTGTAGCGCATGCAGTTATTCCTTCATTCCGGCTTGCTTGAGAATACTGTTCAGCGTGCCTCGCGGCACGTCAACGCTTGGATGGCCGGCGATGGTCACAAGTCCAGGCTTCTGCGGATGCTTGTAGTGGCGGTGGCTGCCGCGGGTGCGGACGACAAACCAACCGTCATCCTCAATCAGCTTGATGATCTCGCGGACTTTCACGACTCAGGACGTTAGTGAATGCTCGGATTCAGCGTAGCGGGTATCGTGTTGGGCCGCATCTCCGGAACATCGAGATCAAGGAGAGTCGGCATATTGGATCGCCAACCCGATCGCGGCGGAGACGCCCCAATAAACCGGAGCCAGCGCGATGCAGCCGAAACCGATCAGGTGACTGCCATGGATGAGCGCCACGACTCCGGAGTAGATCGAGACAAACATGCCGACCATCAGAGTGATCCGGGCAAACCAAAGGCAAACGTACGAGATTGTTCCGCAGCGGCGCTCCTGGACGCGCTGTTCGGGCCGTGGGCTGCCGCAGGTCGGGCATTCCCGGAGGACTCCGTTGTAGGCATCACTGCACTGCGGACAAGTGATCATGGTTGGGGAAGAATTTGCCGGAGCCGGTTAGCTGAAGCCCGTTTAGACGGATTACTTCGTTGCATGGATGCGCAGAATCATTGTTGAAAGGCGGTTAGCTTTGCACGGAGCAGCGGGAATGACAGACAGGCGAGTTGCAGCGATGCAGTTACTCCACGGTCTCCTGGTAAATGCTCACCGGAATAGTGAGTCGGAGGTGAAACAGATTCCGACCAAGGTGGTGAGTAGCAAGAGTCCGAAGACTTGCACAGAGCGAACCAAGAGGGGAGACGGAGTACGCCAAATCTGAACGCACGCTGCAATGACTCCGCAGACCGCTGCGATCAGCGCAATCGCCTGAAGCTCCGGAAAGAATCCTCGGACGAAGTCTGGTCCAATGCTCCCTTCACTGCGACCTGCTGCCGCCGCTAAAACTTGAGCCGAAAGGATGGCTCGTAAACGAGGCTTCCTGCGGAAATGCTGAAGAAGATGAGAGAGGGCTTCAGGGTCATAGTTCACGCAATTCTGGGAGGTCTCACCGTCCCGACTCAGCAATGCGGAAGACCGTCTTGAACTCTCAGAGGCCCTTTGCGCTGGAGCTTTCCCTGAGAATGCTGGGATTCTGCGCTGCGGCCAAGACGCCTTGCTGGTCGATGTCCACCCAGAGATTACGGTTAAGCCAGTAGGTTGCTCTATGAATGCGGGTCCCTTTTTCGCGGTGGCCTTCATGACCGTATTTGTGGGAAAAGAGTTCTTGGAGCTTTGTATATTGGCTTTCGATGTTGACCTTTTGGAGGAGCGCGGATGCTTTCCAGAGTCGATTCGCGTCAAAGGTAAACTCCCAGCGGGTCACCGATTCGCCCGCGTATGAGCCGCCAGTAAACACGAGGAAGTTAGGAGTGCTCTGCTCACCGAGGAGGGTGACACCTGCCCGTGCGAGCATCGCGCCCTTGGTTTCCTCTGGGGATGTCGCCCACTTGATGTCGGCGAACCCCTCGGTGTAGTGCTCTTCCGCATGCGCGCAGCAAACAGCGGCGAAAAGGGCGAGCGCCACGAATGCGCGTTTTAGGATGTGGAGTGATTTCATGTTGTTCGGGGTGATTGGTTTTTAATTTACAGAAGCCGGGACAATGTCGCCTAACTTAGAAAGGTTCGGCCCCAGCCAGCAAGTTGCGCCGACGCAGTGGCGCGGTGACTTGTGGCGCCAATGCTCACTAAAAATAATGAATCAGAAGTGAGACAGATTCCGGCCAATGAAGTTAGCAGCAAGAATCCGAAGACTGAACGGAGCGGACCCATAACGGAGTGGCGCTCCGGCAAATCTGAATGCATGCCGCAATGACTCCGCAGATCGCGCCAATCATGGCGATGGCCTGATCCTCCGGAAAGAACCCACCGACAAATCTGTTCCGATGCTCCCTTCATTGCGACTTGCTGCCGCCGCTAAAACTTGAGCCGAAAGGATGGATCGCAACACGAGGCTCCCTGCCGAGATGCTGAAGAAGATGAATTGGTATTTCATGTTGACTAAGCACTTGTTAGCTACGCTCAAACGCCGGCCAATGACGGTGGGATGGCTTACACCTGGTCACCAGCGGAAATCAAATCTCGCCAAGCAAGGATAATGGTCGGGTACCAAGACCAAGCACCATTACGCGGGCGCTGTTGAACCTTGCGGACGTTGTTATTGGGAAATCCGTTCCTTATAGGTGTAGAGACACGTAGGACATTGGTGCAATATCACCACACCGTGCAGGCTTGAAAAGGCTGGCTCTCCGCAGCGCCGGCAAGTCAACAGCTCGAAGTAAGGGAGCCCCCATTTCGACGTAAACTCGGGTGTGAATTTGGAGCGTTCGACGATCTCGAGCACCCAGTAATCAGGCAGTCCAGTGTTGTAGCGACCATGCACGTTGAGCCAAGCGACACTTGTGGAATGAAGTTCATTGCATTTTCCACACATTGGGCAGCGTCCGTCGCTAAGAATCGGTGGCAGGGGAAGCGTGTCTCGAAGCGGCCAACCTTTCCACTCGGCGAGGCACCGCGGTGCGCAATCGCGACAAAAGCGGATGTCGCTGATGCGCACCATCAGGGACGATGGGAATTTGGAGTTCATAGCGTCCAGTTCGACATGGCGAAGCTCCAGCTAACCCTCTGCCGCGAGCAGCTGGCGGAGGACGAATTGAAGGATGCCGCCGTGGCGGAAGTAGTCGATCTCGATCGCGGTGTCGATGCGGCTGCGGAGGACGATTTTCTCCTCGGCGCCGCTGGAGCGCCGGATCACCAGGGTGACGTCGCTCATCGGTTTCAGGTCGTCGTCGAGATCGAGCAGATCAAACGTTTCATCGCCTTCCAGCTTGAGCGTCTGGGCGCTGACGCCTTCGGCGAATTGCAGCGGAAGCACGCCCATTCCCACGAGATTGCTCCGGTGAATGCGTTCGAAGCTCTGCGCGATGACGGCGCGGACGCCGAGCAGCTTGGTGCCTTTCGCCGCCCAATCCCGCGAGCTGCCGGTGCCGTATTCCTGCCCCGCGAAGATGACCAGCGGCACGCCGGAACTCTGGTATTTAATCGCCGCGTCGTAGATCGAAAACTGTTCCCCATTCGGGTAGAACCGCGTCACGCCGCCTTCCACACCCGGCACCATCAAGTTTTTGATCCGGACATTGGCAAACGTGCCGCGGGTCATGATCCGATCGTTGCCGCGACGCGATCCGTAGCTGTTGAAATCCTCGTGCGTGACGTTGTGCTGGAGCAAATATTCTCCGGCTGGGCTGGTTTTTTTGATCGCGCCAGCCGGGCTGATGTGATCGGTCGTGACCGAATCGCCGAAGATGCCGAGCGGCCGTGCATTGTGGATCTCCGTGATATGCCCCGGCTCCATGCTGAAGTTGGTGAAGAACGGCGGCTCCTGGATGTAGGTGGAATCTTCGTCCCACGCGTAAACCTCTCCGGAAGAAGACGGGATCTCGTTCCACTTCGGGTTTTGATCGGCGAAGTTGCTGTAGAGCGTCCGGAAGACCTCGGGGGAAAGCGCGCTCGTCATCGCGTCGCGGATCTCCGCGAGCGACGGCCAGATGTCGCGGAGATAGACTTCCTGATCGTCGCTGCCTTTGCCGATCGGGTCTTTGCTCAGATCAAGATCGACGCGACCAGCGAGCGCAAACGCCACTACGAGCGGCGGCGACATGAGGAAGTTCGCCTTGATATTTTGATGCACGCGCGCTTCGAAGTTTCGGTTCCCGCTGAGCACACTCGCGGCCACGAGATCATTGCTGTTGATCGCATCTTCCAGCGCGGGATGCAGCGGACCGCTGTTGCCGATGCAAGTGGTGCAACCGTAGCCGACGGTCTGAAATCCAAGCTGATCCAGATAACTCTGCAGTCCGGTTTTGGTGAGGTAATCGGTGACGACACGCGAACCAGGCCCGAGCGAAGTCTTCACCGCCGGGTTCACTTTCAGCCCCAGCTCGACGGCCTTTTTTGCGAGCAAACCGGCGCCGAGCATGACACTGGGATTGCTGGTATTGGTGCAGCTGGTGATTGCGGCGATGAGCACGGAGCCGTGGCCGATCTTCGTGTCGGCCGGACGATAGGGAGAGGCGGGAAGTTCCTCGACTGGATGCGCCGTGGGCCGATTGCCGACCATTTCCATGACGTGGCGGGGAGTGCCTTCGACCATGTGGCCTTCTTCCTTGATCGCGTCTGTGGAGAAGAGCTCCGGACCGGTGCGTTGAGGCGCGCCATTGATGTGCACGGCGACTTTCTTCCCGAGATCAGCTTCGGTTTTGCCGTAGCCGCCTTCCGGAAGAGACTTGGTGAAGAGCGAGGTAAAGGTGCTTTTGAGCTCCGGAAGAGCGATGTGATCCTGCGGCCGACGTGGACCGGCGACTGCGGGAACAACGGTTGAGAGATCGAGTTCCAGATCGACCGAGTAGTCGATCTCGCCCAGTTGCGGCGTGCCCCAGAGTCCCTGCGCCTTGTAGTACGCCTCGAAGGCGCTGCACAGTTCTTCCGGACGACCGGTGCCGCGGAGATAGGCGAGTGTTTCCTCATCCACTCCGAAGAAGCCCATCGTCGCGCCGTATTCCGGAGCCATGTTGCCGATGGTCGCGCGATCCACCACCGGGAGCGAACGCGCGCCGGGTCCGTAAAATTCCACGAACTTCCCGACGACCTTCGCCTTGCGCAGCATCTGGGTAATGTGGAGGACGAGATCCGTGGCGGTGACTCCTTCTTTCAGCGCGCCGGTGAGATGCACCCCGACGACTTCCGGAGTGAGGAAATAAACCGGCTGCCCGAGCATTCCGGCCTCCGCCTCGATGCCGCCGACGCCCCAACCGACGACGCTGAGGCCGTTGATCATCGTGGTGTGCGAGTCCGTGCCGACCAGTGTGTCGGGGAAGAAAACGCCGTCTTTCTCGAGTACGCCCTTGGCGAGATATTCCAGATTCACCTGGTGCACGATGCCGATGCCGGGCGGCACCACGCCGAAGGTCTGGAATGCTTGCTGGCCCCACTTGAGCAAGGTGTAGCGCTCGCGATTGCGTTTGAATTCGAGGTCGAGATTGAGTCCGAGCGCGGCCGGTGAGCCGAAGAAATCCACCTGTACCGAGTGATCCACCACGAGGTCCACGGGAACCAGCGGCTCGATCATTTTCGGGTCGCGACCGAGCCGCGCCACGGTGGAGCGCATCGCCGCGAGATCGACCAGCAGCGGCACACCGGTGAAATCCTGCAAAATCACCCGCGCCACCACGAACGGGATTTCCACTTGCTTCGGCGACTTCGCGTTCCAGTTCGCGAGCGTTCGCACGTCGTCCTCGGTGACCTTCTTGCCGTCGCAATTCCGGAGCACGCTTTCGAGCACGATCCGGATGGAAATCGGCAGGCGCGAAATCGGCCCGACGCCTTGTTTTTCCAAAGCGGGAAGCGAGTAAAGGCTGCCCGTTTTCCCGTGCCCGATCTCGAACTGCTGCAGAGTCTGAAAAGCGTCGCTCATGATGGAGTGGAACAAAGCGAAAGCATCCCGACCCCGCAAGCCCCGCCTGGCTAAAGGTGCTCGGCCACGGGTGAAACCCTGAAGCGGCGGCCTACTTTCCTAACAAAACCGCCCTCCAGGGATCATCCGGGCACCAAATACCCGCCTGTGAAATTTCCCCTCGCTCTCCTCGCCACCGCTTTGCTCACCGTTACGGCCTTCGCGGCTACGCCAGACACGCGCCTCTTTGAGATGCGCACCTATTACGCCGCCGAGGGAAAACTGGAGAACATGCACGCGCGGTTTCGGGATCACACCACGAAGCTGTTCGCGAAGCATGGCATGACGAATATCGGCTATTGGGTGCCGATCGAAAATCCGGAACGCCAGCTCATCTACGTGCTGGCTTATCCTGACCGCGCGGCGCGGGATGCTTCCTGGAAAGCTTTCGGCGCGGATCCTGACTGGAAGAAAGCTCGCACCGAATCCGAGCTCGGAGGAAAAATCGTCGCCAAAAGTGAGTCGCGGTTCTTCACCGCCACCGATTTTTCTCCCGAAGTGGCGGCCTCTCCCCACGACGCGGCGCGCGTTTTCGAGATGCGGACCTACACCGCCTCGCCCGGCAATCTGGCGAATCTGCTCGAGCGTTTCCGGAGCCACACGGTCGGGCTTTTCGCCAAGCACGGAATGACCAATCTTTACTATTGGCAGCTCGCCGCCGGACAGCCGGATGCGGACAAGATGCTCGTTTATCTGCTCGCCCACGCGAGCAAGGAGGCGGCGGAAGCTTCGTTCAAGACCTTCCGCGCGGATCCGGACTGGAACACCGCCCGGAAAGCTTCCGAGGAAAAAGGCGGCGGTTCCTTGACCGCACCGGACGGCGTGAAGTCGGTCTTCCTGAAAGCGACGGATTACTCCCCGCTGCGCTGACGGCGGGAAGAAATCCGGTCCACCAAAAACTCGAAAGGACACGAAAAGGATCTGACCGATCCGCGCACGCGGATCGCGTGAGCCAATCCAGGCGCCGCTCTTCCCAAGAGCCTTTCGTGCTTTTCGTGGATGCGAGCGTTGCTGCGGGAGAGTCGCGCGTTTGTTTCCGCAGAACTCCGGAGGAAGTCCGCAGATTTCGCGGATTCACGCAGATGTTCCGGAGCAAAGCGGGCGCTTCTTCCTCTGCGAAAACCTGCGGAATCTGCGGATTCTTTCCGGCTCCGCCAAGTCCGTGGACTCCCTCGGGTTTCCGCTCAGGAAGCGGGCAGCGAGTCGTCCAGCGCAGCCAAAAGCGCGGCGATGCTGGCGGGCGTTTCGTCGCCCATGTTCGAAAGCCGGAAGGTCTTCCCCTTCAGCTTGCCGTAGCCGCCGTCGATGATGAATCCATGCTTCGATTTCAGCGTCGCGAGCAGCGTCGGAAGATCGATCTCTCGGTTGTTGGCGATGCAGGTCAGCGACTTCGAGCGATAACCTTCCGGAGCAAAGAAATCGAACCCGTGGCGCTGGACCCAGGCGTGCACCATCGCGTTTAACTCCGCGTGCCGCGTGTGCCGCGCGGCCACGCCTTCGGTGAGAATGTCTTCCAGCTTCGATTGCAGCGCATAGATGTGCGAGATCGACGGAGTCGAGGGCGTCATGTTTTGTTCCTGGTTCTTTTTGAACTCCAGGAAGTCGAAATAATAGCCGCGTCCTTTGACGGTCTCCGCGCGCGCAAATGCCTTTTCGCTGGCGGAGAAAAGCGCCAATCCGGGCGGCATCGCCAGCGCCTTTTGCGAACCCGTGAGGAGAACGTCGATCCCGAGTTCATCCATCGGCAGCGGCACGACGCTGAAGGAAGAAACGCTGTCCACGATCAGCAGCGTTTCCGGAAAGTCGCGCATCACTTCCGCGATCTCGGCGATGGGCGACATCACGCCGGTGGAGGTTTCGTTGTGGATCAAAGTTACGGCATCGAAGCCGCCTTCGCTCAGCTTGGCGCGGATTTGTTCCCCACGAATCGGCTGGCCCCATTCCACCTGCAGCGCCACGGCTTCGCGTCCGCATTTCTTCGCCACGTCGAACCATTTGTCGGAGAACGCGCCGTTCATGCAGTTCAAGATTTTGCCCGTGCCGACGAGATTCCGGATCGCGCCTTCCATCACGCCCCAAGCGCTGGAGGTGGAGAGGAAGACCGGCTGCTTCGTCCCGAAAAGCTCCTGAAGCTGCGGATGAATTCCGGCATAAAGCTTCTGAAACTCCCCGCTGCGATGCCCGATCATCGGCTGACAAAAAGCGGCGAAGGTTTTCTCCGAGACTTGGATCGGACCGGGAATGAAAAGCTTGGAAGGCATGGAATGGTTTCAGTTTGGGAATGCAAATTTTGCCCGGAGGTCGCGAGCGAGCCGGCGGTTCTATGTCATCGGTCGCGAATCCTGAACCAAAAATTCCGCCGCCGGTTTACTCCCAGATGAAGTGCTTGAGCCGCAGCTCCTTGAGGCGGTTCTTTACTTCCGCGGATCGCGGTCCGTCCAGCCGGCTCATTTTCAGGTAAATCGCGGTCGCCTGAGCCCAGTCCTGTTTTTCCTCGAACAGCCCGGCCGCATCGAAGCCCGCTTTGTAGAACCAAAAGTATTCCCGCGTTTCCGGACCGCTTTTCTCCAGCACATCGTAATAGGCGGCCAGAGCTTCCGCATCCCGCCCGAGCTGTTTGAGTGCGCGCGCTTTCTTGTAGAGCGCTTGATTCCGCCAGCTCGCCGGCACTTCCGGAAGTCTGGTGAGCTCATCGAAAACGGCGATTGCCGCTTCCAGCTGCGCCGGGTTTTTGCGACCGAGCGCGACCAGATTGTCGCCTTTCCCGGCGAGCGACGCATAGCGCAACTCGGGTTCCGGTTTCGCGGCGAGGATGATGTCGTAGAGCGTGATTGCGTCCTGCTCTTTCCCCAGCCGGCTCTGGATGATCGCCTGCTGCTGACGCGCGTGAAGTTCCAGCGGACCTTTCCACTCGACGACTTCGCGGAACAAATCGAGCGCCCGCCTCACCGCATCGCCGCCCAGCCACTGCGTCGCCGACTGGCCCGCGAGGAAGAGCGCCGCCTCCGTGTAAGGAGTCGGTGCCGTCTGACTTTTCGGATTCTCGCGAGCCAGCGTGACAAATTGCGCCTCGGCGCTGAGGAAGTCGCCGGCGCGGAAGTGGATCTGGCCGAGTTTCATCCGCACTTCCGGAAGAAGCGCAGACTTCGGATAGCGGCGGATAAACTCCAGAGCCTTTTCCACGACCTCGCGCGGCGCGGTGCCGGTGTCCGCTTCGGTCAGGAAGATCGCCAGATAATCCGCGTGCTCCGCCGTCGCCGCACTTCCCGGCGAGTTGTTTGCTGCCAGCAAATAGTTTGACGCGGCCGCGGTTTCTCCCTGCGCATACGCCAGCTCGGCGAGCGCGAGGCGCGCTTCGGATTGTCGGGGACTCAGCGGAAAATGGGTGAGCAGGAGATCCAGTGTTTCCGGCGCTTGCGGATGAGCGTTTCGCGCCTGCACCAAGCCTTGCTCGAGGATCAATTCCGGTCGAAGCGGACTGGACGGAAAGCTGGCGGTGAGCGCGCGGTAGGTTGCCAGAAAGCCGTCGTAATTCTGCTGCTGGAGCGCCGCCAGTCCTGCGTTGAAGAGCGCGTTCTCCCGCAGCCGAGGCGAAGTTTTCCCGGCCGTCTGGAAGGCGTTCGCTGCGAGCAGCGGCTGGCCTTGCTCATAAAGCACGCGGCCTGTCCGGAGCTGGATCTCCGCGCGTTCTTCCTGATTCCGCGCCTGGCGTTCCGCTGCTTCCAGCGCGCGGACGGAGGCGGGAAAGTTCCCCGCCTGGAAGAAAAGATCCGCGCGCATCAGGTGCACGGAAGAAACCAGCGGATGCGTCGGGAAGAAGTGCGCGAAGCCTTGCAGCGAAACCGCTGCTTTCTCAAACTTCCGCTCCCGGACTTGCATCCGCGCGAGGTAATATCTGGCCAGCGCGGAACAGCGCGGAGGCTGCTGCGTGATCCAGTTCTGGAGCTTTCGTTCCTGCGGGTTCCTTTGCTTTGCGTAGATCTGATCGAGCCGGATGAAAACCGACTCCAGCCAGCGACTTTCCGGATTCCGCGAGATGAATCCTTCCATCGGCTTGTCGGCTTCGTCGTATCCGCGCAGGCGAATCCGCGCCTCCGCTTCGCCCATTGTCGCCGCGACCAGCAGTCCTTCGGAAAGGCCTTCCGGGTTTTCGATCAGCTTTTCGAAGAGCGCCATCGCGCGTTCGTGATGATCGTCATCGAGCAGCAGACGACCTTCCAGATAGTCTTTCCAACCTTGCTCGCCCGCGTCCGCCGGCTCGATCTGCGCGAGGACGGCGCGCGCTCGTTTCTCCTTCCGCAAACTCACGTGGAAGCTCGCCAGACGCAGCCGCGCGGGCCGCCCGAGCAGACCTTCGCGATTTGCCGCCTCCAGGATCAACACTGCTTCCGCCGTGCGGCCGAGCGCCTCGAGTGCTTCGGCAGCACCGAGTCGAGCTTCGAGTAACGGCTTTGGCTCAGCCGCGAGACTTTGGTAAATCGGCAGCGCCAGCTGCGACTGTCCGGCGGCCAGATGAATGTGGGCGCGCAGCAGCCGGACCTCATTTTTGGTTTCTTCCAGAGGAGCCAGCGCGGCGAGTGCTTCCTCGTGAAGTCCCCGAGCCAGCAGCGCCTCGCTCAGGAGCAAACGCGCGCGTTCCTGCTCGGCTGGCCCGGTCTTTTTTCCCTGCAGGATGACTTCCAGTTTTTGCAGCGCGATTTCCGGAAGAGACTCGCGCAACGCCTGCTCCGCGACTTGCAGCGCCGGGGGCTCTTGCCCCATGGCGGGAACACCGAGCAGCAGCAGGATGAAAAATCGCGCGACGTTCGGCTTCATAGCATTCGCTTCAAATACCTGCCGGTGTGGCTTTGCTCAACTTCCGCAATGTGCTCCGGAGGACCTTGCGCCACGATCCGGCCGCCGCCCGCGCCGCCTTCCGGACCGAGATCCAACACCCAATCCGCGCACTTAATCACCTCGAGATTGTGCTCGATGATGATCAGAGTGTTCCCCGCGTCCCTGAGTTTCATCAGGACTTCCAGCAGCTTGTGAATGTCCGCGAAATGCAGGCCGGTGGTCGGTTCATCCAGGATGTAAACGGTGCGCCCGGTCGCTTTCTTCGCCAGCTCCGCCGCCAGCTTGATCCGCTGCGCTTCGCCGCCGCTCAAAGTCGTGCCGCTCTGCCCGAGCCGCACGTAACCGAGTCCCACGTCTTCCAGCGCGAGCAGCTTGTCCGCGATCTGCGGGACATTCCGGAAGAAGCGGGCGGCTTCATCCACGGTGAGGTCCAGCACATCGGCGACGTTCTTCCCCTTGTAAGTAATCTCCAGCGTCTCGCGGTTGTAGCGCCGGCCGTGGCAGACTTCGCACTCCACATAAACATCGGCGAGAAAGTGCATCTCGATTTTTTTCATCCCGTCGCCTTCGCAAGTCTCGCAGCGTCCGCCTTTCACATTGAAGCTAAACCGGCCCGCCTCATAGCCGCGGATGCGCGACGCCGGGAGGCTGCTGAAGAGATCCCGAATCGGCCCGAACGCGGCGGTGTAAGTCACCGGATTTGACCGCGGCGTTCGGCCGATCGGCGTTTGATCGATCACGATCGCTTTGTCGATTTGCTCCAGCCCATGAATCGCGGCGTATTTTCCCGGCCGATCTTTTGACCGGTAAAAGTGCCGGAACAAAACGCGCCGGAGGATGTCATCGACGAGCGTGCTTTTCCCGCTCCCGCTGACGCCGGTGACGCACGTGCAGCAGCCGAGCGGAAAGGAAGCGGTGAGCGTCTGCAGATTGTTTTCCCGCGCGCCGGTGATCGTCAGCCAGCCAGGATTATGCTCATCGCTGCGGTTTTGCGGAGCGACGAATTGCGGACGCTTGCGCTGCTTTGGCACCGGGATCTTCGCGCGTCCGGAAAGATATTGCGCGGTCAGCGAATGCTCCACGGCGAGGATTTCCTCCAGCGTGCCTTGAGCCACGAGCTGGCCACCGCGCACACCTGCTCCGGGGCCGAGATCAAGCACGTGATCCGCAGCGCGGATCGTGTCTTCATCGTGCTCCACCACGATCACGGAGTTCCCGAGATCGCGCAGCCGGCGGAGCGTTCCGATCAGCCGATCATTGTCCCGCTGATGCAGGCCGATGCTCGGTTCATCCAGCACATAGACGCAGCCGGCCAATCCGGAACCAATCTGCGTCGCCAGGCGGATGCGTTGCGCTTCGCCGCCGCTGAGCGTGCCGCTTTCCCGGTCCAGCGAAAGATATCCCAGGCCGACTTCGATGAGGAAACTCAGCCGCGCGCCGATTTCCCTCCGCACCTCGCTGGTGATGAAAAGCTGCTGCGTGGAAAGCTCCAGCTTCTCGATGAATGCGGAAGCTTGCTCGATCGTTTGCTGGCAAAACTGATGCACATTCAAACCGCGGCCGGTGGCGCTTTGCTCATCTCCCAAGGTCACCGCGAGAATCGCCGGTTTCAGCCGCGCGCCTTTGCAGACGGTGCAAGTATGGCGCGTCATGTATTGCCGGATCCGCTGGCGCGTGAATTCGCTGTCCGTGGAATCGTAGAGTCGCTGCAGCGAAGCGACGAGTCCCTCGAACGGCTTCTCCACCTTCTCGCGCTTGCCCGTTTCTCCCCAGCTAAAGGCAATCGCGCGCTCGCCCGTGCCTCGCGCCAGCGCCTCCTGAAACTCCGCCGGCAGCTCGCCAAACGGGGTCTCCAGCGAAACCTTGTATTCCCGCGCGAGCGAAGTCAGCACGCCGACGTAGTAGCTTTGCATCCGCTTGTTCGCTTTGGCCCAAGGCGCCACCGCTCCGCCCGAGAGGGATTTCTCCCGGTCCGGAATCATCAGGTCCGGATCGCAGATCAGCTCGGTGCCGAGGCCGTGGCAGGCGGGACACGCGCCGAAGTGACTGTTGAAGGAAAAATGCTTCGGCGTGAGTTGCGGAAGAGTGAAGCCGGTCTCCGGATTGCTGTAGTCCGTGGAATAACGCAGCGTCTCCCATTGTTCCGGATCGACGCCTTCGATTCGCCGCAAGATCACGAGCTGATTTCCTCCCCATTTCAACGCGGTATCCACCGAATCCGCCAGCCGCGTGCGCACGCCTTCCTTGATCACCAGCCGATCGACGACGACTTCAATCACGTGCCGTGCCTCTTTGCTCAAGCGGATCGGTTCCGGACGGCCGAGCTCGATGACTTCCCCATCCACCCGGACGCGGACGAAACCTTCGCGCTTGAGCTTCTCGATGACGTCGCGAAATTCTCCCAGCTCGCTCTGGACGATCGGCGCCAGGACCACGATGCGACTCTCCGCCGGATAAGCGACGATCTGATCGACGATCTGCTGGGGAGAAAGCTTCGAAATCGGCGCGCCGGTTTTCGGGTCATGCGGCTTTCCGACGGACGAATAAAGGAGCCGCAGATAATCGTAGATTTCCGTGGTCGTCGCGATCGTCGAGCGCGGACTTCCTCCGGAAGTGCGCTGCTCGATCGCGATCGCCGGCGAGAGGCCTTCGATGAAATCGACGTCCGGCTTTTGCATCTGATCCAGAAACTGCCGCGCGTAGGCGGACAGGCTTTCCACGTAACGGCGCTGGCCTTCCGCATAGAGCGTGTCAAAGGCGAGCGACGACTTGCCGGAGCCGCTCAGGCCGGTGATCACGACGAGTTTCTCCCGCGGAATCTCCAGCGTCAGGTTGCGGAGATTATGCTGGCGCGCGCCGGTGATCTTGATTACTGAAGCTGCCATTTCCGCCGTGAGTTCAAACCGCCGAGCAAAGCACAACCACCAACCTGTCTCCAAGAGGTAAATCCATGGCTGAAGCCCCCTTCGAAATGACCCGCGCAGACCTCGAGGCGATCCTCGAGAAGTTTCGCGAGGTGAAGCACAACATCAACAACACGCTGGCCGTGATCATGGCTCTCTCGGAACTCGCCCAGCGCAACCCGGCGCACTACGAAAAGCTGGGCAAGGCAGTCCTCACGCGCGGTCCGGAAGTGGTCCAGATGCTCCAGGAGATTCAGGGCATGATGAACGCCAAGCTCAAAGGCGGGGACATGAGGAATCCTCCCGCTGCACCGGCCTCGGGAGTATTCTGAGCGGGGAAAACTGAGCGGAGCGGGAAATGGGATATCCCACCGAGTTGCGGAATGGAGCGAAGGTGGACAGCCAGCGAATCAAGACCTTCTACGATTCGTGGCTGAAGCCGCTCTATAATCAGGATCCAAACCTCGCCGCGCTGCTTTATCTCTTCGCCAAAGACGAAGGATACGAACTCGAGCCGGACAAACTTCGCTGGTTTATCGACTCCGGATTCCTGGACGCCAACGGCGTGCTGGATGGCGACTTCCGGAATGTCATCGTCTCGGCGCTCTCGATTGATCCGGAGGAAAGCACGCTCTCGATCGAGCGGCCCGAACTTCCCCGCTAAGGGGGGTTTTAGTTGGAACCTGAAGTCGGTGCGGCATTAGATTGGCGGGCATCGCGCCGTTGATGCCGCGGTGACAGACCGGCCACGGAAGCGACGGCGCGCTTCCCTCCAGATCGGATGCCGACGCTCGCCGCTTACTTTTTCTCCACGGGTTTCCCGGCTTTCTTCCACGCCGCGAAGCCGCCGTTCATGTGGTAGAGTTCGGGAAACTTCCGCCCGAGAAGCAGCGGGAGCGCCTGCTGGCTGCGACCGCCGGAAGCGCAGTGGAGTAAGATCGGCTGATCGGCCGGAAGCGCCGCGACTTTGGCCGAAAAATCGTCGCTCTGGAAGTTGAGGTTCTTTGCTCCAGCCAAATGCCCGCTGGCAAACTCTTCCGGAGTCCGCACATCCACGATGACGGTTTTCGGGTTTTGCTTCAGGAGTTGCTCCGCTTGTTCCGGAGTCACGTCGCGCGAGATTTCCTTCGCCGCTTTTGGCTCCGAGGCGGAGGCAAATTGGAGCGTCAGCGCGGATAAAGCGGAGAGGAACAAGGAAATCTTCATGCCTCAGTGGACCCGTTTTCTTCTCCAGCGCAAAGCATCGTTTCGGCGGGAAGCGCAAGATCATGCCTTTTCCTCCGGATACTCCGCCTTGTGGTGAGGAATTCCTCCGCACCGCTACATATTGTGCTTGTCGCCGCCTGCCGCCGATCTACTCTCCGCGCAGCTTTCCCTCTTCCCCATGTATCTCCAGTCTCTCGAACTCTTCGGTTTCAAGTCGTTTGCCCCCAAAACCAAGATGGAATTCCATCGAGGCGTCACCGCCGTGGTCGGGCCAAATGGCTGCGGCAAATCCAACGTCCTCGACGCGATGCGCTGGGTGCTCGGGGAACAATCCGCCAAAGCGCTCCGCGGCGGCGAAATGGCGGACGTGATCTTCGGCGGGACCGACTCTCGCGCGGCGGTCGGGATGGCCGAAGTCTCGATGACTTTTTCCGAGTGCGAGGAGCAGCTCGGGCTGGACTGGCATGAAGTCACGATCACTCGCCGGGTCTTCCGCGACGGCGGCTCCGAGTATCTGCTCAACAAAACGCCGTGCCGGTTGCGCGACATCCAGCAGCTCTTTATGGACACCGGGATCGGTCGCTCGGCTTACTCGATCATGGAGCAGGGGAAGATCGACATGATCCTTTCCTCGCGGCCGGAAGATCGGCGCGCAATCTTTGAGGAAGCCGCGGGCATTACCAAATACAAGTCGCAGAAGAAGGAAGCGCTCCGGAAGCTCGAAGCCACGGAAGCGAATCTGCTCCGGCTGGAAGACATCATCAAAGAGGTCAAACGCCAGATCGGTTCGCTCCAGCGGCAGGCGGGAAAAGCGCGGCGTTATCAGGCGCTCATCGGCGACTTGAAGCTGCTCGAAACGCATGCTGCGAAGCGTCAGTTCGATGCACTGGAAGAGCAGCAAAACACCGCGCGCACCGAGCTGGCGCGTCTGGCGGATCGGCACCTCGAGTGCGAACAGGAAATCGAAAACCAGGAGAGCCAGGTTTCGGTTCAACGCGCGGCTCTGGAGGAAATGGAGCAGCGGCTGAATCAAGCGCGGCAAAGCGTCAACGACCTGAAGACCCGCATCTCGAACCACGAGAACCGGATCGTTTTCAACGAGGAACGCGCCGCGGAATTCAGTGGGCTGGTGGATCGGTATCGCTCGGATGTGGCGGGCGCTGAGGAGAAATTCCGCATTGCGGAAACACAGCTCCGCGACACCGACTCGGAGCTGGAGCAAATCACCACGCTGCTCGCGAGCGAGCTGCGCGTGATGGAGGAAAAACAAGCCGCGACCGCCGCGCTCACCGCCCAGCGGCAGGACGCTGAGCGGACGATCAATACCGTGGCGAACGACGCCGCGCGCGCGGAAAGCCGGATCAGCAGTTTGCGCGGACAAGTCGCCAGCGTGATGCAGCAACGCGACGGTGCGGAGGCGCGGCTGAGCGTGCTTTCGGGCGAACTCGAGCAGCTCACCTTTGCTTTCACCCAATACACCGAACGCCTCGAGCAAACGCAGTCCGAGCTGGAGCGCAGCCTGACGGATTTGGAGCGGAATACCGTCCAACTCGCCGACTCCGAAGCGCAACTCCGCGATGCGCAAACCAATCTCGCTGGAGTCGATCGCGAGCTTCGAGATGCGCAGCGGGCGCTGGCGGAAAAGGATTCAAAGCTGGAAGTCTTGCGTGCGCTGAACGAAGGCGGCGAAGGTTTTTCCGAAGGCACGCAGGCGGTTTTGCGCGGGCTGGACAACCCGACTTTCTTCAAGCCAGCGGTGCTCGGTGCGCTCGCGCAATTCATCGAAGTGGCGCCGGAGTTTGTGACCGCGACGGAGGCGGCGCTGGGAGCAAACTTGCAGGCGATCGTGATGAAAGA
>DASVRR010000094.1:0-3027 GCA_036388515.1 Chthoniobacteraceae bacterium | reverse complement strand
ATCCCGAGCTGCTGGGCGGCGCTTGCCACCGCGATTTCTTCCCGCATTCCGTGAGCGGAATTGCAGAGCATCAGCAAGCCACGCTGCTGCAGCCCGAAGTCAAAACCGGCCAAGGCGCTGAGTTCCTCGAAGCACGAGCGGCTGGCCAGACTGAGATCCCGCAGGAGCGGCGCCGAACGCCGGACATGTTCCGGAGTCGCGGCGCGCCAGAACTTGATCGCCCAACTCAGGAGCTGCCAATCGAGCCGCGGCTGGATGTAAAAAGGCGACTCCGGGTTCCACATCCATTTCAGTCCGAGGGCGACCATTCCCGGCGCGGCGAGCGGCGTGAAATGGCTCGGGACAATCATCCCCGCGTTGCCGAACGAGCAGCCGTTCCGCGCCTCGGGAAGACGTTCAATGACGGTGACGCGAAGCCCTTTTCGCAGACAGTAAAAAGCCGTCGAGAGCCCGATCACGCCACCACCGATGATCACGACGTGCTTGCTCACTGCGGACGAATTCCCCAGCAAAACGGATCCGTTTCATTCAGCAAAAGCGTGGCTTCCGCCGTGATGAAAGCGGCGCCCGTGATGACCGGAACGATCTTTCCGGAAGCATGATCCAGCCAGTGAAAGGAACCTTCGAAAATGCTCCCGAGGATGCTTTCCTGAATCCAGCGCTCGCCTTCCAGCAACGCTCCATCCGCGGCGAGACACGCCAGCTTCGCGCTGGTTCCGGTGCCGCAAGGAGAACGGTCGTAAGCGCCGCCGGGACAAAGCACGAAGTTCCGGGAATTGCCGTTGCGCGTCTGCGGCGAACCGAACAATTCCACGTGATCGATCTCGGGGAAACCTTGCGCATTTGCCGCCGCGCGGATCTCGGTGCTGAGCTGGAGCAAGGCGGGAAGATTCCCCAACTCGAGCTGCTCGCCAGGTGCGCCGGTGAGGAAGAACCAATTTCCTCCCCACGCGACATCGCCAGTGATTTTCCGCCCGCCGGGAAGGTCAAGAACGACGTCCTTTGCGCGGCGAAAACTCGGGACATTCGCCACCGCGATCTGCCCGCTGGAGTTGAGTCGGGCGATGACAATCCCGACCGGAGTTTCGACCCGGTGTTCGCCCGGACCGAGCCGGCCGAGATGCGCCAGCGTCGCAATGAGGCCGATCAAACCGTGCCCGCACATTCCGAGGTAGCCGACGTTATTGAAGAAGATCACCGCAGCGCAGCACGTCGGATCCACAGGATTGCAGAGCAACGCGCCCACCAAAACATCCGAGCCGCGCGGCTCGCCGACGATCGCGGAACGAAACGCATCCTGCTTGCTCCGGAAGATTTCGAGACGCCCGGCGATCGATCCGCCGCCGAGTTCCGGCCCGCCGGAAAGCACCACGCGCGTCGGCTCGCCCGCGGTGTGCGAGTCGATGATGCGGATGCTTCTCACCGCTGCCCCGCTGGAGGAATCACCGGACGCTCGGCGATTCCCCGATGGATGATCCGGAGCACGCGCTCGCGTTCTTCCCCGCTCAGCGGCAGACGCGGAGCGCGCAACCACTCCGCGCCGAGGCCGCACTCCTGCACCGCGAGCTTGATGTAGTGCACGAATTTCGTGCTGACATCCAGATGCAGCAGCGGCGTGAACCAACGATAAATTTCGCGCGCCCGCTCCCATTCGCCTCGGCGGGTGAGTTCCCAGAAGTATTGGTTTTCCTTCGGGAAAGCGATGCCGGAACCGGCGACCCAACCGTCGATTCCGAGGATGGAAGCTTCCAGCGCGAGATTGTCCACGCCGGTGAAAATCGCGTAACGATCGCCGAGCAGATTCCGCAGATCGGTGATGCGCCGCGTGTCGCCGGAACTTTCCTTGAGCGCCACGAAGTTTTCTTCCCTGGCGAGCTCCGCAAACATTTCCGGAGTGATGTCGTTCGCGTAGCTGATCGGGTTGTTATAGATCATCATCGGCAGTCCGCTGGAACGCGCGACCGTCCGGAAGAAAGTGAGCGTCTCCTCGGGCGCAGCCTTGTAGAGCATCGGCGGCATCAGCATCACGCCGTCCGCACCGAGCTTTTCCAGATCGGCGACATAGCGGATTGCTTCCGCGTTGCTGGATTCCGCCACGCCGCTGAGGACCGGCACGCGTCCCTTCACGGCGGAGATCATCGCTTCGATCACCCGCCGCTTTTCTTCCGGAGTCAGCTGTTGGTTTTCTCCGAGCGAGCCGAGGAAAATCAGCCCGGCCACTCCGGAAGAAAGGAGCGCTTCCACATGCGCCGCAGTCGCTTCGAGGTCCAGAGATCCATCCGGATGCATTTGCGTGGTCACGGCCGGGAAGACATCGGTCCAGAGGTGTTTCATCCGCCCGTGCTTACCGCATCCGGGACGCGGCGACCAGCCGCTCGTGTTTCGGTTCGAGCAGCGCGGCGTTTGCACTCCACGAGAGCGGCGGCTAGAAGCAGCGGCTCCCAGATGAAAACCGTGCTCGAGGTCATCACCGCGACGACCGCTTACTTCCAGAAAAGCGGCGTGGAAAGCGCCCGGTTGAACATCGAACATCTGCTCGCGCATGTGCTGGGGAAGAAGCGCATGGAGCTTTACCTGGAGTTCGATCGGGCGCTGGAAGATCGGGAACTCGAGCCTTTGCGCGCTTTGGTGAAGCGCCGCGCGGCGGGCGAACCGCTCCAGCATTTGCTCGGGACTGCGGAGTTTCACGGACGCACTTTTGGCTGCGACCGGCGCGCGCTGATTCCCCGGCCGGAGACGGAGCAACTCCTCGAGTTGATCCTTGCGAACGGTCCCGCCGCGCGGGTGCTGGATGTCGGCACCGGCAGCGGAGTGATCGCGCTGACGCTCGCGGCAGAATGGCCCGAGGCGCACGTCGAGGCCGTCGATCTTTCTCCCGACGCGCTGGCTTTGGCTGGGGAAAACGCGGCGCGGCTCGGCTTGTCGGAGCGGGTCCGTTTTTACTCCAGCGATCTGCTGAGTGGAGTGGAAGGCGAGTTCGACCTGATCGCCGCGAATCTTCCCTACATTGCTTCCGCCGAGCTTCCG
>DASVRR010000093.1:0-7847 GCA_036388515.1 Chthoniobacteraceae bacterium | reverse complement strand
GTTGCCGCTCGCGCAAGGCTCGAAGGAGCTAAAATCAAAGGAATCCACCGCGCTTCGGCGTCCGCTGGATCGGACCACCGAGGTTTTGGGTCAGCAGAAGTCGCGAAACGGGGAAGGGGAGTTTTAGCTGGAACTTCCGGCCGCGCCTTGCTCCGGAAGGAGCAAACCGGACCTTTCTTCCGGAGCGCCTCCGACGCTGTGAACGGGTTTGTTCCCCAGCTGCGGAATCTTCCCCTCCGGGGCGAAGTTTAGGATTGACGAACTGCCTGGAATTTGCGGGTCGGGTGGCAATGCGAAGCTCCGAAACTCACCTGACCATCTCGCCGCTCACCGCCGAAGCAATCGCGGAAATCTTCAACGGCTGGGCGGAACGCGCGGACAAAAACTACCTGTGCATCGATCCGGAAAACATCGACGAAGTCTCGATCCAAAAACTTGCCGCGCTCACCGCGGCTTTGCTGGAACCCGTCCGCGCGGAGTTCGGGAACAACTGAACGCCCGAAAGCGAAATCCGCGTGCGCTTCCGGAAATGCCAGGGGGGAGGATTGAACTCCCGACCTAGGGCTTATGAGTCCCCCGCTCTGCCACTGAGCTACCCTGGCGATCAGAGGCGCGGAAAATAGTGGGGAGGTCCGGTGCTGGCAAGCGGAGAAATCCGCCGTCTTGACATCGGGAAGGCTCCCGTTAGTCTTGCGCTCCTTTTTCCAGAAACAAGATCATGGCCAATACCAAATCCGCTGCCAAACGCGCCCGCCAAACTGAGCGGCGCACTCTCGTCAATCGCCGGGCTCTGACGACCGTCAAGAACCAGCTGCGCACCTTTCGTGCGACGATGAAGGGCACCGATAGCGAGGCGACCAAGGCTGCGGCGAAGGCTTTCGTCTCGACGATTGACAAGGCGGTGAAGACTGGCCGAATCCACAAAAACTCTGCCGATCGCCACAAGAGCAATGTGGGGAAAGCTCTGGCCAAGCTGAGCTAGGGTCCGCTCGAACTCCGCGGGAACATTTCAACGGCCGGCGACTTCGTGTTGCCGGCCGTTTGTTTTGACCGGATCGAGTTTCCTCCGGACTTTCGGAAGAAACTACTCCGAGGTGTCCACCAGATGCGAAAACTCCCGGAGGCTGTGGCGCAGCTCGTCCGGAAGTTCGAGGAAAAGAAGGGTGCTTTCGTGGCGCTTGTCCGGGCGCGGTTCGCACCAGACGACGATTCCTTCCACGGTCACCCGCGTCTGACCGAGACGGGAATCCAGGTATTGCAGGGCTACGGAAAGACGCGTTCCAATTGAAAACTGCCAGCGCGATTCGAACCGCATTCCCCGGTCGCTGATCTCCAGCGCATTGTGGCCTCCGATGTCGGCATCAGCTCCGTAATCGAGGTAAAGAGCAGGGAGGGACCTGACGCGGGAAGTCTCAAGCTCTCGGGAATACATAAGCGGCGAAAACTTAGCATGGTAAATTTGGGTGTCAAAAGACGGGATGAACATCATGTCGGGAAACACCCGCGCTGTTACCTTTCCACCACATCCAGCTCCTGCTGCGATTCGCCAGCACTCTCTTGAGCCTCTTGCTGCACGGCCGCTTGCTCCACCCGGGCGAGAACCCGGAGCGCGACGCGAGCAAAGGCGATGGTCACAACGATCGTGACCACCAATCCGCCGATCCAGAGGAAATACTCCCCGGCGCCGGGATGCGTCTCGCCACGGACCAGCCGGAGGCCGAGCTGAGTCAAGGTGCCAAGATAGGCGTAGAGGAAAAGTCCCGGCGCCTGGCCGAGCGCCACCCAGAGCATGCAGGTGCGGAAGCGAATCCGGGTGACGCCGTAGAGGTAATTCAGGAGGCTGGTGGGGAAGAGCGGATGCACCTGGCTGAGGAAGATGATCTTCCAGCCATCCGCGCCGATCGCCTCATCCAGCGCGCTCCACTTCCGGTGGCGGAAGAATTTCTTCTGGACCCAGGCGCGCCCGAGTTTGCGGCTGATCAGGAAGGAAATGGCGGCTCCGGAAACGTTGCCGATCAGATTCAGGAAGAAACCCCACCAGAGGCCGAAGAAGAGGCCGCTGCCAATCGCGAGGACACCGCCCGGGAGCAGCAGGACATTGCAGGCGGCATAGAGCAGGGGATAAAAAACGCCGCCCCAGAACTCCATCGCGCCGATCTTCTGCTGGGCAGCGAGCACGTAATCGCTCACCGGAAACCGGGAGAAAGTCCAGGCGATCAATCCGATGAACAGGATCAGACCCGCCAACTGGAAGAGGAACGCGCGTTTTACCTGCGACATGGGGAAACCGGGAGCAAAGAGGAGGAACTCTGAATTTCCACGCAGGACAAACTCTCAGGCGCGAGGCGAACTCTCCCCAGCATCGGCGCCCGGCTTTTCCCCACCCAGAGCCGCGACCAGCGCGGCAATGTGGGCCGTACCTGCGCCGCAGCAGCCGCCGATGATCCGCGCGCCGAGTTGCGCCAGCGCGACTCCGCTCCGCGCAAATTGCTCCGGTGAAACCGGATGGCTTTCTTCCGGATCTCCCGGAATACCCGCGCTCGGGAAGGCTGCGAGCGTGAGATCCGCCGGCAGCGGAACCAAGGCGCTGAGCAGAGCTGGCGTCGGCGTCACGCAGTTCACCGCCACGAGATCTGCGTCCGCGGCTTTCAGTTGCAGGAAAGCTTCCGCGAGCGTCGTTCCGTCCGCCAGCCGTCCGGCGGAATCGCAAGCCACGGAAGCAATTACCGGACAATGATGCAGGGAATGCTTCACGTGAATGGCGGTCAGCAGTTCCGGAAGATCCGTGAACGTCTCCAGCAGGATCACGCGCGCTCCGCCATCGAGCAGCGCGCCGATTTGCTCGGTGAAAACTTCCTCCACGTTAATGCCGGCGGACTTTGTTTCTGCCGGGCTGAGCCCGAGCGGCCCGACGCTCCCCATGACGCGCGCGCCGGTTCCTTTCACGGATTCCTTGGCAAGCTGGGCCGCCGTCCAGTTCAGCTCGCTGACGCGGTGGCCGAAAGCGTGTTTTGCCAGACGAACGGCGTTTGCTCCGAAGCTGTTTGTCTTAATCAACCGCGCGCCTGCAGCCAGGTAGGCCCGGTGAATTCCGGCCACGAGATCCGGCTGGCTGACGCAGAGTTCTTCCAGACAGCGCTCGCGGGGAATGCCGGCGCGCAGCAACTCCGTGCCCATCGCTCCGTCGGCTGGGAGAATTCGGAGTTGCAGTTCTTCGAGCAGATCCATGGGAGCGGGGAACCTTCCAGGCTGGGCGGTTCACTGTCACGTGCCAAACCGCCTGCCGGTCCGTCAGCAAATCCACGCTCGCCAGCGATCGGGTTCTTTCCCTAAATCTACGTCCATGCACACCCTCCGCGCGCTCCTCTTTGCTCTCCTGGCGGTCTTTGGCTGGAGCGGTTGCTTCCAGCAAGAAACGACGGTGCGCGTGAAGGCGGACGGAAGCGGAACGCTGGAGGAAACGACCGTGATGAGCAAACAGGCGGTCGAGCAGATGAAGCAGATGAGTTCCGGACTGGAAGGTTTGCTCGGCGGGAAAGGCGCGCCGGCAGGAGAAACGTTCAAGCTCCTGGACGAAAAGAAGCTGCGCGCCGCCGCGGAGAAGAAAGGCGAGGGCGTGACTTTTGTTTCGGCCAAGCCGATCACCACGCCGACTGGGGAAGGTTTTACGGCGATTTACGCGTTTGCCGACGTCAGCAAACTGCGGGTCGATCAGAATCCGGGCGACAATATTCCCGGGGGTGCGAACGCCGCGATGATGCTCGGCGAGAAAGCGAAAACCGAAGCGGTGAAGTTTCAGTTTACGAAAGGTGCGCCGGCGTCGCTCGTGGTGAAATTGCCTCAGCCAAAACCCGGCGATCTGCCCAAGGAAAAACCCGCGCAAACTCCGGCGGGTGGGGAAGACGCGGCGATGATGATGATGCAGCAGATGTTTAAGGACATGAAAATGAGCCTCGTCGTGGAGGTCGAAGGCAAGATCGTCCGGAGCAATGCGGAGTATCAGGATGCTTCGCGCGTCACGCTCATGGAACTGGACTTCAACAAGGTGCTCGCCAATCCGGAAAAGCTGAAGGCGTTGACCAAAGCGCAGCCGAAAACCATTGAGGAAACCAAGGCGCTGGTGAAGGGCGTGGACGGAATCAAAGCCGAAGCGCAGCCGACGGTCACGATTCAGTTTCAGTGAATCCCGACGGGCGGGGCAAACCGCCCAAGGATCACGCGCATCCGGCGCCGCGTCTCACCTGGCTGGATCTTTACCGCGGGACGGCGGTGCTCGTGATGATCGAGACGCACGTCCTGAATACTTTCCTCGCGCCCGCCTTCCGCGCGACGGACTGGTTCCTCCGGCTGAATTATGTCAACGGGTTGGTCGCGCCGGCGTTTCTCTTCATCGCCGGTTACGCGCACGGCTTGGGGCTGCGGAAAAGACAGACGAGACAGTTTGGCGTCAGCCGGCGGCTGTGGCGGCTGGCGGGGATCGCCGCGCTCGGCGGGATCATGCATTTTCCCTGGACGGAAGTGCTCGCCGGACGCTGGCGGGAAGGCTGGCACGCCTGGAACTGCGTGGACATCCTGCCGTGTCTCGCGGCCGCGATCGGCTTGATCGTGGTGCTGGAGCGTTGGTGCGGGCGTTGGATCAAAGCGGTGATCGGATTCTCGGCAGCGGCGGTGCTGGTGATTTCCCCGCAGATCGCGCTCTGGAGTGATGGACCAATTCCGGTGCTCGCCTGGCTGAACCGCACGCACGGTTCGCTCTTCCCGCTTTTCCCCTGGGCCGCTTTCGCCTTCCTCGGCTATGTCGCGAGTTCCCGGCCACCGACCTTCCGCGCGTTTGCTGTGCCCGTGCTCAGCGCCGCCGCCTCGCTTTTCTTCCTCGAGCGCCAGCCATTTTCGAGCGCCGGTCCGGCGTTCTTCTTCGAGCGGCTCGCGTGGATCCTCGCGTTTGTCCCCATCTGCGGCTGGCTTTCGGCGCGTTGGTCACCGCCGGTGGTTTTGTTTGCCGGCCGGGAATCGCTGGTCATGTATCTCGGCCATTTGGTCCTCATCGCGTTCATCGCGGGAGCCGGCGTCAGCGCGCTCGGCGTCTCCGTCTTGCCGCTGCTCGCCGGAGTCCTCGCGGCGAGTTTCGGGATCACCTGGGCCTGGCGGACCTTCAGCGTCTGGAGCGCGGATCGAGCGCGTCTCGCAAGGCATCCCCAAGGAAGTTCAGCGCCAGCAGGGTGAGCGACATCACGACCGCGGGGAAAAGCAGCAGCCACCAATAACTTTTCACCGGATTGATGACCTGAGCGCCGTCGCTCAGGAGTGTTCCCCAGCTCGCTTGCGGCGCGGAGATTCCCAAACCTAAAAAGCTGAGGAAGCTTTCATCCAGGATCACTGCGGGAATGGTCAGCGTCAGATAGATGATCACGATGCCGGCGATGTTCGGGAGCAAATGCCGGACGATGATTCGGAAGTGACTTTGACCCAGGGAACGCGCGGCGAGCACGAATTGCTGGCTTTTCAAAGAGAGCACCTGTCCGCGGACGATCCGCGCCATGGTCAGCCACTCGATCAATCCGAGCGCGATGATCAGCAATGCGATTTTCGAGTAGGGAATCAGCGTCGCTCCTTGAAGAGCCCAGCGGAAGTTCCCGAGGAAGAAGGTGAGCTGCAGAGCGCCGAGCCAATTCCGCAGCATCGGATCGAAAATGTAGATGGCCATGATGATCAGGATCAGGCGCGGGATGGAGTAGAGGATTTCAATGAACCGCATCATCACCGCGTCCACTCGTCCGCCGAAATAACCGGAAATCATCCCATACGCGGTTCCGATGAAAAAGCTGATCAGCGCGCCCGCCAAACCGACAAAAAGCGAGATGCGCGCACCTTGAATGACCCGGCTGAGCACGTCGCGACCGTTCACATCCGTGCCAAACGGATTCGCTTTGCTGGGCGGGGAAAACTGATTCGTCGAGAGCGCTTCCGGCCGGTAGTCGATCCAGCGTGGAGCATCGATCGCGAGATAAATGATCGCGGCGAGAAGCAGCATCGAAACGAGCGCGACCGGATTGCGGCGCAAGCGGCGCCAGGCGCCAGGTGGAGGCAGCGCGGCGTCAGTCATACAGATTGATCCGGCGGTCGAGCCAGGTGTAAGCGACGTCCACGAGGAGGTTCAGCACCACCAGCAATCCGCAGTAAACGATCGTGATTCCGAGGAGCAAAAAGGCGTCGCGGTTTTGGATGGCATTGATGAAAAAGCCGCCGGTTCCCGCGAGGTTGAAGATCGTCTCGATGACAATCGATCCGGTGACCAAACTGGCCGCGAGTGGGCCGAGGAAGCTGATCACCGGGAGGATTGCGACCTTCAGCGCGTGCTTGTAGATGACCGTCGTATCGCCGAGACCTTTCGCCCGCGCGGTACGGACGTAATCCTGCCCGAGCACTTCCAGCAAACTGGTCCGCATCAGCCGCGCGATGTAGGCGACATACGGTCCAGCCAGCGTCACTGCCGGGAGGATCAAGCTCGTCCAGGAGTTCCATCCGCCCACCGGCAGCCAGCCGAGATGCAGGGCGAAGATCAGGACCAAAACCGGCCCGGTGACAAAGGTCGGGATGCTGATCAAAGTGAGCGCGCCGAGCATGGCGCTGGCGTCCGCCCAAGTGTGATGGCGCACCGCCGCGGTTGTCCCCAGCCAGACGCCGCCGAGTGTTGCGATGAGGAAAGCCAGCGCGCCCAGCGTTGCCGAAACCGGCAGGCTGTCGGCGATGAGTTCATTCACCGAGCGATCCCGGTATTTCGTCGAAAGCCGAAGGTCGCCGCGGACCACATCCCACAGATAGCTGCGGTATTGCTGCCAGACGGTGCCGTCGAGTTTGTAGCGCGCCAGGAGCTGCTTCTCGATCTCGGGAGCAATCTGCCGTTCGCGCGAAAACGGGCCGCCCGGAGCAAGGCGCACGAGGAAGAACGTGACGGTGATCACGCAAAAGAGCACCGCAAACAGCGAGAGAAAGCGGCGGATGAGGAAGGCGGCCACTTAGGAAATTCCGGAGAGCTGAGTGGACGTCGTGGTTTCGAGACCGAGCCGATTTCGCGCTTCCGCGAAGTAAGCCGGATCGATCTCGAAGCCGATGAAAGTGCCGACGCCACAACGCGCCGCGGCTTCCCCGCTGTGGCCGATTCCGAGGAAAGGATCCAGCATCACCGAATCAGGCCGCGCGCCGTGCAACCGCACGCACCACTCGGCAAGTTGCACCGGGAAAGTCGCTGGATGAGGCCGATCCGAGGAGCGGTCTTTGATCGTCTCGTAGGGAATAAACCAATTGTTTCCCCGGCAGCGCCGGTCCCGGTTTTCCCCACGGGTATGCGCCCAGCGCGCGATGTTGGTTTTGTCCGCGTACTCGACTCCCACGGCCAGTCGATCCAGCGGAACATCGCCGGTTTTGGTGAGATGAAACACATACTCGTGACAGTCCGTCAGATACCGTTTCGAGTTGATCGGTTTGAAGTGGCCGACGCTGAGTTCCGCCGCACGCCGAGGTTGCACGGTGATCGATTTGATCCAGTGAATCGTGTTCTGCAGCCGAAAGAGAGGCTGCAGCTGGAGGACGATTTCGTGCGGCAGCAGCGGATTCGCCGGAGCTGCGCCGATGTTCAGGAAGAAGGAACCCGCCGGCTTCAGCACGCGCTGAATCTCGCTTGCCCAGCGCACCGACCATTCGAGATAGGCGGAACGCGGTGCGTTGTCCTGAAACTGGGAGTATTCAATGTCGAGATTGTAAGGCGGCGACGTCACCACCAGATCCACGGATTCACTCTCCAGCGCCGCCATTCCGGAGACACAATCTTCCAGGCGCAGATCAAACTG
>DASVRR010000092.1:0-32740 GCA_036388515.1 Chthoniobacteraceae bacterium | reverse complement strand
AGTGATCCGTCCGCCGTAAGTTCCGTCCGCCAGCTTGTCAGATGTAGTCGTGATGACTGCCGAGCCGCCTCCAAGAGTCGCATTGGAAGGTTGGATGCTCAGTGCTCCGCCGGCAGCGTTCGCCGTCATGCTACCCAGAGTTAGATTGGTCGAGGCGCCACCGTTAGGATTCACAAGCAGGGTGCTTCCGCCGGTGTTTACGGTTAGATTCCCCAGCGTCTGAGTGGTGGCGCCGGTATTCTTTCCGAGGAGTGAAAGCGTTCCGCCGCCGAAGTTGACGCCGGAGGTCGCATTGAGGATGCCCGTGGCGAGGTTTGAATAATCGACCTTCAGTGTTCCGCCATTGAACGAATAGGCACCCGTCCCGGACCAGACAGCATTCGGGTTCACGGTCATGGTCCCCGTGCCGACCTTCACGAACGAAAGTGCGTTGAGCGTTCCCGTTCCACCGAAACGGCCGGACCATGTGGTATCTATGTTCTTCGAACCAATGATATAGTTGGACCCGCCAGACACACTGTTTGAATTAATGCCGATTTGGTTGGAAGTCCCCTGCAACGCGCCGAAGACCATGTTTCGGAAGTCGCGAGTATAGAGATTTCCGGAAGTCGCGGCGAAATCAATGGTCGCGAATGGACTGATCGAATCAGCCTGGAACCTAAACGAATTGTTGTTCCCGTAAGTTGCGACTCCTCCTACGTTGGCAAAGACGGCGTTGTTGATGGCCGTGGTATTCCCCAGAGTAAAGAGAACGTTCGCATTGCCACCCAATACTGAGGCATTGCTTCCTGCATTCCCACCCGGCGCAGTATTGGTGTAGGAGGAGCTTCCTGTATTTGCATAGATGACATTTGTTCCTGCCATCGCCTGGTTGCTGGTGAGCGCACCGCCGTTGTTCAGGATATAGCCCACCGAGGTTGCCTGCGCGGCTTGAATGGTAAGGGTCCCCGCGTTGACAACCGCGTTCCCGGTCCAGCTGCTGGCAGTCGTCTGGAGAGTTAAGGTGCCGCCGCCGGCCTTGATGAACCCTGAAGTCCCGGTGACCGCTCCCCCGACCGTCAGCGTGTTTGCATTCACCGTGATCTGCCGGGGACCGGTTCCCCCTAGCGTCACTGCGCCTGTGCCGAGGTTTAGATTCCGCGTTCCAGCAAAGGTGAAATTACTATTCCAAGCCTGGACCGGATTCGTATTCAAGGTGAGCGCCGCAGCGCTGGTGTTGTCGATGGTTCCGCCGTTGATCGTAAAGAGTCCGGCGCCAAGAGCCCCCACGCCGTTGAGGTTCAAAACTCCCGCGTTCAAAGTCGTTCCGCCAGAGTGGGCATTTAGTCCGGAGAGAGTCAGCGCGCCGCTCCCCGCTTTGACCAGTGCGACCGAGCCGGTTGGATTGCTGATCGCGCCGCTGATCACCGTATTCCCGGAACCCCCGACCGTTACCGTCTTGGTGTCGAGCGTTCCGCTGCTGATCGGACCGGTAAACGAGAGTAGCGTTGGTGGAGCCGCGTTGTTTGTGAAGCTAAACGCCTGGACGCCATCCGCCTCTCCGAGGACGACATTCGAGCCGATGACCTGGCTGGCAGTCACCGTGGGAGCCACCGTCACCGCACCTCCGCCATTGAAGGTCAGAGTGTCGGCGACGGAACCTAAAGTGTAAGGCGCCGCCGCTGCGGAGTTGAACGCGATCGTGTTGATAGTGATCGCGCCCAAGGTCAGGGTCGTGTTTGCACTGGGTCCATTGAACGTCGCGGTATCGCCGGTCCCGGGAACGTTGCCTCCCGCCCAGTTTGCGGGCGTGGTCCAGCTTGCGTCAGTCGCTCCGGTCCAGGTATCGCTGACGGCGTGCAGCGCAGGGCCGACGGCCAGGAGGGCGAAAGCAATGGAGCCAGAGCAAACCGTCGGGAGCCGTCTTGAGATCCTTTTTGGAACCTGAGGGGAAGGAGACTTCAGGGCAGCACGGAGCGTACGTGGTTTAACGTTCATAGGAGGGAACTTTCAGAAGTTTGGGGGGAGTTCGCGGGAGGCGCGAACTGCCGCTAGCTAAGCTCGGGAACCAGCCGGCGACCATACCTCAAACGGGGTAATCATGGACTCCTCGGCGTGGGCAGACGCCAGTGGCGGCTTGCACTTTGTCTTGGGACCCTGAAGCATCCCGCTTCATGTTCTTCCCCCATCGATCTCTCCTCTGGCACGCTGCCGCAGTCGCGCTGATTGCGTTTCACTTCACCGCCTGTGGGAAGAAGTCCACGTCAGCGGACAGCGGATCTCCAGAGTCGCGGCGAACCTCAGCCCAGGCCGTGCAGTCTGCCGTCCCGAACTCCTTTGGCGAAGTCACTGCGCAGTTGGATCCAGGTGGGGACTTTTACCTCTACCTCAACACGCAACAATGGCTTGCCGGCCTCTCGCAAGAAATCGGCGACCTCAGAGGCGGCTTGCTAGCCGCTCTCGGCCAGCCGGCTGATCCGGCTGCGGCTGGTGCGGGGCAGGCGGTCGATGCAATCGCACGGCTGATCCAGCGCAGCGGCCTGGAGGACGTGACGGGCGTCGGGATGAGTTCAATTGCCTTGCGGCCCGACTTCTTCCGCAATCGCTTTTTCGTTCACCACGCCAGCGGGAAAGGCGATGGATTTCTGCTCCAGCTCGGCGGCAAAACGCCCCATCCGCTTCACGGCTTGGATTTACTGCCGACAGACACCGCGATGAGTTTCTTCAGCGATGCCGATCTGGCGCTGCTCTTCCGCGTGATTTCCGAGGAGATCGGAAAATCGGGTGTTCCGGAACTTCAAAAAGGCTTCCAGCAAACCATGTCGCAGTTCGCCCAACTGGCGGGCGCAGAACCGAAGGACCTGTTTGATTCGCTCGGTGGCGAGGTGGGGATGATCCTGACGCTGGATCCGCAGAAACAGATCCAGATTCCCGATCAACCGTCCGTCGGGAGCATCCCCGAGCCAAGTCTGGCAATCTTCCTGAAGGTGAAGAACGACCGCATCTTCACGCTCGCGGAGCGGATGTTTGCCAGTCATCCCCAGCTGGCAAAGGTCGATGAACCCGAGTTTAAGATGCGGAGCATTCCGTTGCCGCTCGGGCCAGGAATAAATCTGCGCCCGACGCTGGCGCAGTGGGGCGAGTGGTTGGTGATCGCTTCCTCAGACGAATTTTTCCGCCGCATCGTCGAGACCAAAAAAGCGGGCGGCGGTTTCAAAACGACCGCGGATTTTGCCGCACTCAGCGCCGATCTTCCGACGCAAGGGAACGCCTTCGGGCTGGCTACGCCGCGCTTCGGTGAGCTGGTGGCCAAGGTGCAGAATCAGCTGATGCAGGCAAACGGCAGCACGCCTTCCGCGCAGCTGGCGCTCTTCCAGAAACTGAATGAAATGCAGAAGCCGGGCGCTTACTTCACCGTGCGGACTCACCTGGAAAACGGCATTCTGTCGGTGAGCAACAGCAGTCAGGGCGTAACCCAAATGCTTGCGCCGGTCGTAGCGGTGCCCGCCATTCTCGCCGGGATGGCGGTGCCGGTGTTTGGTGAAGTGTCCAAGCGCGGGGAGCTGACGACTTCACTCTCCAATGCAAAACAGATCGGGCTCGCGTGCATCCTTTACTCGCACGATTACAACGGAAAGATGCCGCCGAACCTGGAGGCTTTGATTCCGGATTATCTTCCTTCCGCGAACGTGTTTGTCTCGCCGCTCTCGCCTGACGAACCGATGGGCTACAGCTACGTCGCTGGCCTCGACACCGCTTCGACGCCGCCGAGCACGATCATCATCGAGGACAAATTTGCCCGCCAAAAAGGCAAGCGCGTCGTCGTCCGGATGGATGGCAGCGGCGAAGTGCTTCCGGTGAACTGACGGGCCCGCAGACTCGCAGCTCCTTTTTGCTCGGAGGAAAACTTCCTCAGCTGATCAGCAGCAGCCGGGCTTCGCCCGGGCGGGTTTCCGGCGCACGATGAAGGCACGGCGGCACCGCGCTTCCGGGCCACTCCACGGCAATCCGCCACAAATTTCCCACGCCGAAGGAAAACGGCGTCGCTCCTGGATCCGGTGAGTAGTGAAGGTCGTAGCTGCATTCGCCAAGATAGGCGGCGAACGCTTCGTCATCCGGTCCGCCGTAAACTTTTAGCAGCTCAGCGCGCGTTTCCGCCAAGTCCACCCGGCGGCGTGCTTCCTCATTGCGCAGACCTTCGCTCGGCGGACCGTGGTAGGTGCAAAGCCAGGTGTCTGCTTCGATGGGCGCGCGGTCGGCGTGGAAGGAAAAGACGTCGGTGCGAATGGGTCCGGGTTCCTCGTCGCGGGCGTAGCTGTGGATGCAGTTGAGCACCGGATCGCGACCGGCCTTCCGGAGCAACCGCTGATCTTCCAGCAAAATCGCAACGGCTTCCCGACCTGCCTCGCTCAGCGGAAGGTTCCGAAGGCGCGACTCTTCCACGACCTCGACTTCTTCCCCAGCGCCGAGTCTCTGGACCACCTCGCGGAAATCACCGGGAAGAATCCGCGGCCAGCAAAGCGCGTTCACCCCGCCGGTGAAAGATCCAGTGATCAGCTCCTCGAAGCTCTCGACGGTTTTGATCCGGGAATAGTTCTGGGGAAGATCGGGCGCAGCCATTGCTCCTGCTTAGCAGAACCTTCCGGAAGGATCACGCGCTCGCCGCCGGAAGAAGCTGATCCGCGGCGAGCTTCAGTCTCCGGGTTCAGCGCACAAAAAGCCCGTGGAACGAATTCCACGGGCTCTTTCATGAATGATTCGGTTAGGCCGTTTGGCGCCGGGTGCGGCGACCGAGCAAACCGACGACGCCGATCGCCAGCAAACCGATGCTCGTCGGCTCCGGAACAGTAGCCGCCGCGAGGCCGAGATAGGGAACGGTTCCCGGTCCGATGGCTCCTTGCAGCGTCGCCGCTCCGGTGGCGGTGTTGATCTGGTAGAGGCGGGAAATTCCAGACGTCGTGATGGACGCGTAGGCGATGCCCGTTCCTCCGGAGATATCGAAGCCGATATTTTCGTTCAGCGTGGTTCCCAAGCCTAGAGATCCAACGGTCGTGATCGGGCCGCCGCTGTTTGGAACGGTGATATTGACCAGCGTTCCAGCCGCCGAATCAATCCCGAACAGCGTGGTGCTCGTCGCGCCGGGGAAGTTGTTCGTGTACGCCACGCCGACGATGTTGCCCGGACTCAAGGCGGTGTCGGCCCCGGAAAGTGTTCCGTCAGCGGGATTGAGCCGCAGGTTCTGCTCCGTGTTACTCACCTGGCGAATCCGATCCACGTTCGGATTGAAGTCGGTCCCGAACGCTGTTCCACTCAGCGTAAATGCGCCCATCGAACCGACCGGGGTCACAACGCCGGTGATTGGGTTCACGGTGTAAATCCGGCTGGTGCTTCCGATTCCGAAGAGCAACGAAGTGGCAGGTCGTACATCGATCCCGACCAGCGTCTCTCCGGCCTGAAGCCCAACCAGCGGCACCGCCGTTACAGTGGCAAGCTGCAGAGTGTCGAAGCGGGCGATCGTCGTTCCGTTCGTGGCATAGAGAAGTTCCGCCTGCGCATCGCCGGCTCCCCATGAAAGCACGCCGGCGCAGCAAAGCGCGAATTTGCAGAGGAAAGGAGCGCGGGGAGAAGTGGGGAGGAAGACGGGAATTTTCATGGTTGGGATGTTTGGAGTCGCAGGGGTTCGCTTGTGCTCGCCGGGCAGATGCAAAAGATTGGAGTTATCTTTTCCGGTTTTGCCGGGTGCTAAAAACCGCCGCTTGGAACTAGGTGGATGTTTCCTGAAGGCGAAGATGCGCGCGCTGCAAAGATGAGGCCTTCACACAGCCGTGCCGCCGGAAGCGGACGAATGGACCTCGTGAATCTCTTCCTGCGCTCCGCCTGTCTTGCCGCTGCCTTCGGTGTCACCGCATGGTCATCCCCGCGAGCGGATGCGGCGGACGCGAGCAAGACGCGCAACAAAGCCGAACTCGAGGCGGCCACTCGACTCCAGGTCTTTTTGGATCGCGCCCAGTTTGGTCCGGGGAAAATCGATGGACGCTACGGCGAGTTCACGGTGCGGGCGCTGGCGCTTTACCGGCAGTCGCGCGGCGAAACGGTTCCAGCGGCGGAAGCCGGCAAACCGGAGAAAGACAAGGCGCCAGATGTCACCGGTCTGGATCTCAAGGCGGTCGATCCCGTGTTCATCGAATACACCGTCTCGGAGGCAGATTTGCAGAACGTCGGGGAGCTTCCGAGCGGCGTGCCGGAGCAGGCGAAGTTGAAGGTTCTTCCCTATAAAGATGCCGCCGAGGCGATTGCGGAAAAGTTCCACTGTGACGTGGATTTCCTCGCCGAGCTGAATCCCGGGAAGACGAAGCAGATCAAAGCTGGCGATCAACTGACCGTGCCAAATGTGGAGCCTTTCGAGCTGGCGACGGTGAAGGATCTGAAGCCCGGACAAGAAGTGGTGGCGCAACCCGCAGCGAACGAAATCGAAGATCCGGCGGAAAGCGCGTCGGAGGAATCGGCCAACCAGAAATCGGCGGGGAAGAAGGAAGAAACCAAACAGCCGGCAGCAGTCTCGACGTCCGTCAAGGTGGACACCAAGACGAACATGCTGACGGTTTTCGACGGGGAGAAACTGCTGGCCGCCTATCCGGTGACCATCGGCTCAGCGCGGACCGAGTCGCCGCTCGGTGACTGGAAAGTGCGCGGTGTGGCGAAAATGCCGAACTTTCGCCACGACGAAAAGATGCTCAATGAGGGCGAACGCAGCGACAAGTTTCACCTCTTGCCGCCGGGGCCGAACAACCCCGTCGGAGTGATCTGGATCGCGCTGAACAAGAAGGGAATCGGTCTCCACGGGACGAGTGATCCGGATGCCATTGGACGTTCCGCAAGCCACGGTTGTATTCGGTTGGCGAACTGGGACATCGTCCGGCTGGCGGGCAAAGTGAAGGCTGGCGTCGCGGTTTCCATCCACTAGCGGACGGGGCGCGGCTGGCTCGCGCGGCTGAAGGACTCGAGGAGCGTGTGGCTGCGTGCGGAATGAACGAGGCCGTCGAATTCGCGGGGTCGTGGAGCGCTTGGTTGTCCGGAGGCGTTGGCTCCTGATTTGTTCCGGAGCCTTCAAGCCGCCCAACAGATCGACGGGCGGGGGAGCATCCGGGGAAGAATGTTACGAACACGTCACAATGACGTTGCATTTGCCGGTCGCTTTCTCCATCTACGTGGGTCCCTCCCTCGGCTTCCCCCTTCCATGTCTGCGATGTATCGCCTCGATCGTTTCGAAATCAAATTTGTCGTAAACCAAGAACTGCGCGCACGCTTGATGCCGCATCTTCTTCCCCATCTCGAGGCTGACGAGAATGCCGGCACCGGCGCTTTCTACCCGATCGTTTCGCTCTACTACGACAACGCCGAGCGCGATTGTTACTGGGAAAAAGTCCGCGGGGTGAAAAGCCGCCGCAAACTTCGGGTGCGGGTGTACGGCTCTCGCGATGGTTCGGTGGCGCCGACTTGCTTTGTCGAGGTAAAGCACAAGTGCGAAGGGCGCGGAGTGAAGCGGCGGCTCCGGATGCCGCTGGAGCAGGCGCTCGCGGTGGCGAGAGGCGAACCGATCGACGCCCGCCTGAAGCCGGGCGACGCGCGTCTCGTGGAAGAAATCCACAAGCTCGTGCACGAGCGGAATTTCCGGCCGTGCTGCTGCATGCGCTATGACCGCCAGGCCTTTGCGGCAAAAGATCCCGGCTCGGATCTCCGGATTACTTTCGATACCGGAGTCGCTTATCGTTTCGACGATCTGATGCCGGTTCCCGACGACCAACGATTTGAGCAATACCTGACGGAGGAAGGTTTCTCCATCATGGAAGTCAAGGTCACCGGGAGCGTGCCTTACTGGTTGACGAAAATCCTGGGCGAGACCGGCTGCATCCTGCAAAGCCACAGCAAATATTGCAACGCGCTGGAAGACGGCGACCCCATCCTGCGGCGCGGACTTTTTGGTGGCCCGAAACACTTCGAACTCCAGGAGCAGCCGGCGGATGACGCCTGCATCGCGTCACACTCCCACATTGCTGCCTAAGCAGTCTGCATCCGCTTAGAATCCAATGTTCACGGACCTTCAGGAGATTTTCCGAACTTCAATCGGCTACGATCTTCCCACACCGCCGCTGCAGGAAATCATCCTGGCGCTGGCGCTGAGCTTCACCCTCCAGTGCCTTATCTCGGCAGTCTATAAACGCACGTATCGCGGCGCGGATTACTCCCAGGATTACGTCCATACGCTGATCATTCTCGGCACGGTGGTCACGGTCGTGATCCAGGCAGTGCGCGGTGACGCGGCGACCGCGTTCGGAATGTTCGCCGCTTTCTCGATCATCCGCTTCCGGCGAACCGTGCGGCAGTCGCGCGACATCGGCTTCATCTTCCTCGCGATGGCCACCGGCCTGGGCGTTGGTGCGCGGCAATATGCGCTCGCGGCAATCACGACGATCGTGATCTGCGCGGTGATCTACGTCTTCTCGAATGGCAATTGGTTCGCCTCGATCCGGCGGCCGCACTTTCTCCGGATCCGGGTGACAAACGACGTCGATTACGATGTCGCTTTCAAAAGCTGCTTCGAGCAATTCCTCTCGCACTGGGAGCTCACTTCCGTGGAGACAATCCAGGCCGGGATGATGACAGAATTGCGCCTCGATGTTTCGCTCAAGGAAGAATCGAAACCCGGCGCGTTTGTTGCCGCAGTGCAACAGCTCAACGGGAACAATCGCGTGATGCTCACCACGGCGATCTCGTCGAATATGGGCGAATGAACCTCTTTATGCGTTTCTCTCCTCAGTCACGTTCCCGCCCGGTGACGGGTGGTTTTACCCTCATGGAAATCCTCGTGACGGTCGCGATCGTGCTGGTTCTGGCAGCGCTGGCTTTCCCGGTTTACACCTCCATTCAGATTCGGTCCCATAAAGCCGTGGCGCTGAACAACATCAAGCAATTGGGAACCGCTCTCGGCAGCTTCACGGCAGAAAACGATGGCTGGCTTCCGGACGAAGATTCGAAGGGAAGCGATACTTGGGAAGACGCCGCGAAGCCCGAGTCCGGCAAAGCCTGGTACAATGCGCTGCCTCGTTTGTTGGGACAAAAGGGAGTCGGCGATTACGCCAAAAGTCCCCGGGATTTTTACACCAAGGCAAATCTGCTTTTCCTCCCCGCGGCACCTTATCCGGACAGCGACCGGAAGCTCGCGAAGCCACTCTTCGCGATTGCTTTCAACACGAAGCTGCATCGCAAGGACGAAGGCGGAATCAAAGGCGGACTCAAAACCGCGATGATCACGCATCCGTCCCGGACGGTTTTGTTCCTGGAGCAAGGCTTGCCTGGGGAAGAAAAGGGCGCCCCGATCCAGAGCAAGAAGGACTATGACGGAAGTCCGAAAGGCAGCGCGAAATCGATGGCGGGCCGCTACAACGGCAGCGGCGTGCTCGGTTTCGCCGACGGACATACGGAAGTCTTGCAGGTGAAGGATGTGCTCACCGAAACGGGCCGCTTTCCTTTTCCGCAAACGGACATCGTCTGGACCCGCACGCCGGACGAAGATCCGAACAAGTAAGCTGGCCGAAGCGCGCGGTTTGCTTCGGCTGGAGGAAAGCGCGGAATGGTTTCCGTGGGAGCTTTCCGGCGCCAACTTCCGGGATGGTTCCCTTTGCGGACGATGTGCGAGAGCTGATTTACTGCGACGCCGTCGTCCGGGCGCTGGCGTCCGGAAGAAACACTGTGAGCAGGCCGATCAACGGGAGAAACGCACAAACCTGGAACACGAATTCGATGCTCGTGCGGTCCGCCAGCATTCCCAAGGCGGCGGAGCCGATCCCCGCGATCCCAAACGCCAGGCCGAAAAAGAGTCCGGCGATCATCCCGACTTTGCCGGGCACGAGTTCCTGCGCATAAACCAGAATTGCGGAGAAAGCCGACGCGAGGATCACGCCGATGAAAACGGTGAGCACCGCCGTTCCAACCAAGCCGGCGTGCGGGAGCAAAATCGAGAACGGCGCGACGCCGAGAATCGAGGCCCAGATCACGCGCTTGCGCCCGATGCGGTCGCCGACCGGTCCGCCGATGATCGTTCCAGCCGCGACCGAGAAAAGGAAGATGAAGAGGAAGACTTGCGAGCTCTGGATCGAAACGCCGAAACGGTGAATCAGATAGAACGTGTAGTAGGTGGTGAGGCTGGTGAGATAGACGTACTTTGAAAAAATCAGGGTTACGAGCACCGCGAGCGCGAGGAGGATTTTGCGCCGGGGAAGTCGCGCGGTTGGTGGTGCGTTCGGGTCTTTGCGCGCGATGCGATCCACGTTTCGCTCCTGCCAGCGGCCGATCTTCCAGAGCAGGAAAACACCGATGCAAGCGAGTCCAGCAAACCAGGCGATGTGCGCCTGGCCGCGCGAAACCACGACCAGCGCCGCGAGCAGCGGCCCGAGCGAAGTGCCGGCATTTCCGCCGACCTGGAAGAGCGACTGGGCAAAACCGCGTCTCGCGCCGGCGGCCATGTGCGCGACGCGGGATGCTTCCGGATGAAAGATCGCCGAACCGAGGCCGACCGTCGCAGCGGAAGCAAGGATCAGCGGATAACTGCTGGCGACCGAAAGCCAAAGGAGCCCCAGCAAAGTCAGGCCCATTCCTACGGCGAGCGAGTGCGGCATTGGACGCCGATCGGTGACCCAGCCGACGATTGGCTGGAACAGCGACGCGGTGCATTGGAAAGTGAACGTGATCCAGCCGAGTTGGGCGAAACTCAGACGAAAGGAATCCCGGAGCATGGGATAAATCGAGGGCAGCAACGCCTGGAGAATGTCGTTCAGCAGATGCGCGAAGCTGATCGAGATCAGCACGGTCATGACGGTGTCGTGAGCCTTCGAATTTGCTGGAGCCAGCGCGACTTCTTCCGGAACTGATTGCATGCGAGCCGTCACCCTGCGGTCCTCCGCACATTTTGCAAACTCGGCGGAGGCTCAGGTGCCGCTTTCCTTTCTTCCGGATGAAAGTCGTCCGGGCTCAGGAGCATTGCCGCCTCTCACAGGCTCTGATTCAAAGAGGCCGGCTCTTTGCTTCAGAAACTGATGATGTTCGCAAACTCGCTTCTCCGCGCGGTGACTCTTTTGCTGAGTCTGCCTTCTTCCAGCTTTAGCCAGACACCAGCGCCGGCCGCTCGTCGTCGATGTCCCCGGAAACCCTCCCCGGCAAAGGTCTCGCGGAACACGACTTTTTCTATGCAGGCAAAGCAAAGGATCGCCAGGCGTTCACCGTCAAAGGCGTCTGGTCCTACGACGATCCAAGGTTCCCTGGGCCGTTACTCTAGCCGGCAGCTTCCAGTTCCAGCAGCTTCCGCTTCCAGTCCAGGCCGAGGCGAAACCCGCCGAGTCCGCTCATCCCGACGACGCGGTGGCAGGGGACGATCAGCAGGCGCGGATTGGTGGCGCAAGCCTGGCCGACGGCGCGTACTGCGCGCGGGCTTCCGACGGCTTCCGCCAGCTCGGTGTAAGTCACCGCCGAGCCGGATGGAATCTGCCGCATTTCCTGCCAGACCTTCCGGATAAAAGGCGGCGAATCGCTGAAGTCGATGGGGAATTCCGCCAGCTGCGCGGAAAGCTCGGCCAAAGCGGCTGCGTCGAGATCCTCGGGAGCTTCCACCGGGAGCGTCACGCTGCGGAGACGTCCCTCGTGAAGCGTGATTTCGGCGGTCAGGACGCCCGCTTTGAGCGTGTGAGAAGTGGTCGGGTTCAATTGCGGGTGACGGTGTAGTAGAGGTAGAAAATCGCGGCGGCGAGCGACAGCAGCAGCACAAAAAACATCAGCCGACCCTGGCGGCGTTCGGCGCGCATTCGGCGCTGCTGAGCGGGCGCCGCGACATTGACCTCCAGATTGAAGCGCCGGTCCGGCAGCGCTGCGATCGAAGTCGGCCGTTTATCCGTGCGAGCCGCGCGCCGGAGCAATTCTTCGCGTTGCTCCCGCGCGCGCTCGGCGGCAATCTTCGGCGCTTCCTCGATCAGCTTCTGGTAGCGCTCCATCTTCTCCCGCAGCTTGCGCTCCTGCTCCTTGAGCGCCGCCTGACGTGAGTCCAGCGGGCCGCCCGAACGCGGTTCGTCCTTCCGGGGGCGTTTCGGAGCCATGGATTTAAGCGGGACGGGTGAAAACTGCGACCAGCACGAAGATCAAAATCACGCCGAGCCCGAGCAGCGGAAGAGTGAAGGCAAAGCCGGACTTCAACCAATACATGAAGTCCTTTTCCGCGGGCGGAGCCTGGTATTCCATTTGGAAACCGGCGCCAATCGCCACCGGATCCGAGCCGCCGGTGTCGGATTCCGGACTGATCTTGGGAATCGATTTGCTGTATTCCGCACGGGCGTCATCGACTGCGCTGAGCGCCTTGTTCAGCTCCTTGTTGATGTCGAGTCCTTCCCAGGTTTTCGGGTTGATGGACTCGAGCAGAGCAACATGCGCGGAGAACGATTCATTGATCGTCTGGAGCAATTCCACGCGCTTCTGCGCGTCGTAAGCCTCGCGTTCCACCACGACGATCGCCCGGGTGAATTTCTCCACCATTTCGGCTTTCCCCAGCTGCAGCTGTTCCTGACGCCGGCTGAGTTCTTCCAACTCACGCTTTTGCTTCTCGATTTGCTCCTGCTGGCGCTTCAGCGAGATCAGTTGTTCCTGCGCTTTTTGCACCTGGTTATCCAGATGCTCGCCGCTCAGTCCGTCGTCTTCTTCCGGCAAATCGAGCGTGGGGTCTTTGGAGCGCGGACGTTCAGCCATGGTGCGGGCGACTCTAGGAGAGCGCGCTCAGAACTCCAGATTTTTCACGCGCTTCGCCGCAGTAATTAGCGGCACGAAGAGCACGCCGAGACTCAGGAGCACGGCCAGCAGAAAAGCGCCCAGATCGGCCAGCGGAAAATCGATCCTGGCGACTCGCCGCAGATCGGGAAGCGCCACCAACGTCACAAACAGTGCGATGTAGATGAAGCTGATCACGAGGCAAAGCGTGCCGCCGAATCCGCTCACAATCTTGCTCGGATTGTCTTCCTTGAAGTTCGGGAAGAGCGCGCCGAGTCCGACCGCGAGGCCGCTCAGCGCCGCGCTCATGAGCCCGATCGCGAGGGAAAAGAAGAACACCTTCGGCCACGGAAGATTGAGGAGAATACTGGAAACGACCATCAGGCTGGTGGTGATTCCGGCCGCGGTCAGGGAACTCATCCAGAACTTTTGCAGCAGCACCTTGTCGATCCCGATGGGCGCCAATCCAAGAATCCAGAGGCGGCGACCTTCCAGCGAAAACTGCGGGAAAACAAAGCGCGTAGTGAGCGTGGAAAGCGTCAGCGCGGAAGCCGCGAGGTTCAGGTAGCTGATCATCGTCTCCCAAAATGGATTGTGGAAATCGAACGCCACGTTCCGGAGATTCAGCACATAAATGCAGAGCAGCCCGAAGAAGATCATGAACTGAATCCACTGCGCCGGATCCCGCCAGAAGAGCCGCACATCTTTGAGGACCAGCGCGGCGATTGAGGGCGAAAGCGGCCGGAACAAATCGATGCTTCGTTCGAGGAAGGATCGGCGCGAACCGCGGTTTCGTTTTGCTTCCGCACCGCGCTGAAATCGTTCCGCGCGCGAACTCAACGCCGCCGTCCAGCTTTCATAAAAATGCCGGCCGACCAGTTCAAAACTGATCCAAAGTCCCATCAGCGCGTTGCTGAGCAGGAGCAGGAAAAAGAATGCGCCCTGGCGAGTCAGGCCTTCGCTCCAGGAGAGCACCGATTGCGCGAGCCAGGCGCTGGGGAGGAAAGGATTCACGCTCAGCCGCGTGTGCCGGAGGAGTTGGTCGAAAGAGAGCACGTCCTGTTGCGCTGCGGCTTCGACTTCGGTCACGGGTTTGATCCCCAAGATGAGGAACAAAATGATTCCGGCCGCCAGCAGGAGTGCGATCTTCTTGATCCCACGCCGGGCCAGCACGCGGACGAGCAGGATGATGATCCACGAACCGGCGATGGCAGGCAGCACGACGAACGGCAAATAAGCGAGCGCGACCTGGAGGAAGAAAACTCCCGGGACCTCGTGCACGCGGCCGTAGGCGAGCATCATCGGTGCGCTGAGGAAGATCAGCGCCCAACTGGAAACCACGAGCGCTTCGAGGAACTTCCAGCGATAGATATTCCGGTGCGGGATCGGGAGGGAAAGCAGCCAGGTCGTCTCGCGGTTCCGGAAGAGCGTCGAATAACCGATGATGAGGTTTGAGAAAACCAGCATCACGAAGAAGAAGCCGAAGATGAGGTAGAGAATCCGCTGTGAAAGCAGTGAGCCGACGAGCGGGAAGTCGTGCAGGAAACCGAGTCCCGCGCGGAACAACCAAAAACCGACGCTCAGATAACCGGCGATGAAGCCGCCGAGGACGAGGAAGAGCAACGGCGATTCTGCGGCGGTCTTCCGCGAGCGGGCGCAAATGGAACGCCAATGCACCCAAAGCAGCAGCCGGAAGAACCGGGAAGTCGAGAGCGGGGCGGGGGAATCGGACATTCGCGGACGCTCCGGAAATAGCATGGCTGCGAGGTTCAGAACAGTCCGGCTGCAGCTAAAAACGAGACGTTGCGCGCGGAGCAAACGGCTTGCGGAAGATCCAACGGGAGGATCGGCGGATTGATCAAAGGCGTGTGGCGCGGCGAATGAGGAAAGTTCCCAAGCCCCCGGAAATCAGCAACAGCGGGAACAAACTCCAGCGAGACTCGGGGAACAAAAGTTCGCCCGCATTGAAGGAAGCCCAGCGCGTCTGTTCGGTTCCGGCGGGGAACACCTGGTAAAATGTTCCCTCATAAATCCCGATCGGATTGACGGAAACGGGACCACGGATTGACCCCAGCATGAGCGGCTGCGGATCGCCTCGGTCAATGGCCGCGCGCAGTTCCCGCTCGCTGTTTTCCAGCCGAATCCGGGCGTCTTCCTCAGTGCCGTCTTCCGCAGCGAGTTGATCGGCTTCGTTCTCCAGCCGGGCCGCCGCGAGTAAATCCAGGAGCGGCCAGGCGCGCCCGTGAGCAAAGAGCGGCCAGGCGTATTCCGCGACGAGATGATAGATCGGATCGGGTCGGGATTCGATGCGCGCATGGCTGCCGACCGCGACGGGACTTTGCGCGTCCGTGATGGTGAGCAGCGCTTGATGGACGATCGAGATGAGCGCCAGTCCGCCGGTGAGCCGGCGCCAGTTCGCGAATGCGGTGACGAGCGGAAGCGCGATGAACGGCAGCGCGGGAATGAGGTACCGCGGACCGACTGCGAAGCCGCCGTGATAGCCATTGAAGCTGGCATTCACGAGGAAGAAGAAGGCGAACATCGCCAGGCAAAGTCGCGCCTCGGCGACGAAAGTTTTGTCGCGCAACCAAACAAACCAACCGTAAAAACCCATGATCAGCACGGGAGAGAGGAAGAAAAGGCCGCGGAACGGGGACACGGAAATCAAGGCGGCGACATAGCCGGAAGGCAGCGCGAACATTCCCAAGGCGCCTTCCGGATCTTTGAAGAGCGGGTTCTGGAAGTCGTTGTTGATGCGGAAGGGCGAACCGAAACAGACCCAGCCGTACCAGCAGATGAAGAGGAACGGAGCGAGAACGCCCAAGCTGTAGAGCAACGATCCGCGCCATTGCAGCCGCGGTGTTCCGGAGGTGCGGCGCGCGAGCAGCAGATAGACGCCGAGGATGATCACCGCTACCGCCGCGACATAATTGGTAATCGCGGCGAACCCGGCGCAGAAGCCGGCCAGACAATACGCGCGGCCTTCACTCCGGCGGATGAAGTAGAGCGCGGCGACCAGGAAAGTCGCCGTCACATTGTGATCAAAAAAGATCGTGCCGTAGGGAAGAAACATCGTCCCGAAAGCGAAGCTCAAGGTGGCCAGCAGCGCTGCGAGTTGGTTGCCTCCGGCAAACTCCTGCGCGAGCCGGAAGAAGAGCACGCAGCCAAAAGCGGAGATGATCCCAACGCTCAGCACGGAGGTCAGCCAGGCGTTCACATTGACCACAAACCAATGATCCGGATGAAAGCCCAAGGCGCGCTCGACCTGGAGGAGCAACCAATATCCCGGAACGCCGAGGAGGGAAGTTCCCGGTGGTTTATTGGGATGAAAATGGCCGGTCGCCGGGACGTAACTGATGTCGCCGGAAGAACAGAGTTCGATCATCGCGCCTTTCGGAAGCTCGGGTTCCGAAGGCTGGTCGTTGACGGGGAAAAGGTTGTAAGCCGAGTCCACCCAGGCGAGCTGATGGCGCTTCCCGCCGAGCGTATATTCCGCGTGGTCCAGCGGGAGCCGCTGCAGGATGTCCGACTCGGAACGCGCGCGGTAGATGAGGAAGTTATCGATCGCGAAGCGGCCCTCTTCGACCATCGCGCGGACTTCCGCGAAGCGAGAGTTTTGGTTCCAGCCGCCGCCTTGGTTGAACCACGCGAAGGCCAGAAACGTGGCGAGGAAGAGCAGGACTTCAGAGCGAGTAAGACGTGGCACGATGGGGAAGAAGGGCGGGCGCGCGGAGGATTCGCTATCCGCCTGCGCAGCCGCAATGCATTTGTGGCCGGGTTCGAGCTTGCGACGCGGCGGTGAATGCGGCCCCATCGATCCCGATGACCGAACCGTATTTCTTCCGCGCCGCCGGACGGCTGATTGACTTCATGCGGCAAGCGGATGAGCCGGGCTTGATCAATCTCGCCGCGGGCGTGCCGAGCCTGGAATCCTTGCCGGCTGCGGAGCTGCAATCAGCTTTCGCTCGTGGCTTTGAACGGGAAGGCGCGGCGATGTTTGCCTACCACCATCCGGAAGGCGATCACGAGCTGCGGGAGCTTCTCGCCGCGCGGCTGAACCGTCGCGGCGCAAATGTTCGCCGCCAGCAACTCGTCACCGTCAGCGGCTGCACGCAGGGTTTGCAACTGATGCTCTCCGTCCTGGTCCAGCCCGGCGACATTGTCGCTTGCGAAGCGCCGGGTTATTACGGGTTGCTGGAACTGCTCGCGGAAGCCGGAGTGCGGGTGCTTCCGCTGGCGGTGCGAGGCGGGCAGGGGATTGATCCGGAAGAAGCGGAGCCGCTGCTGGAGCGCTGGAAAGCGAAGGCGCTGATCGTCTGCACTTCGCTCTCGAATCCTTCCGGCGCCACGATGCCGGAAGCAAACCGCCAGCGGCTGGTGGAGCTTTGCCGGACGCACGGCGTGCGGATGATCGAGGACGACATCTATGCCGAACTGGTGGACGACGGCGCGCCCAGATCAATGCTGGCGGATGACGACGGATCGACGGTGAGCTACGTTTCCAGCTTCTCGAAAACGGTGTCGCCCGGACTGCGTGTCGGCGTCTGTTTTCCGGGAACTCTCCACGACGCTTTTGCCGCGCGGAAGTGTCAGCAGGATCTCCACAGCGCGGTGACTTCCGAGGTGATCTTGCGCGAATTTCTCCTCGCGGGTTCACTCGATCCGCATCTTTTGCGGCTGCAGGCGCGGAACTTCCGCCGCAGAGAAATCGGGCTGAAAGCAGTTCGGGATTTCTTCCCCACCGGGACCAAAGTGGAATCCCCGCAAGGCGGCTACATGCTTTGGCTGGAGCTTCCCGAACGCACCGATCTTCCGGAGCTGCGTCGGCGGGCGCGAGCGGAAGGAATCGTCTTCGCTGCCGGCGATGTTTTCTTTACCGGCGAGATCGCCCGCAGTTGCCTCCGGCTAAACTGCGCCAAGGCGACTGAGGAAGAACTGGCGCGCGGAGTGGCAACGCTCGGGCGGCTCTGCAAGGAAGTTTGATCCGGAGCAAACTGGAACTTTCCTCCACCGCGCGGGTTGGTTCACGCGTGTCTTCCCCATTCTCCCGGCTCCTGAACGCCACGGCGCTCGCGAGGTCCGACGATGACGGGATGAAAGACGAGATTCTCACGCCGCGGGAGCAATGCTACCTTGCGAGCCGCATGTCCTCCCGCCACGGCTTCACTTTGCTCGAGATCATGCTGGCGATGCTCATCGGTTTGCTCCTCACGAGCATCGCCGTGCCGAGCGTCATGGGGATGATGCGCGAGCAAAAGCTGCGCGCGACGTTCGACGAGTTCGATGACTTCGTGCGCTCTGCCCAACGCAAGGCGATGAAGGCGCGGAAAACCTACGTGATGGTCTGGGAAGATTCCGCGGTGGTGCTGGGACCCGTGGATGCGAGTGCATCCGACGAGCCGGGTGCGGTGGAGCGTTTCGCCTTTGCGGAAGACTCGCGCTGGTCCTTGGTTCGTCCGGCCGCGCTGGTCAAAAAGCCGGTTTGGGAATGGCCGTTTTGGAGCAGTGGTTCGTGTGAACCGGTGGTGGTGAATTACGCGGGAGAATACGGAACGTGGTCGGCGGAATATCGGGGACTGACGGCGCGCGGTCGGATCACGGACATGGAGGTGAAATGAAAAAACGTCCGGAGAAGCGACGCGGTTTTTGGCTGTTGGAATCGATGATCGCAGTCGCGATTTTTTCCATCGGGATGATCGCGCTCGGGCAGTGCGTGAATAACTGCCTCGCGGCGGTCCGGATCAAGGAAGAGGACGCCCGGGCGCGGCTGGCGCTGGCAAATCGCATGGCGGAAATCGAGGCGGGAGCAGTGCAGTTGGCGGATTCCGTGGTGGAAGACTTGAAGGAGCCTTATGAAGGAATGCGGTTGAAACAAACGCGGGTGCCAGTCATCCGGAAGAACGAGAACGAGCAGGACATCGTCGGCATCTATGCCGTGACCTTGGAGCTGATGTGGAAGTCCGATGGCCAGGAGCTGTCGCGGGATCTGTTGTTTTATGCCTACCCACGGCCTCGCTAAAGCTCGCCACGGATTCACGCTGCTGGAGGTGATGATCGCGACGATCATCCTGGCGATGCTCACGTTCGCGCTGCATCGCTTCATCAGCACGACGCTCCAGGCGCTGACTTTTACGACGGAGCTGACGGAGGAACGCCAGGAGATGCAGGCCTTGACGAGCCTGATGCAGTCTTTGCTGAACGATCTTCCGCCTGCCACTCCAGGCGCGCTCACGGGGAAGGCGATCAAGCTGAAAGATCTGCCGTGCGATGAAATCAGCTGGCTTTGCCGCGCGGGCGCCGGCGTGATGACGGAGGCTGCGCCCGGAGATTATCGGGTGACTTTGACGGTGCAGCCTTCGGAGCAAAACACGTCGGAGCTGGAACTCGGGCTGCGGCGTGAACTGGTCTCGCGGGAAGATGCGACCGACGCCGATTTCTTCCAGCGGGGAAGCCGCACCAACAAATACAACTGGCTTCCGCTGATCCGGCCGGTGGCGGCGCTGCAGATTCGTTACTGGGATGCACGGCTGAACTCGCCGCTGGCGCAATGGAACGACCTCAGCGCGCGGCCGAGTTTCGTCCACGTGAAGATCTGGAAGACGACGGATTCTCTGCCGCACGACGTGATCCTTCCGGTTCCTTCCGCGCGTTTGCAGCAAGCTCAATGAACGCGATTGCCTCGACTAAACTGACGCGCAGTGGCTCGGCGCTTTTGCTGGTGCTCTGGGCGCTTTTCCTCCTCTCGGCGGCGGTTTTTGCTTTTGCCAAATGGATCCAGCAGGATCTGGAGATTCACGCGGAGAACAATCGCGAGATCGAAGCCCGCGCGATGGCGCACTCCGGTCTGGCGCTGGCTTTGCATCCGGACGTGACGCGATTGACGCCTGGCCTGGAGGAAACTTTTAGCGGCGGCCGTGGCTTCCAGGTGCGGATCTTGAGTGAAGGCGCGAAGCTAAATCTCCGGTGGATTCTGGAAGGGGAAACACCGCGCAAACTCACGATGTTCAAGCAATGGCTGGAGCTTCGTGGCCTGGGCTTTGACGAGCGCGAGCGGCTGGTGGATTGCCTCCTCGACTGGACGGATGCGGACAGCGATCACCGCATCGCTGGAGTGGAAGACGACGGCGAATATCATCCGGCAAACCGGATGCTGAAGTCGGTCGAGGAGCTGGAACAAGTCCGCGGCTCGGAGCCTCTGACCAGCACCGAAGGCTGGAAGGAGGCGTTGACGATCCACAGCCAGGGGCCGATCGATCTGATCTCCGCGGATCCGGAAATCCTGCGCCTTTTGCCCGGGATCAGCGAGGCGCACATCCAACGGTTTGTGCAGTTCCGCCGGGGCAAGGATGGTGCGGATGGAACCATCGACGACCCGGTTTTCAAGAGCCTGAAAGAAGTGCAGGTTTTCCTCGGAATCGGCGAAGCGCAGTTCAAGGAAATCAGCGGCCTGGCGATGGTGAACGACCGCACCGTGCGGATCACCAGCGAAGGTCGTTCGGCCGATGTCTTCCGTCAGGTGGAAGTGGTCATCCAAAAAGCTGGCGGGCGAAACCAACAACCTCTCTTCTGGAAGGAATGAAGAAAAGCGAGGGAGCCCTGATCAGTCCGGATGCGGATGGCTGGCGCGTGCGCGAGGGAAAAGCGGTAGCCCGGAAATACCCGACGCTCGGAGAAGCGGCTGCCGCCTTGCCACTGAACACGGCGGTGCGACTCGCGCTTCCATGTCAGGCGGCGTTGCTGGAGCGGCTGACTTTTCCTGCAACCGATCGCGAGGAGCTCGCCGGAATGCTGCAACTCCAACTCGAAAAGACGCTGCCTTATCCGGTGGATGAAGTTTCCACCGACTTCGAGGTGATTTCTTCCGCAGAAAATGGCTCCACGCTGCTTTCGATTGCCACGCATAGCGGTCAGCTCGACGACCTTTGCCAGCCTTTGCGTGATCAGGAAAAGCTTCCGCAAAAAATCACGCTCTTTGCCATGCACGTGGCTGCGGTGTGTCCCGCGGATGAAACGGTGCTGGCGGTTTACGCTGAGCAAGGCCAGCTGGTTGTGGCACTTTGCGAAAGGGGAAAACTGAGCTGGGCGCAAACGCTGCCCGGGCTGGACGCGGAGATGATCAGTGGCGAGCTTCCTCACGCGCTGCTGGGAGCCGAGCTGGAAGGCGTGCCGACCAATTTCACGGGGATCATTCTCGACCGGGAAGTGGCTGCTCTGGAAGAGACGTTGCGGACGCTTTTCCGGGTGCGTGTGGAGCTGATCTCGCTGGATGAACCGCTGCCGGAACCGAGTGGAAACCTGCTGCCGTCTTCCTGGCGCGCCGCGACGCGCCAGATTGCCCGAGCCGAAACCCTGAAGCAGCGCCTGCTCCTGGCGGGTGTCGTTTATTTGCTCCTCGTCGCGGCGGCTTTCGTTTACCTGGCTTGGTTGAAGCGGGAGGCGCAGAAGATTGCCGTGCAGCTCGCCGCCGCGCGACCGCAGCTCGAGCAGATCCAGACCCGCCAGGTGCGGTGGACCGCGCTGCGGCTGGCTTTCGATCCGGCGCTCTCCACGGTGGAGATTCTCTACCAAGCGCACCGAGGTTTGCCGTCGGAGCAAATCCGAATCACCGAATTCAGCCAGACGCTCGGCCGCTGGACGATCGTAGGCGAGGCGCCGTCCCGGAACCTCGCTCTGGAGTATGTGGAGAAACTCAAAGCGGAACCCGAGCTCAGCGCCTGGAATATCACCGCGCCTCCTTTGACGCTGCTGAAAGGCGAGCAGGCAAAGTTTAGCATCGAAGGCCGCCAATGAATCGATCCTTGACTCAACGCGAGCGAGTGCTGGCGACGATTGTCGGCCTGGTGGCCTTTCTTTTCGTCACCGCTTTTCTGGTGGATTACCTGCTTAAAAACCAGACCCGGCTCCGCGGAGAAGTCGCGCGCAACGTCGGCGCGCTGAACGCCATGCAAAGGCAACTCGGGGAAAAGCCGGTCTGGGAACAGCGGGAGGCCTGGCTTAGTGCGCAGCAGCCCACGTTGGGGACCGAAGATCGCGCCGGCGTGGAACTCGTGGATGCCATCACGCAGCTCGCGGGGAAAAAAGCGGTGTTGATCGTCAACCAATCACTGCGTCCGCCTTCCTACCAACCGCACTATGCTTCCATCTCGGCGGACATCGAGACGACCAGCACTTGGGGAGCTTTGATCGGTTTCCTGCAGGAGCTTCAAGGTCCGGAGAAGTTTGTTGTCTTGGAGACAGCAAATCTGAAGATCGATGAGAAGGATGCGACCCAGATGCGCGGAAACTTCCGCGTGGCCAAATGGTTTGCCCCCAAGAACAAACCTCCGAAGTGACGCGCCCGTGACCTTGACCGACGCGGGAATGGGCGGAAAGTCGCACTAGAACTATTTGACCGATGAGAACGAATTTCTTCCTGCTGCTGACCACCTGCGCCAGTGCCGGAGCATGGGCAGCCGAAAGCGCGCTTCCGAGTTCTTTTCCCCCGAGTCGTTACGATCGCATGGTCGAAAAGTCGCCGTTTGCTCTCGCGACTCCGGTGGTGGCGCCGGTGATTGCGGAGAAAAACTTTGCGGATCGATGGAGTATCACCGGGCTGGCGCAGGTGGACGGACAGAACTTTGTCACGATCAAGTCGCACGGGGATGACCGGCAGTTTTCGCTCTTCGGGAATGAAGAGACAAAGGACGGAATCAAGATCCAGAGTGTTGAATGGTCGCCTGTTCCCCGGAGAAGCACGGTCACGATCGTCAAAGGCGGGGAACTCGCGAAGTTGGAGTTTAACCCGGAAAGCGAGGCCGCTCCCGGTTCGCTGGCGGCACAGCAAGCCAACGGAGCGCTGCGTGCGGGAACTCCTCAGACGGTCCGGCCGCAGGGATCTGGTCCGTTGCCGATGCCGGGTTCCAGCTCCGCGAATCGCATCCCACGGCCGGGCGGAGTTCCGGGCCAGATCGTCCCGAACACCGGGAACATTGCTCAACCGCCAGCCCGCGCGCCGGGAAGTCCGACGTATCCGGTGGTCTCCGGACAGACGGGGACCACGAGCGCTGCAGGTGCGGCTGCTTCCGCTCCACCAGTTGAGGGTCGGCGCCGGATCAAGGTCATCAATAACAATCCCGCAGCTCCTTAGCAGAAGCGGTTCAAAGACGTTCGTCGGGTTCCACCCAGACTCGCGTTTGAGCGGCGAAAACTCTGCTACTGCTTGGTCCAGTTACCGAGATCGTCCTCGGTTCCCGGCTTCCGATCAGGCCCGGCGGAAAACAGGTCGAAGCTCCCGGGATTGTGGACGCCCGGCTGAACGTAATGATATTCCTGCTGCCACGGATCAAGGATCGGTGCGTCCATCAGCTGGCGCCAGTTGCGGGGCCGCGGCTCGGTCTCGGGCTTGACGATCAGGGCCTTCAGTCCCTGCTCAGTCGTGGGAAGAAATCCGTTCGCACCTTGATATATAAGGAGAGTCGTTTTGTAGTTCGAGATGTGCCCGCTGGTTGCCGTGGATTGCGCCATTCCTAGATGGCCTCCGGTGAACTTGATCGCCATCCCGATCAGCAGACCGATGATCAGAACGACCAGCATAATCTCGAGGAGAGTGAAAGCTGCGCCGGATAATGGGGAACGTTTCATTTAAAAGAGAACCTATGGTTGGCCTTTAAGTTGCAGCTCAACTGCGCGAACTGCAACTGCTCCGGATTCACCCGGAAGCCGAAGGACGATTTTGTTCGGACCAACGCGAAGCGCGGAACCCGGGATCACCGCCTGCGCCTGGAGCCAGCCTGCATAACGAAAGCGAACACCGCGATCCAACGGACGCGCGACGCTTTGATAACCCGGATCGGCAAGATCCGGACTGTGGACGGAGGCGACGCCCAACGGCTGGTCGTTGACGCTGACTTCCAGCGGAACAAGCGGATCCGCATTCAAGATCTCAAATGTCACGACTCCGAGGAGCGGTTCCGCGGCCAATTCGAACTCCCAAGTCTGCTGGGTCAATCCGCGCGGACTCAGCTTTACCACGCCAGCATCGATCGTGGCGCGCACCCGGCCGAGCAGCGAAGAGTCGTCGGTCGGCGGAAGATTCGGGAGAACCGGCGTAAAAGGATCCGCCAGCTTCGCCGCCGCAGCGAAATCCAACGAGTGCAGCGACTCGGCGCGCTGGAGAGAAGTAAGGAACGCCCCGCGGAGGTTTGAGCCGTCGCCCGGGACTTCGATCTCGATGTAGCTCACTCCTTTCATCGGGAGAACCAGGCGCGCGGAATCGGGAAGATCCAGCCCGGCGCCAAAAGGTCCGTGTTCGAAGAGCCGCGTCTGTTTGTCCGACCAGCCGGTGACGACCGGCGAAGCGGCGGCGAGATCATCGAAGAAGAGTCGGAGTAGCATCTCGCGGTTCAGGTCACCGAGCTGACGGAAGCGCAGACGGATTGTCGTCTTCAGGACAGCTCCATCGGCGCCTTCGATCGAGTCGCTGTGGAGTGAATCCAGCCAGATCGGCAGAGCGATTTTCGGGGTTTCTGGTTGGGCGAGTTTTGCAAAATCCAACCAAACCGAAAAAGGCGTGGAATGTTCGCGCAACTCCTGGGCATTCAGCGCCAGCGGGAGGAACAGCCACAAAGCCGACAAGCGACCAAACAGGGAAAAACCGGGCAAGGGGATCTGGGGTGAAATTTACAGCCGCAGGCGAATGCGTAGGCTATCGCACACCGCCGCGCAAGCCTTGGGTCAGGCCAAAGACCGCGCTGAGGATTCCATAAACCACCAACCCGACGACTCCCGCGATCACTGCCATGACGAGCGGTGGGATGAGCGTGGAAACGATTTGGACCTGCTGATCGAGTTCACGCTCATAGACATCCGCGATCATCTGCATCGTGGATCCGAATTTTCCGGATTGCTCCCCAACGGCCATCATGTCGATCAAGAGCTCCGGGAAGATTCCTTGTTCACCGAGAGCGACAGAAAGCGTGGCGCCATCGACCACCGCAGCTCGGACTGCGACCATCCGCTGTCGGATGTACTCATTCCCGGAGATCTCCTCCAGCAGCTCCAGAGCGCGGAGCAGGGTGACGCCATTTTCGATCAAGGTGCCCAACGTTCGCGCGAACTGCGCATAGTAACGAAAGCGGATGATCCGGCTGTAAACCGGAATGCGCCAGGTGAAGAAATCCCAAGCCTTGCGACCTTCATTGGAGCGGGTAAACGCTTTGAAGAGCGCGAACATTCCCAGACAGAGCAAGGCTCCCAGCCACCAGTACGTGACGAGCAAATGATTCGCGGTGACCAGCATCTGAGTCGCTGGAGGCAGCGCCTGACCGGTTCCTTTGAAGAACGTAGTCAGCTTCGGCACCATCACCGTCATGAAGACGACGATGAGGCCCACCCCGGCCACCACCAGAACGGCAGGATAAACCAAGGCCTGCTGGACCCGATCGCGCAGCGCCTTGATGTCCGAAAGATGTGCGACCAATCGTCTGAGGATCTCCGGCAAAGCGCCGCTCGCTTCACCTGCTGAGACGAGATTGACGTAGAGCGGAGAAAAGATCCGGGGATAATCCCGCAAAGCTTGGGAGAGGCTCCGGCCATCCAGGAGCGCCCGATGGAGTCCTGCAGAGAGCGACTGGAGTTTCGGGTGCTTCATCCGTCGCACCAAAATGCCGAGAGCCTCGTCGAGGGTCATTCCGGCGCCGAGCAGATGGGCAAGTTGCTCGGTGAAAAGGTATTGCTGGGTATGCCCGAGCGTAACGACTGGAGCGACATCGGTCTGAGGCGACGAAGCTGACGTGCTGGAACTCTCCACCCCAAGCTTGGATTTACCTTTCGGGCGTTCCTCCCTGAGCGTGGAACCTCCACCCACTGCCTCAATCTTCATCGGCACACCGCCCAGTTGTTCCACCTGAACAATCGCGGCCGACCGATCGTTACACGTCAACACTCCATCCATCAGCTGCCCATCCGACTTCCGAGCGACGTAGCGGAACTGTGGCATTTGCAGCAGCTTCCAGAACTGCCCCCGAACACTTCGTCCGTTCGGGAGTGAAGATCGCTTCAGCTCAGACGATGGCGCTTGCCAATAATTCCAAGTAAACCGGCCAAAATCAATACCGTGCTCGTAGGTTCCGGAACCACCGCGGCGGAAGTTCTACCCAATGCCGGCGCGTTGCTGCCAGGCCCCAAAGTTGTCCCATTCGTGGTGTAGAAACCCAAGGAGATGTTAGAACTGGGGCTAAAAGAGGTAGTGACCCAAGCCGCACTACCGTCGACGACTGTGTTTCTCGTATAGACGCCGTATGCTGCGCCATTCTGGAAGGTTGGAGTCGTTGAGGGGAGCGTTGAAAACCAAATCAGAGCAAGTGGATCACCCGTGTCCCAGAGCCCGTTTGGAACCAGGCTGGAGTTCAATCCGGAGGCAGTGTCGAATAAGACACCGTTAGTGCCAGTGTTCGTGCCAACTGCACCTCTGAAAACCACATAGTCATCGCCATCTGCCCGAGTGTTGCTGCCAACGGCAGTAGACAGACCTTCCAGAATCGCACCAAAGCCGTTTCGTTCAGTGTCCGCGACCAGCAGAAACAGACTCGACTGTGGTACCGCACTCCCGGAGCCATCCTGAAGCAGATCGGCTTGCAGCTGCACCGTAATCGTAGCGTTTAGGGGAGGCAGAGATCCAAAAAGGAGGATCAATGCTGCGAAGACTTTCATGTTCATAAGAAACCTGTTGGCAGTTGATTTAAGGAGTTCCCGCAGGGACGTAAGGAGGTTTCACCGTCCAAAGGACCGAACCAGGAGCTCCGCTAGAACGCTTGCGAACAGTTAATCCAAAGCGCGTGGAGAAAACAACGTCGCTGTCATGCTTGTTTAGCAAAGTGTCGTCTGTTCTCCTCCATCCAGGACCATTGAAAGACCCGCCGGTGTAATAGAAATAGACGGCATCGGCTGCCTTGTCTCTGCCCGCGAGATTGTTGTCCCTGACATAGAGTTCATCCTTACGGTCAATCAGCCCCATTCCAGCACTTCCCGTGAAGGCACCAGATTCAAACAACTTGGACTCAGCCAAAGTCAGTTCTGTTGGAATAGGCAGTGCGATAGCATTGTCTTGATCTTGGTTCGCAGCGATCGTGCCGAGTGGCGTCTTCAGCGTGCCCATATGGACCGCGCCCACAAATGTTGCCTGAGCATCAACCCCCGTATTCTGGCGGACCACAAAGTGAGTATCTGGAAAGAGGACTGTGTCGTTAACCACAGCTGTTAGTGGGCTACTTGTCGATCGCCAGCCAGGTCCGCCAAACGAAGCGCCGCTATAGTAGAAGTAAATTTTCGCCGCCGCTAAGTCAGTTCCCGCTGCAGAGTTCGAGGGTACTAAGATTTCGGTCGCACGCTCCACCAAACCCATTCCGGGACTCGCGGTAATGCCTTGGCCGCTCGGGAAAACGCTTCCAAGGGTATCATAAGGAATGACCTGGAAGCTGGCACCTGCAGCTGAGGATAAGTCATCGCCTGCCCGGTCGACCGTCAGGCTCGTGGAAGAATTCGCGACAACCGAATAGAACAAGCCTGTTTTAGTGCCGGACGTGAAAAGCACATAGCACCGTGGCTGAGTGCCGGTTGAGTTGACGAACTGGTTCGCGGTGAAGTTAGGAGTTCCCGCAACGCTAATCTGATCGCCCGACACTCCATTTGGCGTTACTACCGCTCCAGCGTACTCTGGGGTGCGCTTGAACGGAACAAAGGTATAGGAATCCGAGTTCTGTTTGAAGTTCACCGTAACAAAACCAACCGGATCGGTCGTGACGGACTGCGCGAAAGCGAAAGAGCTCGTCAGAAGCGCGGCGAACAGTCCGGCAGACGAGCGGAGAAATGGGGAGGACGTCATAGAGGGTTCTTAGGCGGATAACGCTGATAAGCAAGACCTTTTGCGAACGCTGAGCAGAGGCCGGTTCGAAACACGGCGCTAAGCTGGGGCGAGTTCGGGCAGGTGATGTGAATCCACTCCGCACTGGGAACTTAGCAAACTCGGCCGACGCGGCTTTGGGCCTGAATTTCAGAGCATTCCCAGCTGGGCTTTGAAAACCCAAATCAGGCCCTTTAATCCCAGCTCCGGCACTGAAAACGGCTTGCCTACGAAGTCATTGCCCCCGCTCAAACTCGACTGCACGCGGTTCTGGAAGGTCGCCATTCCCGTGATGAACACGACGGGGGTTTTCTCGTGGAGCGAGATGGCTCGGAGTCGAGCGCAAAGCTCGAAGCCGTTCATCTCCGGAAGACCGACATCGAGGAAGATGAGGTCGAAAGGTTGCGTGTTCAGCGCAGCGAGGCCTGCGCTGGGAGTGTCCGCAGCGGCCGCGTTCAGGCCCACCAACTCCATTGCAGCCATGACAATCATCCGGGCGCCCTCTTCGTCATCCACCACGAGCACTTGGGCCGCAGCGGGATCTTTCAGCTTTGCACGCACAGCCTCCGGCAGCAGCATCGCCAGGAAGTCGATCGCTTGGCCGAGCGTTCGCAGCGTCGAGTCGGTCGCGCGTTCCGGAAAGCGATCGAGGTCGAAAGCGAGCGCCTCGATGGCGGTGGCAAGCTGGAAGAGAGGGCGCTGGCTGAAGAGCGCCATCTGCTCGGCCAAGCCGTGGATTCGGGTCAGCACTTGGGTGAAATGTTTCCGGTCGGCTCCTTCCTTCATCGCGGCCTGAAGAGAGTGGCGCAGGCTGTTGAGCACCTCCGGAGCAGCCTCGAAGCTCATATTCACCCAACTCGGATCTGGGTTGAGCGGAGACATCTTCTTGACGAAGGCGGTGCGTTCCCATCCAAGACTTTGGTGAATGGCATCCAGCAGCTCAGCAGGAGTATTGCCGGAGCGGGGGAGAAGGTGGGTCGCTCCGGCCTGCTGGACCGCTTCGCTGACAGGCGCGCGAGACGTAGGTAAGGCGATGACCGGCAACTTCAGGGTCGCCGGCCTGGCGCGGATCTCCATGATCATCTCCATCGCTCCGGACCCGGACGAGAGCGGATCCAGCACGACGAGATCCGGCCGGGAGGCGCTGATTGCCTGGAGCGCCGCGGCGTGCTCCGCGAATACTTCCACCTTGAATCCAGCATTCTCCAGGTAATCACGGTAGTAGAGACTGAGAAGGCGATCTTCCTGGACGATCAGAATGCGTTTGGAGGCCATGGATGAAGAGATTCGCGGAAGGGACACGGCGCGTGTTGCAAGGAGCGTGCCGGAAGTGGAAGAGCTTCGAACCTGCTGGCTTTAGCCGACGCATCGACTTCACCTCCGATGCAGAATTTTGTTGAGCCTGGGTAAACTGCGGCTAGAATCCTGCCCCTCGCGGAACGTTTGGAGATTCGATCAACTCGATCGGAGTTTTCGTTGCGACTGCGAACCTTCGGACGAGTAGCTCAATTGGCAGAGCAAGCGACTCTTAATCGCTAGGTTCAGGGTTCAATTCCCTGCTCGTCCACTTTTACAGAGGAAAAAGGGTCTGCTGGTAGCAAATCGGTAGCAAACGTGTGTTTTCCTGATGATTAATTTCTGAGTTCAATCGGCCGATTGTGAAGCGGAGAATGAGGGTCGAAAGGATCGCGAACAGATCATGTCCTCGCGCGATCCGGTGACGCTGGTCTTGGGAGGGAAACGGTCCGTTCTGCCGACCTAGCGCAAGCTGGCTCGCGTGCTCACCAAGAAAAGTGGGAGTGCGCCAAGACTTCGCCGAGGGCGAAAAGTTGAGAATCAATGAGATGTGGTGAGGCCCTACCTGTCAGAAGGGTACTTCGAAGTGCCTGCACTGCGCGTGAAGAAGAAGCCGTGCTCGGTTCCCGTTGACCAACCAAGAAAAACAAGGTTCCATATGGAACTTCGTAACACCTGTTACAAATCGCCCTCTCAAAAGTAACTTCCATGGATGAGTTCCCTTGAACACCGCTCGCCTGATCAGGAGATTGGCGCGTGGGGTTATCACATCCTCCCGCGATCGTCGCGAACTGCTCCAGCGCGGCCTCCAATTCAGCCTTGATGTCGGCAGCAATGATCTCCGTGCGGGTAAATTCGCGCTTCCTCCAGCCCGCCGTCTTCACGTGACCACCGATGTTCATTGCCACGGCCACTCGTGTCGGATTCGTTCGTCGAGGGCGCGGAAGCCGCCGGCAAGACTCAGGCGACGCCATTGCTCCCGCTCCGCTTCCGGCCAGCGATCGCTAAATTCCACCGCGAACGTTTCGAGCTCGGCGATGCCTTCCATCCGCCAAGCTTCGGCCTTCATTTTGGTCGCCGCCCAAGTCTTTGGAGCCTCCTTTTCAGCACGCTGCTTTTCGTGCGCGGCAGTTGCCCTCCAGTTCTCCTCAAAGACTGCACGGGCGAACACGATCTCCCGGTCAAGCTGATCGAGTGGCGGCAAACCATCCACAGGCTCCGCGCAGTAAGGCTTCAGGATGGCATTCAGCGAAGAGCCGGGTTCGTCGTAGGCTCGCGCATTCAGGTCTTTGAGGAATGGCGTCAGTTCGAAGGAACGGGTGCGCGTGTTCCAGTAAACCCGCCACTGGCGCTGAACGCCCTTCATGTCCACGCGGAGTGCGAGGAGCAGGCGCGACGAATCTGGTGACCACGCGACAAAGGTCCACTCGCGCTTGGAGGGCGGCGACTCGAAACCATCGGTTCGGCGGCAGAAGTCCCACGCCGCTGGTTCAAAGGCGTCGGCACCGTTCGCCGGTCAGCGCCGGCGAAAAGCGAAGCTCCTCGCTCCGGCCGAAGAGTGCGCGGCGGCACCACTGGCTGTTCCGCCGCTCCGCGTAGATCCAGCGTTCGTCGGGCGAGATCCGGTAGGTCGCGGACACGGCCTCATCCTGCCGGATTTTCTGCTCGAGCGCGACCGGATCGGCATCACCCTTCACCGGCACGATGAACGCCGCGAACTCCCCGGTCGCACGCGCCTTGGTGTCGAGCTGCTCGCGGATCTCGATGTGAAAAGAGCCGGCCGGACTGCGCGCCACCACCCGCGTGTCCGGTTTCTCGCGCAGCTTACCGCAGAAGCCGCGCACCACTTTCTGTTCGATGAACTTCGCTTCCTTGATGTCCCACACCGCGTCGAGGCGCGCACACCACTTCTTGGAGCGTTGGTCGAGTTCGTCGTTGCCTCGCAGTGGATCACCACGTGCTGACTACCTTGCAGGAACCAATCGCCTTCGAGGTGGAGCGGCTCCTTTTCATCGAGCGGCTCCGCGCCACAAGCGCGAAAGTCCGGCAGAAACAACTCGACGATCCGCTGCCTGATTGGCGTCACGCGCCCCGGCTGACCGCGGCCTTCCTCGATTAAATCCAGGACATCCTCGGCCTCCACTAGCGGGACCGATTTGTCCGGCGAAAGTTGCCATTCACGCGGCTCGGCAAGGTGCTCACTCACCAGCTTCGGCATCGGCTTCTTCATGCTCTCCAGGCCGCTGCTCACCGTCGTGAGCGCCGATTTGGAAATCGCTCCAGCTTTCCCAAATCTCACCGTGAATTGTCCCTCGAAACGCCAGTCACTAGTTTCCTCGCCCTTGCGCAGGGATTCCGACTGGCTGACTCCGAGAAGCAGCGTATCCGCCATCGAGCCACTGAATCGGGCGAATATATTGCGTGCCATGGCCCGCGTTGCGCCACCCCTTGGGCCAGCCTTTGGGAGCCGAAGCCGCCTTGGGTGGAGCCTTAATCACAAGCCGAGTCTTGAAGGACTCTCCGGTGCGCTCGTGAATCGCCACGGCGCCCCCCGAAGACCTTCATCGATCGTCCGTGCAAACCGGCACGAGTCTGGCGCCCAGATAAGCTTGTCGCCCCAGCTCCCCAACCGGGCAATCTCCTTCCGCAACGGGAGGGCGATCAGGTCCGCATTCCTAATCGAGGCTGGACCGGAAAGATTCACCGCGAAGCCACCGTCCGGGGAAATGTGGCTGATCCATTCCCCCGCTCTCACCGTGTTCGCGAAGAACAGGCATATCAGGGCCGTGCACCGACGGATCGAGACCCCGGCCTCGTGCTGCCAACCCCGAAGCTTTCCAATATCGCTCACCGCTTCAAGTCTTCCGCGATCGTCGCGAACTGCTCCAGCGCGGCTTCGAGGTCGGCGCTGATGTCGGCGGCGATGATTTCCGGTGCGGGGAGATTCGCGCTTTCCTCCAGCGCGTCGTCTTTGAGCCAGAAGATGTCGAGGTTGACCTTGTCGCGTTTGGTCAGCTCTTCGTAGGTAAAAGATTTGAAACGCTCGCTCTCCTTACGGTCGTGGCGGTTCTTTGGGCGGTAGCAGTTGACGAAGTCGTCGAGGTTGGTGCGCTTGAGGGTGTTTTCCTTGAGGGTGAAATGCAGGTTCGTGCGCAGGTCGTAGATCCAGAGCTTCGTTGTGTGCGGCTTTTCCTGCGCGGGTTTTCGGTCAAAGAAGAAGACGTTCGCCTTCACTCCTTGAGCGTAGAAGATGCCGGTCGGCAGGCGCAGCAGGGTGTGAACGTCGGCCTGCTTGAGCAGTTCGCGCCGGATGGTCTCGCCCGCGCCACCTTCAAAGAGCACGTTGTCCGGCAGCACCACCGCGGCGCGGCCGTGCTGCTTGAGGATGGTAAAGATGTGCTGGAGGAAATTGAGCTGCTTGTTGCTCGTGCTCGCCCAGAAATCGTCGCGATTGATGATCAGCGATTCCTTGGACGACTCGCCCGCCTCGTTGACGATAGTCACGCTGCTCTTCTTGCCGAAGGGCGGATTGGCCAGGACGATCTCGTATTCGCCGTGCTTCCCGGCCAGCGCGTCCTTGGTTACGACGGGCCTATCCAAATCAGCAGTGACGCCGTCACCGGGCTCCCCGCCGATGCCGTGCAGCAGCAGGTTCATCGCGCAGAGCCGCGTGACGCTGTCCACCAGCTCGATGCCGAAGAACGTGCCACTCTTGAGCTTCATCTTTTGCGCCCGATCAAGCGCGTGGTGTTTGGCCAGATAATCATGCGCCGCGAGCAGGAA
>DASVRR010000091.1:0-3672 GCA_036388515.1 Chthoniobacteraceae bacterium | reverse complement strand
CACGCGGGACGCGTGTGCTCCCCGGAGCAGCAGCGACCGTTTGTTTGAGCCGCTCAATCTCCGCGTCGGCGGCCTCGATCAGCGGGTCGAAGGCCGTGATCTCGCGCGCATTCTGGCCCTGCTCGTGTTTCCGGAAGCCGGTGAGATACGTGGAATTCGCTGGGCGAAAACGCTGGAAGACGAGCTCGTTCTTACGGATGACGGCGGCCCGGATCAGCTCGCTGATCGCGGCAATTTTTTCGGCCGAAGATTCCGCGCGCTCTGACTTCGGTGGTGCGTTGCTCCATACCAACGTTCGGGAAACAATCTCGCTCCATTCATCATATCCGCTTTCTGAAAGGTGAATTCCGTTGGGAGCGGAAGCGAACTCTCTGCCCGTCTTCGAAGCGCTGGATGCGATGTGCATGCGAGCGATCCAGCCTTGAAGAGAGACAAGCCGACTTCCCCGCTCTACAGCAAGTTCGTCCAGGGATCTCGAGTATTGCTCCAGTAGCCTATTATGCTCCGCCGGATCCGGCAGACCTGGACGCACCGCGCGGAGATCTTCGTGGCGGATCGGGGAGAGCAGGACGAAGCGCACTCCACCCGGAGTTCCTCCGGCTGCGGATTTTCGATCGAGCTCCAGGATGGCGTCCATCAACTCGCCGAGTTCCTGCTTGAACCGCGTGGCCGACATCGGCTCGCGGCCGTAGCGGGCGGGGTCCGGATTCAACGTGATGTCGCCGCTGCGATCCGTGAGTTCTTGCAGGCTGGCGGCCATGCCGTAGCCGAGGAAAACCACCGTCGGTTGCACGATGGCGATCTGTTCCTTGAGCCGATCCCAGCCTTGCTCCGGCGCATCGAAACTCGCCCGCGACCAACCCTTTGGTGTGTCGCCGGCCCAGGAAAGATTGCGCACCGTGAAGCGGCGATCCGGGAACTGCTCGTGCATCCGCGTCTCGAGATATCCATAGGTATTCTCCCGCTCCAGCAAAGCGTCGCCGAGAAGCAGCACGCGGTCTCCTTCCCGGATTTCGAACGGAGGACCGGGATCAAAACCGTGGCCGACCGAGACGACGAGCAGCAGGAAAGCCAGAGCAAGGGAGAGTCGCATGGAGTTCACTTCTTTACCCAACGGGGAGCAAATGTCTTGGAGACGATTTGGCGGACGTTCTTCGTAGGGTCACCTACCGTCCTCGATCTTTCCGCCAGCGGAATGTTCCCCGCAACTTGGCGCGGTGTGGAGGAGGTCCGCGAAAGACACGAAAGGACACGAAAGAAGTTCATATTTCGTCCGCTTTCGTGTCTTTCGTGGACCAAAACCGGGCAGGCGGCTCACGCATCCAGATAATCCTTCAGTCGTTCGCGGAGTTCGGTCCGCGCGCGGAAGAGCACGCTCTTCACCGCAGGCACCGAGAGTTCCAGGATCTCGCCGATCTCTTCGTACGAAATGTCGTCGTAGCGCCGGAGAATCACCGCCATCCGCTGCGTCTCCGGAAGCGCGTCGATCGCTTTCTGAATCGCCGCTTGCATCTCCTGATCCAGCAAAACCGTGTCCGGCGATTTCACTCCGGCATCCGCCATTTGCCGCGGCCGGTCGCCTTCATCCGGACCAAGCGGGCGATCTAGAGAATCGGTGGGATGACGCTTCCGGCGGCGGATTTCGTTGAAAACGAGGTTGCGCGTGATTTTGAAAAGCCAGGTCGTGAACTTCGCCGTCGGCTCGTAGCGTCCCGCGCTTTTCCAGACACGGATGAAGACCTGCTGCGCCACATCCTGCGCGTCGCTTTCATCCCCGAGCATCTTGGCCACCATGCCGATGATGCGATGTTGATGCGCTTCGATCAGGTCGCGCAATGCCTCCGTATCGCCCTGCTTGATCTGCACCATCCAGCGAAGATCCTGCGCATTGGAGTCGTCGGGATCAGCCTGGCGGCTGGGTTCATGGCTCATGACAGGGGCGAGGCGGCTCCGGGCGAAGATGCGAAGTAACCCTGGCGGAGGCAACGAGTTTTCCCCAAGCGGCGCACCGTGTCCGAGCCGCACCTTGCGCCGAGCCCGCGCGGTCGATAGCTTGTGAAACTCTTCACAATGTCCGCCAAGCTGATTCCGCCCGACCTTCGCCCCATTTATGAAAAGGTGGCAGCGGCCGAGCGGATCACGGACAGCGAGGCGCTGCAACTCTACGCCTCGCACGAGCTGAATGCGCTCGGCGCGATCGCCAATCTGGTGCGCGATCGCAAGAACGGATCCGTCGCGACTTATATCCACAATCAGTATCTCAACTACTCGAACGTCTGCCTGCTCGCCTGTCAGTTCTGTGCGTTCGGCGCGCGCAAGCGGGACGCGCACGCCTTCGAGCTCAGCATCGAGGAGATCGTCAAAAAGACGCGCCACGGGCTGTCGCTTGGGATCACCGAAGTCCACATGGTCGGCGGGCTGCATCCGACGCTGAAGGCGGATTGGTATCTGGAATTAATTCGCCGCCTGCGCGCACTCGATCCGGATCTTTTCATCAAGGCGTTCACTGCGATCGAGGTCCGTCACCTGGCGGAGCGCGTCTTCCGTCTGCCCATTCGCGAGACGCTGGAAACCTTGCGCGAAGCGGGTCTGGGAGCGATCACCGGCGGCGGGGCGGAGATTTTTTCGCCCGAAATTCGGGATCAGATTTGCCGGGGAAAAGAGAGCGCCGAGGAGTGGCTGGAGGTGCATCGCATCTGGCACGAGATGGGCATGCGGAGCACGGCGACGATGCTCTTCGGTCACATCGAAACGCCCGTGCATCGGATCGATCACTTGCGCCGATTACGCGAGCTGCAGGATCAAACTCACGGTTTCACCGGTTTCATTCCGTTTGCCTTCGAATCGGAAGGCGCGCGTCCGGTCTTGCGTCATCTTCCCCATGCGACCGCCTTTGAAGAGCTGCGCAACCTCGCCGTTTCACGGATCTATCTGGATAACTTCGATCACCTCACGGCTTACTGGATCAGCCTCGGCTTGCCGCTAGCGCAGCAGGCGCTGAACTACGGCGTGGATGATCTGCACGGGACGATCATGGAGGAAAAAATCTTTCACATGGCTGGCGCGAAGACCCCGCAGCAGCAGACCGTGGAAACGCTCGAGCGGGCGATCCGCGAAGCGGGCCGGGAGCCGATGCAACGCGACACGTGGTATCGGCGGATCACGCCGGCGCCGCGAAATTCGGCGGGCCGGGCGGCGCTCGCCTGCGCTTGAAGCGGTTCCCTGCGCTGGCTGCGGTGCGACTCGGATGCGTGCAGTATCTGAACTCCAGGCCATTGATTCACGCCTATCCCGGCCCGGTGCATTTCGATCATCCGGCGGGCCTCGCACGGGGTCTTGCCCGAGGTGAGCTGGATGTCGCTTTGGTTCCAGTCTTCGAAGCACTGCGTTCGCCGGGCTACCTCGCGGTGGACGAAGTGGCGATTGCCTGCCGCGGCCCGGTATTCAGTGTCTTCCTCGCGCATCGCGGGCCGCTTGCGGAAGTCCGGACCATCGCGCTCGACCCGGCGTCGCTCACGTCCGTTCACTTGCTGAAGGTGTTGCTCGCGGAGTTTCATGGGTTGTTTCCGGAGTTTGTTCCGTGGAACGAGTCTGCTGCAGCCGACGCTTTGTTGCTGATCGGGAACCAGGCAATCGCCTTCCGCACCAGCGCGGCTTCGGCCGATTATCAGC
>DASVRR010000090.1:0-5049 GCA_036388515.1 Chthoniobacteraceae bacterium | reverse complement strand
CGCGATCTCCTGCAGGATCTGGAAGGACGCGCGCGCGACGCCGAAAAGCTTGCGGAAGCTTTGCGTGCGGAAGATCCGGGCGCGCTTTCCCCAGGGTTCCTTTCCGAGCTCGAGCGCAACGCCGACACCGCCGATCTCGGCAACGCTTTGCGCTCCGGCGATCTCGGTGCGGCCGCGGAACAAGCCCGGCTGCTTTCCGCCCGACTCGGCAGCCGCAAACCGACGCTCGAGGAACAAAAGCGCCTGGAGGAAGCCCTGAAGCGAGCGCTCGAAGCAGCCAACCGCAAAGATCGGGAAAGCGCCACCGGCCGACACTTGAGCGAAGCGCAGAAGCAGCTTTCCGGAGGCAATCACGGTGGAGCCGCGGATCAGCTGGGGAACCTTTCCCGCCAGCTCGGCACCGCCGCGCAACGCCGGCAAGCGCAGCAGCAACTCCGAGGTCTCGCGCAGAGTTTCCGTGGCGCCGGACAACAAATTCTCGGTGGCCAAAACCTCCAGCGGCTGATGCCGCAAACGCCTCAAGGTTCCCAGCCGCTCGCCGGCCTTCCGCAGCTTGCGCCGGGCGCCGGCAATCCTGGTTCTCCCCAAGGCGTGCTGCCACTTCCGATTCCGGGCCAGGGAACGCCGGGCGGACAAATGCCGCTGCCTGTTCCCGGCCTTGGCAATCCGCGCAGCGGCATGCTTTTCCCCATTCCCGGAACCGGAAAACCTACCCCAAATGCGCCGTCGCTCGCTCTTCCCGGCGCGGGGCAAAATCCCGGCGCGGGCTTCCCCATCCCTGGACTCGGCGGTCTTCCCGGCGCCGGCATGGCCGCGGGCGGAGCTGGCATGAATGGCGCCGGCGTCGGCGGCAGCGAAGCGGGCTCCGGCACGGCTCCGCTCGGCTCGGATCCGACGAATCCTCTCGCCTCCAATCAAACCGGAGTTGTCGCGCCGGTCGCGGGTGCGGAAGGTCCTTCCGACGTTCGCGCGGTGGAAGGTGATTCGCATCGGGAAGCTCCGAGCCGCTCGCGTCAGGAACTCGCGGTCGAGTTCCTCAAAGCGGAAGAAGCCGCGCTCGCGGAAGAGCCGCTCCCACTCTCTCGCCGGGATCAAGTCCTGCGCTACTTCACCGCCGTCCGGCAACAACTCGAAGGCCAGCGATAACGCTCCGGACCGCTCTTCCCCCGCCACCATTCCACCATGCCCTCGCCCTCCGAACTCGCCTCCCGCTTCGATGAATTCCGCGACACCTTCGGGAAACTCAGCGGGGAAATTCATCGCGCCATCGTCGGCTACGATGAACTCATCGTGGAATGTCTCGCCGCGGTTTTCTGCCAGGGTCACGTCCTGCTCGAAGGCGTCCCCGGGCTCGGGAAAACCTATCTCGTAAAGGTGCTTTCCCGGGTGCTTGGCATTGCGGCCGGGCGGGTCCAATGCACGCCTGATCTCATGCCTTCGGACATCCTCGGCACACACATTGTCGGGGAAGATGCCAACGGTCGCCGCGCGTTTCGGTTCGAGCGCGGGCCAGTTTTTGCGAATATCCTGCTCGTGGACGAAATCAACCGCGCGACTCCCAAAACGCAGTCGGCGCTGCTGGAAGTGATGCAGGAACATGCCGTTACGATCGGCGGCGAACGTCACGCGGTGCCGCTGCCGTTCTTCGTCCTGGCCACGCAAAATCCCATGGAAATGGAAGGGACCTATCCGCTGCCGGAGGCGCAGCTCGATCGCTTTTTCTTCAAGCTGAAGGTTCCTTTCCCGAAGCTCGAAGCGCTCGTGGAAATCTCCAAGCGCACCAGCACTTTCGATGAACCCGTTCTCGCGGAAATCCTCACCGGAGCTCAGCTCACGGCGATGCAGGAACTGATCACGCACGTGCCGGTCGCCGATCCGATCACGTCGTACGCGGCGCAACTCATTCTCGCCACGCATCCGGAACAATCCCGCGGCGGCGGCAAAGTCGCGCGCTTCGTTTCCTACGGTGCGAGTCCGCGCGGGCTGCAGGCGCTCGTCCGCGCCGCGCGCGTGTTTTGTCTGCTGGATGGGCGGACCGCGGTTTCGGTGGAAGATGTCCGCCGCGCGGTTCGTCCGGCGTTGCGCCATCGGGTCATCCTGAACTTCGAGGGCGAAGCGGAAGCCGTGGACGTGGATCGGCTGATCAACGATCTGCTCGCCGAAGTGCCCGCGCCCGGTGCGCTTGCCGCCTGATGAATCGCGCGGCGTTCACGCGAGCAGCCTGTCTGACGGCAGCCGGCGCGTTGCTCCTCGCTGCTCCAGCGGGCGCGCAGCAAAACCCCGCGAGCAAACCAGTCGATCCGGAAGCCGCCTCGATTCCGCTCCGAACGGCGCTTTACCATGATCCCACGCTGGCGCCGCCGCTGGATCGCCTGTTGCAGCTTTATCGGGATGCGGGCCGGGCCAAAGAGCTCGTCGATTCCTACCGCCAGCACGTCGCGCAATATCCTGCGGATGCCGGCGCGCTGATCGTCCTGATCCGCCTGCTCTCCGCCACGAACGATGCGGAAGCGGGGCGACTGACTCGGGCCGCGGCGACGCGATTTCCGGAGCATCCGTTCCTTCAGTTCCTCCTGTTCACGGAGCTGCAGAAGACGCACGAATCCGGCGCGTTGGACGCGCTCGATCGGGCGATTGCCAGGGAGACGCTGCCGACTCGCAAGCGGGCGTGGATTGATCAACTCGTGCCGCTCGCCATCTCCTCGAATCGTCCCGAGCTGGCGCAGCAACATCTGGAAAAGCTGGCCGCCGAGAGCACCAATGCGGAAGGAAAACTCGAGACGGCGCGCAAGATGATCGCGCACAAACTTTATGCTCCAGCACTCACCGCGCTGACCGCTGCAGCCGCGCAAAAACCTTCCGCAGAAATCGGTGTCGATCTCGACTTGGCCGCAGCGGGCGCCGAGCTCGGCCTCGGTCGCAATGCGGCAGCCGCCAGCCGGCTCGATGCGCTTTTGGCGCGGCTCGCGGCGGATTATTGGCGGCGCAATGAAATCCTGCATCGCCGCACCGCGTTGGTCAAAAGCGACGCCGATCGGGAAGCAATGCTCGGAGCGGCGCGTTCGCGGTTGAAGGCGGCTCCGAATGACGCCGCGGCCGCGCTCGAACTCGCGCAACTCCTCGCGGCCTTTGAGTTCCGCCGGGAAGCGCTGGACGTTTTGCAGGCCACACTCGCGCGGATTCCCGCTTCGGAGAAAATCGAGAAAGCGGTGCTCGAACTTTTCGATTTGCTCCGGGATGAACGCGGCCGGGAAGCCTTTCTGGAGCAGCGTTTGCGGGCGGCTCCGGAGCGCCAGGATCTCGCCCTTGCACGCGCCCGATCGCTCCTTTTGCTCGGACGCCGCAGCGAAGCGTTGACGGTCTTCGACGCTTTCGCCGCCAAGCTGGAAGCTCCCGCCCGGCTGATCCAGATTCTGGAACTTGCGCGTTTCCTCCGGCGCTCCGCGATGCCAGCCGACGCAGCCGCTTTCTTCGAACGCGCCGTCGCCCTGGCACCTGAGCGGCTGGAGGTGCGACGCGAACTGGCCGAAACCTGGCTGGCCGCGGGGCAAAAGCAAAAGGCCCGCGAGGTTTTCTCAAAGCCTCTTCCGGAGGAAACCGAGACGGAAAATCTCCTGGAAGTCGTTCAGTTCTTCCTGAAGCAGGAAATGTTTGAGGAAGCTCGCGCGGCCCTGGCGCAGCGCCGGGCAAAGGATCCGCAGAACTTCGATTTGCGACTCGCCGACATCACGGTCGCCACTCGGCTCGCGGAGCGGGAGCAAGGCGAGAAGCTGATTCTGGAGACGCGCACGCTGGCGGATACGGAAGCGCGCTACCGGCGCTGGCTGGAAAGTGCGGTGGCCTTTCACGATGCCTTTGATCTGACTGCGGAGTTCTTCCGCACGGAGCAGGAGCGCGTGCTCGCCGCGGGCGGCGGCTGGATTGGCGAAGCAGCACCGCGGCGCCTGATCTTCGCGGAAGTGGCTGCGAATCACGGACAAAAGAGCGGCGTCGCTTCCATGCTTCAGGGTGCGCTGGAAGAAGATCTTCCTGCCGAGTTGCGCATCGAATTGCGGCGGCGGCAGCTCGCTTTGATCGAGAACGATGCGGCGCAGGCCGCGGCCGCAGAACGTCAACTCACGGCCTTGGAGAAGGAAGACTCCGCGCGCGCGGATGAATATCGGATTCGCCTCGCGCTGCTCGCCATGCGGAGCCAGCGGATGGATCGGGTGCAGCAAATCCTCGGCCCGAATGCCGAGTCCATCGACGTGAGCAAGATCAGCGATGCGACGCTGCTCAGCGGTTTGGAAAACTTGCTGCGCCAGCAGGGAGGCGGGACCGCGTTGATCCGCATCCTGGAGCAACTCACGGTGGTTCAACCGGCGAACACGGGCGTGTGGGAGCGCTGGATTTCCACCCTCGCCATCAGCGGGGATGAAGAGCGGCTCCGCGTCTCACTGAGGCGTCTGCGGGAAGGAGTGGATCGCCTGCCTTTGACGGAAGAAACTCGCGCGATCCTCCGGGAACAATTGCTCGGCTCGTATTGGCGTTCTCTGGCGAAACTCATCCAGGAGGATGCGGACGATTCGCAGCTCAGCACGGCCTTGCCGATGATCGAGCTGGCAGGCCGGCTCGCGGAGAAGCGCGAAGAATCGCTCTGGCTTACCTGGACGCGCGGTTATGTCCTCAACCGTCTCGGGCGCCGCGAGGCGCGCGACGAAGCGCTCCGTGAGCTGGAACGTCTCGCGATGCTCCCGGTGAGTTCCGCGCCGGCGGGCACCGAACCTGACTCGCCCGTTCCACCCGAAACTCCCGGAATGATCGCCTTTCCGGATGGGCTCGTGATCGGCATCGGCCCCGCGCGCGAGCTGCTCACCGGATCTGCTCCCTTGCGCGAAATGCCGCCGGCCGTCCCCATCTCCGGACCTCGCGGAACACTCAAGGCGCGCTGGGCTCTGGAAACCGATGGACGCGCACCGGTTTCCCGCATCGTCCCCATCGATTCGAAGCGCCTGTTGATTGGGGATGACAACGGCAAACTCTACGCTCTCGACTCGCTGAGCGGAAAGC
>DASVRR010000089.1:0-7864 GCA_036388515.1 Chthoniobacteraceae bacterium | reverse complement strand
ACGCTGAGGTTTTCCGCGAGGCCGTCGTAGTTCAGGAGCACACGATGGCCGAGGACTTCCGGAGCAAAGTGGCGGACGTCGTCGAAGGCGACGTGCGCGCGGCCGGCGGCGAGTGCACGGACTCGGGCCGCGCGGATCAGTGCCTGCACGGCGCGCGGGCTGGCGCCCCATTTGACGAAACGCCGCACGGAGTCGCCGGACTCACTCGCTTCCGGATGCGTGGCGAGGACCAGGCGCACGGCGAAATCGCGGACCGCATCGGCGACGACCACTTTTTCCAGCACGCTGCGGAGCTCCAGAATGCGCGGACCGTCCATGATCTTTTCGACTTCCAGCCCTCCGCCGAGCGTGGTGCGGCGGACGACTTCATTGAGCTCGGCGCGATTCAGAAATGGCACGTTCAGCTTGAACATGAAGCGATCCAGCTGCGCCTCCGGCAAAGGATAAGTGCCTTCCTGTTCCAGGGGATTCTGCGTGGCCAAAACAAAGAACGGCTGGACCAAAACATGGGTGATTCCAGCAGCGGTGACGCTGCCTTCCTGCATGGTCTCCAGCAAGGCCGCCTGCGTTTTCGGCGTGGCGCGATTGATCTCATCCGCGAGCAGGAGCTGGGTGAAAATCGGACCTTTGCGAAACTCAAACTGATAGCGGCCGTCCGGGCCCGTGGTCATCACGTTCGTCCCGACGATGTCGGCGGGCATGAGATCGGGCGTAAATTGAATTCGCCGGAAGTCCAGCGTGAGCGCTCGCGCCAACGTCTTGACCAGCTCCGTTTTGCCCAAGCCGGGGACGCCTTCGAGCAGGACATTGCCGCCCGCGATGACCGCGGTAAGCACTCCTTCCACGACTCGCTGCTGGCCGACGATGATCTGTCCGATCGCCGCCCGGAGACGCTGGAAATCTTCCTGGAACTGCTGCGCTTCGGCCTGGAGCTGGGAGGAGTCACTCATTTCCGCGGCAGGCTATGCTCCGCGCGCCGCGAGGTCGATATCGCGATTGCGCACGGCTCCAGATGGGGAGAAAAAGGCCGCCGGCAACTAATCGCCGAAGCTGATTCCCACCGCACGCGCCGTTTCGACAATTTGCGAATCCGGAGGAACATTCTTCAACCGGTGGACCGCGTCAGCGATCGGAACGCTGAGCACCAGATAGTTTTGGTAGCTCACCATGTGGCCGAACTTTCCTTCCGCAATCAGCCCGACTGCGGCGACACCGAAGCGTGTTCCCAAGATTCGGTCCAAGGTGGTAGGTGCGCCGCCTCGCTGCAGATGCCCGAGTACACAGGTGCGCGTCTCTTTGCCGGTGCGCTCCGCGACTTCTGCCGCCACGGTTTCGCCTATGCCGCCGAGTCGATGCTCCCCAGCGCCGGTGGCGCGGACGCTTGCTGCGCCGGCGCTTTGTCTCGCTCCTTCCGCAACGACGATGAGCGTGCTCAGGCAACCTTCCGCGTCTCGTTTCCGCACGGCTTCGGCGACCTTTTCGTGATCGAAAGGAATCTCCGGAATCAAGATCACGTCACCGCCTCCAGCCAATCCTCCGTAGAGCGCGATCCAGCCGGCGTTGCGGCCCATGACTTCGATCACCATCACACGCTTGTGACTGGTCGCCGTCGTGTGCAGCCGATCCAAAGCATCCGCCACGCAAGCCACGGCGGAGTCAAAACCGAAGGTCATCGCCGTCGCCTCGAGATCGTTGTCGATCGTCTTGGGCACGCCGATGACCGGGATGCCGGCGTCGTGCAGTTGGAGCGCGGTGGTCAGGGAACCGTCGCCGCCGATGACGATCAGTCCATCGATCGACAGCTCCGCCAGCGTGGCGCGCGCTTTATCCAGCACGCCGGGAGCAATCTCGGTGCGGGTTCCGCCGGCGACTTTGGCGATGAAGTGGCCTTTGTTCGTTGTCCCAAGAATCGTCCCGCCGAGATGCATGATTCCCGCCGATCGCTTCAGATCCACGACTTCCCAATTTGCAGGCGGGAGCAAACCTTCGAAGCCATCGTGGAAGCCGACGACTTCCCAGTCTCGGTTGGAAGCGGCGCGAACGACGCCGCGAATGACTGCATTTAATCCGGGGCAATCGCCGCCGCTGGTGAGGACTCCGATTCGTTTGCTCATGATCAACGGGCTTTGGCTGGACGACCCGCAGCGGCCCAGGTGTCGTAGAGCTGCCAGCCGCGGGCGAGCAAGTTGGCCGCTTCGTTAAACCGATCCGTCGAGCCGAGCACCACGACATTGAGCCGGCGTGGCGTGATCAGGTGCGTGTCGCCTTTCTGGACGCTCTCCGGCGGGCGCGCGGCGGAGATGATGAGACACTGGCCGGCACGTTTCGTCGTCCCGGTTTTCACTCCGTCGATGGAATTGCGGCCAAGGAGTTCGTTGGTGTTGCGCAGCAGATAGCTGTTCTCTCCCGCGGCGGTGACGACCGTGATTTTGCGCTCCTTTTGCGACACATAAAAACGGAAGGCGGAGTTCGCCATCGCATAGGCCGTGAGCTTCGCCAGATCATCCGCGGTGGAGTAGGGGAGCGAACGCTCCAGGCTGTCCAGGCCGTGCGCGTTGAGGAACCGGGTGCGGAGCATGCCTTTCGCTTTCGCCAGCGCATTCATCTGCTGGACGAACGCGGCCACCGGAGGAAGCTCCGCGTTTGCACCCAAAGCGCGCCCGACGTGATCCGCCAGCGTCTCGGAAGCAGCGTTGTCGCTTTGCATCAGAGCCGCGTAGAGCAAATCGCGCAGGGAGCAACGATCGCCGGGAGCAAGGCCGAGTCCGCCGGGAGTGTTCAAGGTGCCGGCGCTGGTCGGGACCGTCGCGAGCTGGTTCAGATCGGCATTCGTCCCGGTCTGCCAGTCCAGCACGACCATCGCGGTGGCGATTTTCGTCAGGCTGCCGATCTGGAGCTTCTTTTCGCTGGCGGCTTTTTCGAAGACGTAGCCGGTGGTGCTATCGCTGATGACGTAAGACACGGCGGCCTGCAGCGGAGCGGCCCAGGCGCTGAGAGCGAAGGCGGTGACGGCCAGGCCGCAGCAGAAAGATCGGGGATGAAGCATGTGCGGAATTCGGAGGGGCAGACTTTAGAGGCGCCGCCCGGATTGGCAATCCGCAACGACGGCATTTCGGTCCGGGCGCCCGCGCCAAAAGGTTTGGCTCCACGCAACCTCGACCACCCGCAATCAGGCTCGGTTATTGCGAAGAGCTGCCGGTCTTTCCGGTCTTCGAATCCTGAAAGGTGCTGGCGCGGAATCCCGCCTGACGGATTGCGGTCCGGATTTCCTCGTGCGTGATGCCGACAGAATTGTACTCGATCCACGCGCCGCGTTCGATCAGCCGCACTGCGCGGATCCCGGGAAGTTTCTCCAGGATGGCTTTGACCTGCATCTCGTCCGCTTCGGTGGACATATCAGGAATGGCGAGGTCGAGTTCTTCCGAGGTTCCGTTGTTGGGTGCGGAGTTTTGATTCGAGTTCGGCATGGTTCTGAGAGAACGATCAACGAGGTGCGGATGGTCGGGATAACTTTCCTCGCGCGTGAACTTGCAGTTCCGATATCCGGTTCAGGCGGCAATCCGAGGCCGCTCGGGACGCGGATTTCGAAGTCTGCGTCATGTCCACCACGATCCCGCCGCAAGCTGATCCGCAAGAACTTCATCCGCAGCCGCCTTACCCAGAGCAGTCGCAATCTCCTCCCGGAACCGAAGCTGAACTGACTCCGCAAGCCGATCATGGGGAGAAATCCTACGAGGGGAACGGCCGCCTGGCTGGAAAAGTGGCGCTGATTACCGGAGGCGACAGCGGCATCGGGCGGGCGGTGGCGATCGCGTTTGCCCGCGAAGGCGCGGATGTTTTGATCAGTTACCTCAATGAGGATGAAGACGCCGCCGAGACCGCGCGCTGGGTCAAAGGCGCGGGAAGAAAGGCGATCACCGTTTCCGGAGACATCGGGGAAGAAGATCACTGCAGAGCGCTGGTGGAACGTTGCATCGGCGAGCTGGGCCGGATCGACATTTTGGTCAACAACGCGGCCTTCCAGCGCACTCATGAAAGCATCGAGGAGTTCACTGCGGAAGAAGTGGAGCGGACTTATCGGACTAATGTCTTCGCGATGTTTCATCTCTGCCGGTCGGCTTTGCCCCGGATGAAACCGGGTAGCACGATCATCAATGTCGCGTCGATCCAGGCCTACGATCCGACGCCGCAGTTGCTCGCCTACGCTTCGACCAAGGGCGCGATCGTGACCTACAGCAAGGCGCTCGCGGGGCTGGCGATCAAGGAAGGCGTGCGGGTGAATGTGGTCGCGCCCGGGCCGGTTTGGACGCCGCTGATTCCTTCCACGATGCCGGAAGAAAAGGTGAAAAACTTCGGGAAAGACACGCCGATGGGCCGCGCCGCGCAGCCTGCGGAACTGGCGCCAGCGTTTGTCTTCCTGGCGTCGCAGGATTCCAGCTACATCACGGGCGAAATCATCGGGGTCACAGGCGGATTGCCGCTGGGATAAGCGGAGATGAATGCCGCCGCGAGCAAGCCGGAGGGGAAGAAGCTGGGCTGGAACGTGCTTTCGTCCCGGCACCTTTTCGAGGGGAAGATGTTCAAGCTTCGCGCGGATGAAATCCAGATCTCCGGGCACGCGCCTTCCTCCTACGAGTACGAGGAGCGGGCGCCGGCGGTGATCATCGTGCCGGTCACGGCGGAAGGCGAGATCGTCCTCATCCGCCAGTATCGCTATCCGGTGGACGCCTGGTGTCTGGAAACCCCGGCCGGCGGAACGCATGACACCGGAGGAATGCCGCTGGAAGAAGTGGTCCGGAAGGAATTGTGCGAAGAGATCGGCGCGGTCGCCGGTGCGGTGGAAAAGGTGGCGCAGTTTTATGCCGCGCCCGCCTTTGCGGATGAAGTGTCCCACGTTTTTGTCGCGTGGGAGATTGAGTTGAGCAAAGAGCCGGAACGGGAGCGCGGCGAAGCCATCGAGTTGCGGATTGTTCCGGCGGCACAGGCGATGAAGGCGGCGCGCGGCGGCGAAGTGACGACCGGTCCTTGTGCACTGGCTTTGCTCACCTGTGAACCGCTCCTGCGGAAACGCGGCTTCCTTGCTTAAAGGCGGGGAAGAAACGCAAGGCCGGGACGAAGTCCAAGCTCGTATCTGAGCCGATGAAGAGCAAAGCACGATTCCTCGGTCACCCGATTCACCCGATGCTGATTGTCCTCCCGCTGGGACTTTTGCCGGCGGCCTTGGTTTGCGACGCCGTGCATTTCGCCACGAAGCGCGGCTTCTGGGGAGAAATGGCGTTCTGGCTGATCGCCGGCGGAATCGTCGGCGGCGCGATCGCCGGCGTCGCGGGGTTCATTGATTGGCTGGCGATCCCGCGCGAGACTCGCGCGAAGCGGATCGGAGCGCTGCACGGGCTGATCAACGTGGGCGTGCTGCTGGTCTTTTCCGTCAGTTGGTGGCTGCGTCGGTCCGATCCGACGGCCTTGCAGCTTCTTCCGGTGATCCTCGGGGTCGGAGCACTGATTCTCTCCGGAATCAGCGCCTGGCTCGGCGGCGAGCTGATCTACAAGCTCGGGATCGGCGTTCATGCCACCGCGCAACCGAACGCGGAAAGCAGCCTGTCAGACGATTCTCCCTAGAAGACCGATCTTCCGCTTCGTTCGTCGGTCACGTCCGTTGCCTTCCTGTGGAAGGCCCGAGCTGCTGGCTCAGCCGAGCCGGTAAACGATGCGCGCTTTTTCCAGATCGTAAGGCGACATCTCCAGCTTCACGCGATCGCCGCAAGTCAGGCGGATGAAGCGTTTGCGCATCTTTCCTGAGATATGGGCGAGCACGACGTGCTGGTTGGCGAGTTCGACGCGGAACATCGTTCCGGCGAGAACTGCGACGATCTTACCTTCGGTTTCAATGGCTGCTTCTGCGGGCATATTTGGGGTTGGGAGCTGCGGCCAGAACCTTCAAAGGAAGGCCCGGCGGATGGGGAAAGTTGTGATAGAACGGGCGGACTGAATTCGGCTTCGGCCAGTCAGCGAAGCGGCTTCCGCGACCGAGCTGCCTTCCTTCGCGCAAACGCTAAACCGTGCGCGGAAAGACAGCTTCGAAATCGGGAATAAAGAACAGGTGACCAAGGCAACAGCGCTCGCTGCGAGCCGTTCCCGGAGAACCGGGTTTTCAAAATCACCTGTGGGAAGCCCAACTGACGATCTACCGTGCTGCGAACAATCGAGCCGACACTGTGGCGTCAACTGCGGCTTTCGCAAGGCAAAGTTCTGTTTCTGCGAACACGATCATCCGGATCCGCTTTTGTGCTGGAGGAACTGGAGATTTCCAGCCGGTTCGCGACTTATTTTGCAAGAAGCAGAAACTCGGGCGTCTAAGCACTGGAGACCGGTGCGACGGGCAACCTTCGAACCGAAGAACAGATGGGCGCAAAGATGTGGCACGCGGGCGGGACGGAGGCGGCGGGAGTGTGGAAGCGGGCAAGGCGGCGGCCAGAGTGGAGTGGGTCGGGGATATCCTGGCGCTCATCTGTTCAAGGTCTCGCGGTTTCTTCCGGAGGAAAGCGCCGGGAGCCGTTTGCGATTGCCGCGCGGCGGCCGGCTGCATATCCAACAGGTCGTTTGATCCGGAACGAACCACAGCTCGAGGATTTCCATCTTGCCCAACGCTGTCTGGAGGGAGACGAGGCTGCGCTGGCCTGGCTGGGCGCGCAACTGAACGGCACCGTCTGCTCCTATCTGATTCGCGCGGGTGCGAATCTTCCCGAGGCTGAGGAAGTTTCCCAGAAGTTGCTCACGGAGCTGGTGGCGCCGGCCACAGGACGCCCGCCGAAACTGCTCTGCTACCGCGGCCACGCAGCTTTGGCGACCTGGTTGAACACGGTTGCCTTAAACCGCTGGCTCACCCGGAAGCGAGCGCAGGAGCGCTGGCAGAAGCTGATCCCGGCAACTCTGCAGGCCGCAACGGACAACGGCGACGCCGGGAGTGACGGCGCGGTCGGGATGAACCACCCGTTTTCCAGCTCGGAAGCGGACGACGCCCCGCTTTTGCACGTGATGCAGGAAGCCATTGAAGCCGCGTTTTCCGCCTGTGCTCCGGAAGACTTCGTGCTGCTGCAACTCGCCCATTGCGACGGGCTCCTGCTGCGGGAGCTGGGCGTGATGTTCAGCTGCGATCAGAGCGTGATCAGTCGCCGCCTGAAGCACGCGCAGAAGGTGATCGCCGACACGACGCTCACTCACATCCGGCGGACCGATCCCTGGCTGGAGCTGAAATGGGACGACTTCACCGAACTCTGCCGCTCAGCGACTCCGACCTGCTTCGGCTTGGACTGAAGCGGCTCGCCCTAGATCTCGGCGGAAGCTGGCGCCGTTGCTCCGGATGTCAGTTCGGTCAGCGGTTCGCTTTTATCCGGAGCAAACTCCAGGCGTTGCTTGATCGAATTCGCCACGATTTTCACCAACGGGCGCTGACTGCGATCAAACACAAAAGTGTACTTCGGCTTCTTCTCCAGGCTGTAGAGCACGATGTTTTCGCTCAGAAACTTCGCCTCATGCGCGACTTTGTAAGTCGCAAGTTCCAGTTGCTGGACGGCTTTCCTCCAGCGCCGGTTGGCCACAAACGCGAGCCTGGCCGGATCGCCTTCCGTCGCAATGAGATAGCCGAACACATTGTTCGGGATGCTCCGTCCGCCGTGGCTGATGCAAGGCACCGCCCAGACGATTTTTTCGCCGAGCAGATTGGCGCTGTGGCAGGCGATTTCCAGCTCGTGGGGAAGAGTTTTCGGAAGCTCCGTCTCGAGGTGATCCACGGCTGGAGCGGTCAACTTCCGCCAGAAAAGCCAGGCGTTCACTTTCACCGCGCGGAAGAGCTTCGGCCCGAAGT
>DASVRR010000088.1:0-1658 GCA_036388515.1 Chthoniobacteraceae bacterium | reverse complement strand
GGAAATGCTCGGCATCTTCGAGATCTCGTGGACGATTTCTGCTGGAGTCCACGAAGTCTTCTCCGGCTGGCCGAAGATTCTTCCCAGAGAGTCGGCGTCCTGCGCTGGTTCTCCCGCCACGGACTCGGTTTGGAAAGGAATGGGGATGACTGGCTGCTCGGTTTCCGCCGCTTCCGGAACGATCGTCGGTTCGGATGGATCTGTTCCCGGTTCCACGCCTTCGAAGACAATCTCCACTGCAGGGACAGCTTCGGCCGCGCTCTCGGGCGCCGGCGTTTCGAAGACAATCTCTGGAGCTGCGGGCTCGAAGACTTCCTGCGGCGGCTCCTCTGGCGGCTTGAGCTCAGCCTCACGGCCGTCGTTGAAGAGTTCCGGAATGTTGGTCCCCACGGAGACTTTCTTCTGCGTGCTCTTTTTCCCTTTTGTAGAGGCGAGAAAGGCCGGCGCCACGAGCTTGAGCGGCAGGACCAGGATGGTATTTCCATCCACTGCAGATTCTCCCGAGATGGCCGGCAGAATACAGCTGCGCAGCTCGCTCCAGATGAACGAAACTTTCCCGCGGGCCAATCCGGACGTCACTTCCTCGATGGGAAGAGCGACCGTCGATCCGTCGCCGTGAGCGCTGAGTTCCTGGCGGATTTCTTCCGGCCAGCTGGAGGTCAGGGGATCAAGCTCCAGAACCAGTGGCGGGAGATCGCTCTTCGGCCGTGGAGGATTGTTCGCGACGGTGATTGGCGCCTTGGCTGCGGGCGGGAAGATGGGCGCCTTGGAAGGCGTTGGCTGGTAATCTGCAGGGGGAGCCAGGATCCGCGGGATCGACGGATCTCTCGCGAGCTTGAACCCGGAAGCTGAGTCGCCGTTGGTTCCCGGTTCGGCAGACTCGGTGTGCGCCGCATTCACCTCCACCGCGACGGAGTCAGGCTGGTACGGTTCGGTCGGCGACAGCTCGTAAGGGTTTGCTGAGTTCCCGAACAAGTTGAACCCGCTGTCCGGAAGAGAAAAAGGCCGCTGATCTGCCCGACGTTCGAGGATGGAAACGTTGACGTGGTTGAAGATCTCCTGCAGCGGAACCTTGATCATCCGCTTCTCACCGGGAGAAAGGGAACCGAGCACGCCGGGCGGTGCTTGCCGATGAATGCTCGCCAAAGACATCTTCACCAGACCTTGCGGAAGCTGTTTGACGATTGTCGGGATCGGGAGAGCGACGGTGGAATCTTGCGGATCTCCACGCAAATATCCCCGGAGATCTTCCGGAAAAGCGGCCACGATGGCGGCCAGGGAAAGATGCGCCACCTCGACGGATGGCATCTGCGGCGCGGGTTCGCTCGTCGGTGGAGCCGCTGCCTCCTCCGGTTTGGGTGCTGCTTTGCCAAAGAGTTTCTGGAAGAGGGAAAACATTGGGCCGGGCAGGTTCGGCGGCTCTCCTGAGCACTCCGGATGCCAAACTCTGCAGCTAACATCTGCAGATCTCGTTCGCTCAGCTGGCGCATGACCTGCTAGCTACCTCGGAACTTCCACGTCTCCCACGAGCCGCCCGCCAATCCGCTGCCAAAACCTTCCCGCCACTTCATGCCTGCACGGCAAAAAATCCTCATCCTCGATGACGAACAGGATATCCTGGAGATCTATCAGGAGATTCTTGCACGGCTCCCCAGCCA
>DASVRR010000087.1:0-4403 GCA_036388515.1 Chthoniobacteraceae bacterium | reverse complement strand
TCTGTGGACGACTTATCAGCTTCCCTGGAAGATCGAACTCGGAGCCGGCGCGCAGTTCGTCGGGAGCCGATTCGCGAACACCATCAACACTCGCGAGGCCGACAGCTACTGGACCTTCGACGCGATGCTGAAATACAAGGTCACCGAGAACATCGATCTGCGGGTGAATGTCTATAACCTCGCCGACGAGGAATACCTCGACAGCATTGGCGGAGGTCATGTGGTGCCGGGCGCCGGGCGATCCGCGACGGTGACGGCCAGCTTTCACTTTTAGTTCCAGCCATGATTCTCCGCATTCCCGATGTGCTCACCGCGACCCAAGTTGCTCAAGCGCGTGAAGTTCTCGACCACGCTGAATGGACCGACGGCCGCGTGACGGCAGGGCATCAATCCGCAAAAGCAAAGGACAATTTGCAGATTCCGGAAGGAAGTCCGGCGGCAAGGCAGATCGGTGATTTGATCCTGAGTGCGCTGGGGCAAAATCCGCTTTTTCTCTCCGCCGCTTTGCCGCTGCGTGTCTTCCCGCCGCTCTTCAATCGCTACTCCGGCGGACAGTCATTTGGGACGCATGTGGACAATGCCATCCGGCAGGTCACCGGCACGCCGCATCGGATCCGAACCGACCTTTCGGCGACGCTCTTTTTTGCCGGACCGGAGGAATACGATGGCGGCGAACTTTGCGTGGAAGACACCTACGGCGTGCAGAGCGTGAAACTCCCGCCGGGACATTTAGTGCTCTATCCGGCGACCAGCTTGCATCACGTCACGCCGGTCACCCGCGGAGCGCGAGTTTGCTCATTCTTTTGGATCCAAAGCATGATCCGCGACGATGGGCAGCGCTCGCTGCTCTTCGACATGGACATGGGCATCCAGCGGATCAGCGGCGATCATCCGGATCATCCGTCCGTCGTGCAGTTGACGGGCGTCTATCACAACCTGCTCCGGCAATGGGCGGAGGTTTAACGGTGCAGGACGCTCCTGATTCCATGCGGAAGAAAGCAGCAAACCTTCTCGCATTTCTTCCGGAAGGTTTCGCGACGCCACTCTTCAAAACACCTTCCGTCCCAAAAATTCTTCCCATCAAATGAAGCTCCGCAAGTTCATCTTCTGGACACACTTGGCGGTCGGTCTCGCAGCGGGGTTGATCGTCTTTGTCCTCTCCGTCACCGGCGTGCTGCTTGCCTACGAACGCCAGCTCACCGCGTGGGCGGATCGCGGATTCAGCATCGCGGCTCCCGCGGTCCAGCCCGCGCCTGCTTCCCTCCGCGAGATCGTCCAGTCGGCCAATCGTCTGGAGCCAAAGCTTGCACCCACGGCAGTCGTCCTGAAATCCGAGGTTACGGCTCCCGTGGCGGTGAGCTTCGGGCGCGAGCGGACGCTCTTCTTTCATCCCCATTCGGGTGAGTTGCTCGGGGTCGGCGCGAGCGGGATTCGCACTTTCTTCCAGCGCACGCTCGGGCTGCATCGCTGGCTCACTTTGACGGGCGCGCGCCACGATACCGGCCGCGCCATTACCGGCGCCTGCAACTTGGGTTTCCTCTTCCTCGTGGTCTCCGGCTTTTATCTCTGGTGGCCGCGAAGCTGGAGCCCACAGGCTTTGCGGGCGGTGATCTTCCCCAGCTCGCAGCTCCGCGGCAAGGCGCGCGACTTCAACTGGCACAACTCGCTGGGCTTTTGGTCGGCGCCCGTTTTGCTGGTGGTCGTCGGCACTGGAGTGATCATCTCCTACACTTGGGCGGGAAATCTTCTTTACCGCGCCAGCGGAACCACACCGCCGCCGGCTCGGGCACCGGAGATGCGGCCGCGAACACCAGCAGGTCCACCTGCGGCACTTCAGCTGCCGGCGACGTTTGACTCGCTCGTCGAACAAGCTCGGCAGCAAGTCGCCGGCTGGCGCACGATCAACCTCCGGCTTCCTCCAGGGAAAGACGGCGCGCTGAGTTTCACCATCGACTCGGGTCACGGCGGCCGACCGGATCTGCGCTCTCAACTCACCCTGGCAGCGGACGGGAAGATCCAGCAATGGGAACCCTTTGCGAGCACTCCGAGGGGCCGGCAACTTCGCTCGTGGGCAAGATTCCTCCACACCGGAGAGGCTGGGGGAATCATCGGGCAAACCTTGGCTGCGCTTGCTTCCGCGGCCGGCGCGGTCCTCGTCTGGACCGGATTTGCCCTGAGCTGGCGTCGCTTCAGAAACCGTCGCGGCGGACCGGCCGGGACGAACGCCGTTGATCCTCGCCGTGCTGGTGAAACGGATCAGGCAGCAGCCGTCATCACTCCACCTCAAAGACATGCTTGAACTCTTCCAAAAAGGCGGCCCGATCATGTGGCCCATTCTTCTCGCGTCCGTCGTGGCGCTCTCGGTCGTCCTCGAGCGGCTCTATTTCATCGTTCAGGAAAAGCTGCGCCGCCAGCCGGAGTTGGTCGAGCGGATGCTCACGGCAGTCGAACAAGGAGCCTATCTCGACGCGCTGCAGCTGGGCAAAGGGTCGCACGATTTCATCGCGCGCACTTTGGTTTACGCGCTCTCTCACGAAGACAAGTTGAACGCGGTCGCCCGCGCGGCCGGGCGGGAACTGCAGCGCTACAATCGAGGTCTGGCCTTGCTCGACACCGCGATCACCCTCGCGCCGCTGCTCGGATTGCTCGGCACAGTGACGGGAATGATCCGGTCGTTCAGCATCCTCGGCGGGACGGAACTTGGCGCGCCCTCCGCAATCACCGGCGGCATCGCCGAAGCATTGATCGCCACGGCCTTCGGGTTGGGGGTCGCGATTCTCGCGCTCCTGCCGTTCAACTACCTCAACACTCAGCTGGAACAAGCACGGCATGAAGTGAACGACGCGGCTTCGCAACTCGAAGCGCACGTGAAAGGCACCAGCCGCGCGACACAGCCAGCCTGAGCGAATGGACATTCCCTCGCCCCGCAGTGCGAAGCGTGCGCGCATCGAGATCATCCCGCTGATCGACATCATCTTCTTCCTGCTCGCGACCTTCGTCATGGTCTCGCTCTCGATGGTGAAGAGCAAAGGCTTGCCGGTGAATTTGCCGGCGTCCTCGAGCGGCGAGCAGCAGAACCGGGATGACTTCACCTCGATCACCGTGACTGCGGACAATCAGATCCTCTTCAATCGGCAAACGGTCGCGCTCGCGGACTTGCCGGCCTTGCTGGAGAAAGTGAAGACGGGGAGCAGTGATCCGAAGGTGTTCATCAATGGGGACGAAGATTCGCGCCTGGGCTCAACGATCGGCGTGCTCGACGAGGTCCGGCGCACGGGGATCACGAAGATCGCCTTCGAGACCAAGTCAAAAGGGAAGTAGTGACAATGCGAGTTGTCTCCTCAACGGCGTGGTTTCTGGCAGCTTCGGGGCTGCACGCGGGGATGATTCTGGCATTGGGGAAGGTCGGATCGGAGGAGCCGGCGGTCTTGCCGGCGAGGGAAAGTATCGAGCTGACGCTCATCGCAGGGCCGACCGAAGCCGCGCTGGAAGTTCCGGCTGTGGCCGCGCCTGAACCAATCATCGACGCGCCGGCGGAAGTTTCTCCACCGCTCGAACCTGAACTCCTTTCGCCACCACCGGAACCTGATCTTCCGGTCCCCGAACCGTCACCTGAGCCGCCGAAGATCGAACCAGCGCCAGAGCCGCAAGTGCACGAACCGTTCTTCCAGCCGGCTGACAAACCCAAGCCAAAGCCGGCATCCATGCCGCGGCTCACTCGCCGAGCCATTGCCCCGCCAGCGACTGTCAGCAGCACACCCCGTCCGACTTCATCCCAAGCCGGCACTACAGCCGCAGTCGGTCCGCGGACCAACGCCAGTGCAGGCGGTTTTGGGAATCCCAAGCCGCCTTACCCGCCGGCGTCGCGGAAAGCGCGTGAGGAAGGAGTGGTCCTCTTGCGCGTGAACGTGACGGAGCAGGGGAGAACATCCTCAGTCCGGGTGATGCGCAGCTCTGGGTTTGCACGCCTGGATGAGTCCGCGCGAGTCACCGTGCAACGCTGGCGCTTCCGCCCCGGCCGAGCCGGACTACTCCCCGTCGCGAGTGAAGTGGACGTTCCGGTGCGATTCAGTTTGGACGATTAAGCCGAGGCGAGACAAACCGCAGACAAGCGGTAGCGGCGTTTAGTCTTCCGGCTCGGCTTCTTCCGCAGATCGTGATGCCGGGCCGTTCCGATGAATGCTTCCTTGCTAACCGACAGTGTCTCTGGCGGAGGCGACGGCGTATTCACGGAAGAGGCGCGCCATCACGGAGGCGGGAATATCGGCGGGGCAGACGGCTTCGCACTCGTAGTAATTGGAGCAGTTGCCGAAACCTTCCTCATCCATCGTGCGAACCATCTTCAAAACGCGGGAAGTGCGCTCAGCCTGACCCTGCGGAAGCAAAGCGAGGTGCGAGACTTT
>DASVRR010000086.1:0-7111 GCA_036388515.1 Chthoniobacteraceae bacterium | reverse complement strand
ACCGATGAAGTGGAAGTGCGATTTCGGATCAAGTTCCGGATGCAAAGCCCGGACCACAGCGTCTCCGGACAATCGGCAAATGTCTTCAAGGTGCGGCGGGCGGGCGATGATCTCCGGTTCGTTTCGCTGAAGGAACAGCGGCTTCGGGAGTGAGCGCCGCAAACGCTTAGCCCGACTTCTCCAGCGCTGCGATGAAAGTCCGGACGAAATTGGCGCTGCTGCTGGCCGCCGTGGTCGCGACTTTCGTCCTCGGGTTGATCGCGGTGAAAGCCTACGACCGGCGGGGCTTCCGCGAGGTCGCGGCGGCACGGGAGCAGGAGCGGCAGCTCTCGTTTGATCAGTTCGTCCGGCACTGGAGCGAACCGCTGGAGACTTTCGCCACCTACTTCAGCGCGTGGGATGAAATGGTCGGCGCCATCCAGCAGCCGCATGCGCCTTGGATCGAAGCGAATCTGCACAATCACACGCTGGCGAGTTACCGATCCTGCACCGTCTGGGCTTATCGTCCGGACGGCGTGCGTGCGTTTTCGCGCAATCTTTTCTACTCGGACGTGCTCGCGGAACTCCCCCTCACTCCGGAAGCCTTGCGCGCGGTGATGCGTCAGCCGCGGAGTCATTTCTTCGTCCAGATGCAGCTTGGCTTGATGGAGATCCGCGGCACTTCCGTGCATCCATCGAAGGATTCCGAACGAGCCACCGCGCCGCGCGGATACTTCTTCGCAGGCCGTCTCTGGACCCGGCGGGATCTGGAAGAAATGGCGCTCTTTACCGGAAACACGGTGCATCTGGTGAACGCCGGCGAGCAACCGCCTCCGCTTGCCTCCAGCATCGATGCGGTCACTTTTTCCCGGCCGCTTCCCGGCTGGGACGGTCAGCCGGTGGCGACCTTGCTCGTCCGCAACGACTCGAAAGTCGTCGAGCAATTGCATCGTTCCAGCCAACGGCTTTTCGGCTGGATGTTCGCCTTTGCTTTGGTCCTCGTGCTGACCTTGCTTTTCTCCCTGCGGCAATGGGTGAGTCGCCCTTTGAAGACGCTCTGCCGCGGTTTGCAAAACGAAAATCTCGAGGCGATCAGCGGGCTGAAGGCAAACCAAAGCGAGTTCGGGGATTTCGCCCGGATGATCGAGCAGTTCTTTGCGCAAAGGCAGAGCTTGCTCCGCGAAGTCACCGAACGTCAGCAAACGCAGGAAGCGCTGCGGCAAAGCGAAGAGCGGCTCCGGCATTCGCAAAAGATGGAAGCGGTCGGTCGGCTGGCGGGCGGCATTGCGCACGACTTCAATAACCTGCTCACCGCGATCATCGGATACGCCGAGCTGATCGCGCTCCGGACCGAAGTGCCCGCGCTCCGGGAGGATGCGGACCTGATCCGAAAAGCTGGGGAACAAGCTGCGGCCTTGACCCGGCAGCTGCTCGCTTTCAGTCGCAAACAGATTCTCCAGCCGCGTGTCATCGACCTCAATGAATTGGTGTGCGACATGCAGAAGTTGCTCGAGCGGGTGATTGGGGAAAACATCGAACTGAGCGTCAGTGCAGGCGCCACTCACGGGCGGGTGCGTGCGGATCCGACGCAACTGCAGCAGGTGATCCTGAACCTTGGCGTCAACGCACGCGACGCGATGCCTCACGGCGGAGCGCTCACGATGCGCGTCCGGAATCTGGATCATGCGTTTACTTCCGGCGACGGTTCGGCCATGCCGAAGTCTGGGCGGTTTGTTGCGCTTTCGGTGGAAGACACCGGATCGGGGATGGACAAGGAGACTCAAGAGCGAGTCTTCGAACCGTTCTTCACCACCAAAGCCGCGGGAAAAGGAACCGGGCTCGGCCTGGCCACGGTTTATGGCATCGTCCAGCAAAGTGGCGGCTCGATCCGCGTCGAAAGCGAGCTGGGGAAGGGGACGACTTTCACCATCTACTTCCCCGAGGAAGATGCGGAGGTTGATCCTCCGCAGGAGCCGCAACGAATCCTTCCCCGGAGCCGGAAACCGGAAACGATCCTGGTGGTCGAAGACGAAGAAATCGTCCGGGAACTGGTTTGCACGGTGCTCGCCGATCAAGGCTACCACGTGCTTTGCGCGGAAAACGGACCGGAAGCGCTGCGCCTCAGCCGAGCGCATTCCGGGCCGATCGATCTGCTGCTCAGCGACGTCGTGATGCCGCGGATGAATGGTCCGGAAGTCGCGCGCACCTTGACGACCGAGCATCCGAAAACCCGCGTGCTTTTTGTTTCCGGATATTCCGACAACGACATCAGCGATCGCGGAATCATCGCTCCGGGAATTCGTTTCCTGGAGAAGCCATTCACGCCCGAGGCGCTTTGCCGCAAGATCCGCGAGGTGCTGGACGAAACCGAAGAGAGCGTAATCGCCTGAGGGCAAAAGGCGACTGGCTGGGTTCCCGGTGGAGCTAATTCCACAAGTTTTCCGAAGGCGCCCTTGCGCAGCGGATTGGCGACGGCATTCTTCCCGCCCGCATGTCCGGCTTCCGCCTTTTCGATCTTAATCCCGAGCAGGAACTCGCCGTCCGGACGACTCACGGACCGCTCCTGATTTTAGCTGGAGCCGGCACGGGGAAGACGCGCGTGATCACCGCGCGAGTCGCTTACCTCATCTCGCGCGACGTGGCTCCGGAGAACATCCTGGCGGTCACTTTTACCAACAAAGCCGCGAATGAAATGCGCGAACGTCTGGCGCAATTGATCGATCCGGCGCAGGCAAAGAAGACGACGATGGCGACCTTCCACGCGCTTTGTGTCCGCATCCTGCGAGTCGATATCGCGAAGCTCGGCTACAAGCGGAACTTCAGCATTTACGATGAAGGCGATCAGATGGGGATGCTCAAGAAGATCATCACCCGCACTGCGGCGCAGGACGAAAAGCTCGACCCGAATGTCGCGAAGAACCTGATCAGCAAAGCGAAGAACAACGGCTGGCGGGAATCTTCCCCAGGTGACGAGCAGTCGCTGATCGGCGCGGTTTTCGCCCGGTACCAGGCGGAATTGAAAACGCTGAACGCGGTGGACTTCGACGATTTGCTCCTGCTCGCGGTGAAGCTGCTGGGAGAACACGCCGACGTGCGCGAGCGCTGGCAACGCCGGTTTCAGTATCTGATGGTGGATGAATTTCAGGACACCAACCGGCTGCAGTTGGAGCTGATTTCACTCCTCGCGGATGAGCGGAAAAACGTCGCGGTGGTCGGTGACGACGACCAATCGATCTACGGCTGGCGGGGCGCCGAGGCGAGCAACATCCTGGAATTTGAGACGCACTTTCCGGATCCGGTGGTGGTGAAGCTGGAGCAAAACTACCGCTCGACCAACGCCATCCTGAACACGGCGAATGCGCTGATTAAAAACAATCCGCGGCGCCGGCCGAAGCAGCTCTGGAGCGCGCAGGGCGACGGCTCAAAAGTGCGCGTCGTCCAGATGAAAGACGACCGCCAGGAGGCGGAATTCATCGCGAATGAAATCAGCCAGCGCTCCGTGAATGAAGGTCTTCCGCACGAAGCTTTCGCGGTGCTTTTCCGGATGAACGCGCAATCGCGCTTGATCGAAACAAACCTGCGCCAGCTGAAGATTCCGTATCGTGTGATCGGCGGGAAAAGCTTCTTCGACCGGCGGGAAATCAAGGAACTGCTGGCCTACGCGCAATGTCTCGTGAACACGGAAGACGACGTTTCTTTGCTGCGGATCATCAATACTCCGGCGCGCGGACTGAGCGCGAACACCGTCGAGCGCGCGACGGAAATGAGCGCGCGGCAGAAGTGCAGCGTCTTCGCCACGCTGCAGTCGCCGGAGTTCCGCGAGACGCTGACCGCGCGGACGCTGGGGAATGTGGAAGCGTTTATCGCGTTGATGGATGAATTCGAAAGCAAGCTGCACGAGCCGCTGAGCGATCACGTGAAAATCCTCCGCGAGCTGATCGATCGCGTCGGCTATCTGGCGGATCTCCGCCGCACCTGCAAGACTCCGGAGGAAGCGCTGAAGCGCGAATCGAACGTCACCGAGATGATTCGCTCGTTCGAGGATTTCACCGGCCGCTCGACGGAAGGTTTGCGCGGTTTTCTGGATGAAATGAGTTTGCGCCAGGAGCGCGAAGAGGACGACGACGAGATGAAAGGCGACGGCGTCACTTTGATCACGCTGCACGCGGCCAAGGGACTGGAGTTTCCGCAGGTTTATCTGATCGGCCTGGAAGAAGGCGTCCTTCCGCATGACCGCTCGAAAGTGGAAGGAACCGTGGATGAAGAGCGGCGATTGCTTTACGTGGGGATCACGCGCGCGCGGGAAAGTCTGGCGCTCACGTGGTGCGGAACCCGCGTGAAATGGGGAAGCCCGGTGGGTTGCGCGCCGAGTTCGTTCATCAAGGAACTTCCCGCCGACTGGATTGAGCATCGGAACGCCACGGAGATCCTGAATGCTCCGGTTGCGGAGAGTTCCGCGCTGAAAGGTTTCGCGGCGATGAAGGCGATGCTTTCGAAGGTTGGGGAATAACGCCGGCTGCGGAAGGATTCCCGGCTTGTTCGTGGGGAAGAAACGCGTGGGGAAGAAATCGCGGCCGCCCTTGCGATCCCCGCGCCTTTTACGGCACCGGCTGAAACTGCTCCGTCACTTGCGCGACGACGAATCCGGCTTTCCGGATGGTCGTGTGATTGAGCAGCGTCCGTCCATCCGGCTGGAGATACATCCATTGCGACATGCGGACGTGCGAGAGCGGATTGCCGCGAGAAAGCGCGAGCGTAAAGCTCCAGTGGAAGGCGTTTCCCCAAGCTTCGCCGCGCGCTTCTCCCACCATGTCGTTGGCCGTGGCGATGAAGTGATGCGCATCGATCCGCCGCATCCGCCAGGAGCGATGCGAACGTTTGCCGCCACCGAAAGTTAGGTCTTGTTCCAGATGAAATATGTCACCTTCGAAATGGCCGTGCGTTTCCGTCCGAACCGTTTGCATCGGTGCACCGCCGCGCGTTTCCATGACTCCACTGGAGCGAGTTCGGCCGGACCAAAACTTGATCGGATCGAAGATCGGCCGTTGATCGGCAAAGGCGCGCACCGGCATGCTGGAGCAACTGCTCAGCTGGAGCACTCCCAGCCCCAAGCTTCCCCACCAGAAAACGTTTCGGACCGCACGGGCAAAGGAAGGCACGTTGAAGGTTCGGCTTCCGGCCCGGCCTGGCCGTAGTTTGCTGATCGACCCAGGAACGCAGTGCGGGTGCGTCTGCGCGCGGGAGCGGCTGGTTCCGGGGAGCCTACGCGTCCCGCGTGGTGGCGAGGGCGTCCCGCCTGCGCGAACTTCCGCCCGGCATCCGAAGTGGTAACGCCCTCCAAGCCGCGGGAGCTGCTCGGAAGTTCGTCGCGGCGAGACGCCGGCGACCACCACGCGAGACGCGTAGGCTCCCCGGAACCGACCGCGCCACCGTGATCGCGCCACAACTGGCGGAGTTGTTCAGCCGGGACCTAAAGGCTGGCACCAGTTCGCATCACCCCCACTTGGCAATCTTGAGAGCGGCGCACTTGCGGCAGCGAAGGCCTCGCGTTACAAAGCCGGCCCGCTTTCCCGAACGATCATGGCCTTTCTCAACGACCACTACTCCAAGCTCCGAGCCGGTTACCTTTTCCCCGAGATCGGACGCAGGGTGAAAGCTTTCACCGATGGCAATCCGGAGGCAGCCGGGCGTTTGATCCGCTGCGGGATCGGCGATGTGACGGAACCTTTGCCCGGCGCTGTCGTGACCGCGATGCACCGCGCGGTGGATGAAATGGCGACTCGGGAAGGATTTCACGGTTACGGTCCGGAGCAAGGCTACGAATGGCTCCGGCACGCGATTGCGGAGAACGACTATCGCGCGAAGGGGCTCGAGATCGCGGACGATGAAGTCTTTGTCAGCGATGGATCCAAGTGTGACTGCGGAAACATTCTCGACATCCTCGGACCGCAAAACCGGATCGCAATTACCGACCCAGTTTACCCGGTCTATGTGGATACGAATGTCATGGCGGGTCACACCGGCGCGAGCGACGAGAGCGGCGCCTACGAAGGTCTGATCTATCTGAAATGCACGGCCGAGAACGGCTTTGTCGCGGAGCCGCCGGCGGAACATGCGGACGTGATTTATCTTTGCTTCCCGAACAATCCGACTGGCGCCGTCGCGACTCGCGCGCAACTGGAACGCTGGGTCGCTTACGCCCAGGCGCACCGGTCGATCATCCTCTTCGACGCGGCGTATGAGGCTTACATCAGCGATCCCGATGTGCCGCATTCGATCTACGAAATCACCGGCGCCCGCGAGGTCGCGATCGAGTTCCGGAGCTTCTCCAAGAATGGCGGCTTCACCGGCACGCGCTGCGCCTTCATCGTGGTCCCGAAGACCCTGCTGGCAGCGACTGCGAGCGGCGAACGCAAACCGTTGCATCCGCTTTGGTTGCGGCGGCACACGACGAAGTTCAACGGAGTTTCCTACATCGTCCAGCGCGGTGCCGAGGCGCTTTATTCCGCCGAGGGGAAGACGCAGGTCGCGGCGTTGATCGAGCATTACATGGGGAATGCCGCGATTCTCCGCGAGGCGGCTTCCGCTGTCGGGTTGCGCGTCTTTGGCGGAGTGAATGCGCCTTACATCTGGGTCTCGACTCCGGAAGGAACGAGCAGTTGGGAGATGTTCGATCGCATGCTTCAGGAAGCAAATGTGGTGATCACGCCCGGCAGCGGATTCGGTGCGATGGGGGAAGGTTACTTCCGGATCAGCGCGTTTAATTCCCGGGCGAACGCGGAAGAAGTCGGCCGCCGACTGCGGGCGATCCGCTGGTAAAGCAAACACCGCGGCGCCGAACTGCGGAATAGATCCACCCTTTTCGGGTTTGGCTCCGCCCTGACTAACGAACATCTGGATACACGCGGAAATCTGCAGTGCCGCGATCATCAAGCACTATGAAGAAACCTCTCCTCTACAGCGTGGCTCTGCTCTCGCTGGGATTCCTCTCCGGTTGCACCACCGTGGTGGACGACGATCAACCGACGACCACCTCGACGACCACGACCGAAAGCACCTCTGTGCAGCGTCCCGTGACCTCAGCCACGACGACTGAGACGCGCAGCATCCGCGCCTACTAAGCAGTCCAGGT
>DASVRR010000085.1:0-4153 GCA_036388515.1 Chthoniobacteraceae bacterium | reverse complement strand
CGACAACACCGCGCGGAAGCAAGCGGAAGCCAGCGTGCGCGAGCAGGCGTCTTTGCTGGATAAAGCGCAGGACGCCATCTTTGTCCGCGATCTCGAGGACCGAGTGCTTTACTGGAGCCGCGGTGCGGAACGTCTCTACGGCTGGACCGCTGCCGTGATGATGGGAGAACGCGCGCACGAACGACTGTGCGTGGAACCGGAGAAAATGGCCGAAGCCCGGCGCGAAACACTGGCCAGCGGCGAGTGGTCCGGTGAACTCAAACAATGCACCGCGAGCGAGCAGGACCGGATTGTGGAAAGCCGCTGGTCGCTGGTTCGCGACGATCGCGGTGAAGCGAAATCCATCCTCGTGATCAACACCGACGTCACGGAACAACGCCTCCTTCAGGCAAAATTCCTCCGCGCCCAAAGGCTGGAGAGCATCGGCACTCTGGCGGGCGGAATCGCCCATGATCTGAACAACATCCTCCAGCCAATTTCGCTGGCCATGGATCTGTTCCGGCTGCAGCTGAAGGATCCCGCGAGTCTGAGCACGCTCGATCTCATTACCAGCAATGCGCAGCGCGCCACGGCGCTGATCAAGCAGGTGCTTTCCTTTGCCCGCGGCGTCGAGGGGGAACGAACGCCCGTGCTGCCCGCGGTGCTGGTCGGCGAAGTTGCGAGCTTCATCCGGGAGACATTCCCCAGCTCCATCGAGCTCCAGCAAAAAGTCGCCGATCCAGGCTGGACGCTGCTCGGCGACCCCACGCAGCTCCATCAGGTGCTCCTGAATCTCTGCCTGAACGCGCGCGACGCGATGCCGGCCGGCGGCATCTTGACGATCGCCACCGAGAATCGAACCATCCTCGAATCCGAAGTGGCGCGTGATCCTGAACTGGCCGCCGGACGCTACTCAGTCTTCCGCATCGCCGACACGGGAACCGGCATTCCGGAAGAACTGCGGGAGAGAATCTTCGATCCGTTTTTCACCACCAAAGAACAGGGAAAAGGCCCCGGGCTCGGATTGCCCACTGTTCTGAGCATTGTCCGCAGCCACCAGGGATTCATCAAGGTGAGCGCGCGAGCCGGTGGCGGCACGGAGTTCCTGGTCTTCCTGCCGGCTGCTCCGGAACAACCCAAACCGCTCGCCGAAGCGCCGGCGAACTCTTCGTCCAAGGCGATCGCCGGGCGGGGAAACGGAGAGCTGATTCTCGTCGTCGATGACGATGCCGCGATCCTCAAAATCATGGGGATGACTCTGACCACCTACGGCTACCGAGTCCTGCTCGCCGCCGACGGAGCGGAAGGGCTGCAAATCTACGAACGGGAGATGAGCGAAATCGCCGTGGTCATCAGCGACATGGTCATGCCGAAGATGGACGGCCCGGCGATGGTCGCGGCAATCAAGGCCCTGAATCCGGAAGCCAAAGTCATCACCACCACCGGGATGTCTTCCCAGAAAAGCCTGGATCTCGTCGCGCACCTCGGCGTCGCCCGCATTCTCCCCAAACCCTGTGGCGCGCAGGCTTTCCTGCTCGCGCTGCGGGAAGTCATCAGCGGGCTGCCTCCTTCTTGACTGCGGAGAAACTCCCGCTGAGTCCGACCACGCGCGGGATCAATGCAGCAGCGGCCAGGGATTTGGCTGGCGGATGAGTTCCGCGTCCCGGTCGAGGAAGAAGTCCAGCCGTCGCGCCGTCTCCGCTTCATCGATGTGCCGGGCCATGATCAGATACGTCGCGTAGTGGTTGCCTTCGCTCTCCACCAGGCTCGCGTAAAAATCCGCCAGGCCGGGATCAAGATCCCGCACTCCTTGCGCGAGGATTTGAAACTTCTCGCAACTGCGCCCCTCGATCAACGCGCAGACCACCAGGTGATCGATCGCCTGCTGCCGCCGTCCTTTGCGCAGCGCGTGCATCATCCCGCTGATCCAGGGGCTGCGCTGCGGTCCGGCAAAAGGAATCCTGCGCTCGCGGAGCAAACCGAGGACGAGCTCGAAGTGCTGGAGCTCCTCGATGGCGATCGCGTTCAGCTCGCTGAGGTGATCGTAAAGCTCCACGTATTTCCCGAGGTTTAGCGCGGCATTGGCCGCCTTTCGCTCGAGATAAGCGTGGTCCACCAGGACTGCTCCGAGGTTCGCGCGGACTTTCGGAAGCCAGCTGTCAGGAAGTTTTTCGCGCCAGAGGAGCATGAGCGGGAAGCGAGTTGCGTCAGACTTGGGGAAGGATTCCTGTCTCCAGCAAAGCCGCCTCAAGGAGCGCGGTACTTTCCTCCAGGACCAGTTCGGCGGGACGCGCGCCGTCAATCCGCCGAATCGCCGGGTGCGGCAGCGCGAGGAAAATGGCGCGGACTTTCGCCAGGTAATTGATCGCCTCGAAATCGTCCGGCTGATCGCCGCGGCGCAAGATTCTCTGCCTTCCATCCGGAGCATCGAGATCCAGCAGCAGCACCAGATCCGGCGCTGGAGCGAATTCCTCGTTGCGCGCAACAATCTCCGCCGGGTCGGCACCCCGCGCTCCCTGATAGGCGGCATTGGAAAAATAATAGCGATCGAGGATGACGATCTCACCGCGCGCGAGCGCCGGCACGATCACCTCGTTCACGTGCTCTGCCCGATCCTTCAGAAAGAGCTCCAGCTCCTCATCGAGCGGCAAACGTCCGCGCACCGCCGACTCGCGCAAAGCTCGTCCGTGCGGACCATCCGTGGGCTCGCGACTCATCGTGCAGGCCAGCCCGCGCGATCCGCAATACGTCGCCAGCTTCTTCCCCAGCGTGGACTTCCCGGCGCCATCGATGCCTTCGAGGACGAGGAGAAATCCGGAATAACTGGCGCGCGGCATGGAGCGCCAATCCTTACGCAGGATGAAGCAAGCCGTCACTGCCTAACCGGCGCCGCAAGGCAGTCAGCTCCTGCTAACGCGGCCAAAACGCGGTGACCGCTCGCACCCATTCACCGGCCATGAGTTGATGGCCGGCGTAAGTCGGATGGACGCCATCCCACATCCAATACTCCGCGGGCGCTTTCTGGCAGGCGGCTTCGAACACCGGCTGGAAGCGGACCAAAGCCGCTCGATGCTTTTGCGCCAGCTTTGCCACAATCTCCTGACGCTGTTTGATCCCGGCATTCCACGGCTCGAAATTCTCCTTTTTACTCCCCGCTGGCAGCGTGAAAGGTGCGCAAAGGACCAGGCGAAGATTTGGATTTGCCGCACGCGCTTGGGCCAGCAACGCATCGTAAGTTTGCTCGAACTGATCCATCGGCAGATTGGCGGAGTTGTCGTTCACCCCGATGAGGACGCTCAGCAAATCCGGCTTCAGCGCGACGGTGTCCTGCGGCCAGCGTTTGGCGAGGTCGCTGACTTTGTTTCCGCTCACTCCTCGGTTGAGGAAGGTGAGGTTTCGCTCGGGAAAGGCCGCGCCATATTTGGCTGCGATGAGGAAGACGTAGCCGTGTCCGAGGATGTGGTTTGGATCCTGGTTCCGCCCGCGATTACCGTCGGTGATGGAGTCGCCCTGGAAAAGCACCCGCGCGTTCTCCACCAAAGCGGGCAACGCGTTTGCTGCATCGCCCGGGAAGTTTTGGGCCGCACCTTCAGGAATCATCACGATCATGGCGAGCAGAGTCAGGCAGGCGAGTGGTCCGCGGAACATGGATGCGAGAGGTTGATCGATCTTCCGGAAGCTTGGAAGCCGGGAGCAAAAGTTTCGTATCTAACCGGGAAAAAACGGGCGTCCGAGTTCGTTCCGGCGCACTCCGCTCTGGCAATCCAGCCGCGTGACTCTCTACAAGGGTGGCCCCCTTTTTTATGAGTCCCGCCTCGCGTTCTTCCCGTCCTCCTTCGCCGCCCCGGCAAAAGAAGCTCCTCGTCGCCAACCGCTCGGAAATCGCGATTCGCGTCTTCCGCGCCGCCACGGAACTCGGCCTCAGGACGGTTGCGATTTACGCGCAGGAAGATCGGTTTTCGATGCATCGGTTCAAGGCGGACGAAGCTTACCTCGTGGGCGAAGGCAAAGGACCAGTCGGCGCGTATCTCGATGTGGAAGGAATCGTCGCCACGGCGAAGGAACACGACGTGGACTTGATTCATCCGGGCTACGGATTCCTGTCGGAAAACGCGCGGTTTGCCCGCGCCTGCCGGGAAGCGGGGATCGAGTTTGTGGGACCGAAAGCGGAGCT
>DASVRR010000084.1:0-14030 GCA_036388515.1 Chthoniobacteraceae bacterium | reverse complement strand
TTGGAGCGACTGAAGAAACGTTCGGCCGCCAGCGGGGTCAAGCATCCAGAAACCGGCCGAGGATCGGGCGCAGCTTCTCCAGAGTAGCCGCTGGCCAGAGTTTTCGGTCGGTGACGAGGGCGGAATCCAGCGCGCGATGTTCCGGATAGTCCGGCTCGGTGGGCATCGCCGGAATCACTCGCGCGAGGATGCTTTTCGCGGCCGCCGCATTCGCCAGCAAATGCGCGATGACCGCGTCGGCAGTGACCGCTTCCTCCCCGAGCTTCCAGCAATCGTAATCCGTAATCATGGCCAGCGTGACCAGGGCGATCTCGGCTTCCCGCGCGAGCTTTGCTTCCGCGAGATTGGTCATCCCGATGACGTCAAAGCCCAGCCGCCGGTTCGTCTCGCTCTCGGCCCGAGTGCTAAACTGCGGGCCATCCATATTCACGTACGTGCCGCCCAGATGCATGCGATAGCCGAGCGCGGTTCCGTGTTCCCGGACGAGATCCTGCAGCGGCGCACAGATCGGATCGGCAAAGGCCACGTGCGCCACAATGCCGTCGCCAAAAAAGGTGTGCCGCTGGCTGGTCCGATCGAAGAATTGCGACGGGAGCACGATGTCGAGCGGCGCGTATTGTTCCTGCAGCGAACCGACCGCCGTGATGCAAAGAACCCAGCGCACTCCGAGCGAACGCAGCGCCCAGATGTTGGCCCGATGGGGAAGTTCGTGCGGCAAAATGCGATGCCCGCGCCCGTGCCGAGGAAGAAAGTAAACCTGCCGGCCGGCCAGCGTGCCGCCGACGATCGTGTCGGAAGGCGCCCCGAACGGCGTCTCGATGTCATGTTCCGTCACGTCGGAGAGGCCTTCGATCTGGTAAAGGCCGCTGCCTCCGATGAGGCCGATGGCTGGATGATGCATGGAGCGCGGGAGCATACGGGGAAGTTTCCGTCGCAAAAGGCTAATCCGGTGGTAACTAGCGCGTATGACGGATTCACGGTTCCCCCGGTGCCTGCTGGCGTGGTCGGCAGCACTCTCTCTAGTTTTATCCGGAAGCGCTTCGGCGCAAACCGCGGCGGAGCTGAAGGTCCATGAATCCGGACGACTCCGGACTTACGTCATCGCTCCGGACGAGGTGCAAGTCGCCCGGCGCACCGCCTCCACTCGCGATCCCAAGGAGCAAATCGAAACCGACATCGCCGGAGCGCGCGTGCTGGATCAACGCAACAGCCGCGCACTGGTGAAACTTCCGCGGGGGATCGATCGGACTCGCGGGGCGGCGCGCACTGATTTCGTGAGCACCGCGCTCGGCTCCGGCGAATCCGTGGCGCCGATCCTGTATGAGAAAGGGCAGCCGCAGGATGAACGCTGGCGTCGTGTGGGAACCGCCGAGGTCTTGGTGCAGGCGCGTCCGGGAGAAACTGCGGAGAAGCTGCGCGGCATCGGCGCCGCCCGAGCGGCACGCGAAACCAACGTTCCGGGTCGCATCATGCTGACCTTCCCCAATCCCTACTCCGCGCTCGCTGCCGCGCAACGTCTCCGCCAGCTCGGCTACGAGGCCGATGCGCAACTCGCTCGCCTGGTTTCCCGGCGCGCCGTGCCGAATGATCCGTTCTTCCCCAACCAATGGCATCTGCGGAACCTCGGCCAAAGCAACGGCCTTCCCGGCGCGGACATCGATCCGATTCGCGCGTGGGATTTCTCCCGAGGCGCGGGCGTGACAGTCGCCGTCGTCGATGACGGCGTGCAGCTGATTCATCCGGATCTCTCTAGCAATGCGCTGCCGCTCACGATGGCCGGCGGCGTGCATCCGCATCGCGACTTCAATGACGCGGACGATAATCCCGCTCCTGGCCCCTTTGACGCGCACGGAACCGCTTGCGCCGGCGTGGCGGCGGCACGCGGCTTCAATGGCGCCGGGGTTTCCGGCGGCGCGCCCGAAGCTGGCTTGATCGGGTTGCGCCTGATCTCGGATGCGTTCACCGACCAGGATTCGGCGAACGCGCTTTTCTGGAAACCGGCGGGAGTAACGGTCGGAGTTTCCAGCAACAGTTGGGGTCCCTTTGACGATCCGCATCTCGGCGGTCCCGACATTCTCACCCGGCAGGCGATGCAAGATGCCGCGCAGCAAGGACGCGGCGGCAAAGGCGTGGTGATTGTCTTTGCCGCCGGCAATGGCCTCCGCAACGACGACAACGTGGCTCTGGATGGCTATGCGAGTTCGAAGTTTGCCCTCGCCGTCGGCGCGGTGACGAATCGTGCGGTGCAATCGCCCTACAGTGAACCCGGCTCGGCCATGGCCGTCGTCGCGCCATCCAACGGCGGTTCCCTCGGCATCTTCACCACGGATGTCAGCGGAAATTCGGGCTACAACCCGCAATCCGGAGGTCAGCCGGCGAACCGCGATTACACGAACTCCTTCGGCGGCACCTCGTCTGCCGCGCCGCTCGTCTCCGGCAGTGTTGCCGTGCTCCTCGCGGCGAACCCGGACCTGAGTTACCGCGACGTGAAGGAAATCCTCATGTCCACCGCGAGGAAGATCGACGCGGCCGACGGTGACTGGGTGCAAAACGGCGCGGGCTTCCACTTCAACCACAAATACGGCGCCGGCATGGTGAACCTCACGGCGGCTCTCGCTCGCGCCAAAGACTGGACGCCGCTTGCTCCGGAAGAAGTCCAGCAACTCGACGCCGGGAGCGTTCCAGTGGCAATTCCCGAAACCACGGATGGAGTGACTCGCACGTTTAACTTCCCCGCGGGAACAAATCTGCGCGTGGAGCATGTCGAAGCCGTGGTGAAGATCGCTCACGCGCGCCGCAACGATCTCGAGATCACGCTGCAGTCTCCCTCCGGAACACAGAGTGTCCTGGTGAATGCGAGGGCGCTGCCGGATTCGGATGACAATCGGGATTACGCCGACGGGAATGCCGGCTGGATCTTCATGAGCACCCATCATTGGGGAGAAAACAGCGCGGGCCTCTGGACTTTACGCGTGCGGGATCGCAGCGGCGGAGTGGTCGGTACGTTGCAAACCGCGCAAGTCCGCGTCTATGGCACGCCCGAGAGCACCACGCGCCGCGTGGCGTTTGAAAATCAGGTCGAATCTTCCAGCGAACCCGGAGGATCAAAGGTCGTCCGGCTCAGGCGCCTGGGGAATTCCAGTGGGCCGGTCTCGGTGGACTACGCGGTGAGTTCGGTGAGCACCGCCGCGGCCGGGGAAGATTTCACGCTCGCCGAAGGAACCGCGCAGTTTGCTGACGGGCAAACGGAGCTCGAGATCGGGCTGACGATCCTCGATGACGGACAAGCGGAAGGAACGGAAGCAATTCATCTCCTCCTGAAGAACCCGGTTGGCGCCGCGCTCGGCGGAACCACCGAAGCAGTCATCACGATTGCGGATAACGAAGGCACGCCAGTGATGGCCAGCGCCCCCGACGCGGCTGCGTCGGAGAGTTCGTCCGGAACAAATCCCGGAGTGTTCACGATTTCGCGGCCGTTTCCCGAGGCCGGCGAGTTGACCGTCAACTACACGCTCTCCGGAAGCGCTTCGCCCAGTGATTACACGGTCTCCGGCAGCGCCACGATCCCAGCGGGCGGCACGTCCACCAACATCACCGTTGTGCCGACGGACGACGGCACAATCGAGGGCGGAGAAACCGTGGTGCTGACTATCGAGCCGGCGCTCACCGACGACTATGTGATCGGCACGCCTTCTTCCGCGGAGATCCTGCTGGCGGACAACGATCTCAGCCGAGTGGAGCTGTCTGCCGCAGCCGGAAGCATCAGCGAAGGCTCTCCAACGCCGCTCGCGATCACCATTTCGCGCGGAGCAGCCGAAACCGAGAGCGCCTTGGTCGTGAGTCTCAAGACCAGCGGATCGGCGATCCCCGGAGTGCACTATTTCGCTCTTCCGGAGCAGGTTGAAATTCCCGCCGGACAACTTTCCGTCGTGGTTCCGCTGCAGCCAAAAGACGACACTTCATATCAGGCGGTCAAGGCCGTGAAAGTCGAACTGGCCGCGAGCAGCGACTATACGATTGGATTCAACCGAGCGGCCAATATCTTCATCCTGGAGAACGATCCTCAGCCGGATGCCGTGGCTCCGGAAGTTAGCATTAGTTCACCTATAATTAAGAGCCGGATCAACGCGCCGGCGGTGGTGATCGCCAGCGGAACCGCCAGCGACAATACAGGCATCGCATCCGTCATTTATGAACTGAACCAAAAAGGTCCGCATCCTGCCTCCGGAACTTCTAACTGGACGGCAGATCTCAGCGAAGATCTAAACGTCGGCCCCAATTTGCTCACGGTCTTTAGCAAGGACGTTGACGGCAATGAATCCGAGCCGGTGAACATTGTCTTCGACTACGTGCAGCCACGTTTGCTAACTGTATCGGTGGCTGGAAGCGGGTCGGTGAGCCGGGGGTTTGCTCCCCAAGTCATCCTCGAGGCGGGACAAACATACGAGATCCAGGCGAAACCGGAGCGCGGCTTTGTGTTCGGCGGCTGGACCGGCGATCTCACCGCTCCGACTCGCGAGTTTGTCTTCCGCATGCCGGACGACGAGACGCATTTGGTCGCCAACTTTGTTCCGGATCCTTTCGTTGCGCCGCTCACCGGCTTCTACACCGGCGCCGTCCGGGCCGCCGAGTTATCCTTCGAGACGACGGGTTTGCTGCAGCTCGCGGTGAATGCGAAAGGCTCCTCCACCGGCAAGCTTCTGCTGGCTGGGGCGACGATTCCGCTGCGGGGCGAATTCAACGGCGCCGGGAAGTTCCGGACGACGATTCTCCGGAAAGGATCCACGCCGTTAACCCTGGACTTGGAGCTGGATCTCAGCGGCGCGACGCGCCAGATCACTGGCACTCTGGCCACGCCCGCGAGCACCTTCGGCGTGGTTGCCGAGCGGGCGGCGTTTTCGAGATCTGTTCCGTATCCTCTGGTGACCAGTCATCCGTCGGGAGAAATCTATCATTTCATCCTGCCGCCGTCGGCTTCAGCGAGCGGGGTAAATCCTAAAGGAACCGGTTACGGCACGGCGCGCATCGACAAAGCCGGGAACGTGAAATGGTCCGCGATGCTGGCGGATGGCAGCAAGGCGTCCGGAGCCGTTCCGCTGAATGCCAGTGGAGGGTGGGTTTTGCACAGTCCGCTTGCCAACAAACGCGGAGTTTTGCTGGGCGACATTTTGTTAGATAAGTCCGCCCCTGTCGCGACCATGAACGCCAGCGTTGACTGGCTCAGGATTGTGGATCCGAAAGCTAAACTGTTTCCCGGCGGCTTCGAAATGGAAGACATCGCCTTCCTCGGGAGCCTCTATACTCCACCGATCCGCGATGGCGCGGTGACTGCATTCGGTTCCGGCGCGATCTCTGGTGGGACGATCATCCTCCGGGATGGGAATCTCAGCACGCTTCAACGTCGCGCCTTCGGCCTGACCTCGACTCAGCAGCCTCAGGTCAACAATGCCGGCAATCCGCAGCTGGATCTCAAGGTCAAGGTGGATGCAGCGAAAGGTCTGTTTAGCGGCAGCTTTCTCGACCCAAACTTTATTCAGACGAAAGTCACGCGGAAGTTCGCGGGCGTGTTCCTCCAGAACATTCAGGAAGCTCATGGCGGATTCGTCGGCGCGACGGCAAACGGGACCAATGTGCAAACCGGCACGGTGATTCTGGACCCGACTCCCTGAGCGACCCGCTACCGCGGAAACCCGGCGCGGAGAGTGGCGACGAATTCCTTCTGTGCGGAAGACCGCGGGCGATTGCGGCGGGTGATCACGCCGAGCGGACGCGAGAGTTTCGGCCCGCTGAGTTCCACGGCAAAAAGCAGCCCGCTCTCCACCTCCTGCCGCACCGTATTGCGCGGGACGATCGACAGGCCGCTCTCGACTTCCACGGCACGTTTCACCGTTTCGATATTGTCGAACTCCATGACGTGCTCGATCTCGACCGCGTGATCACGCAGATGCCGATCGATGACTTTGCGCGTGGGGACGTCTGGTTCGAAGGCGATGAATTTTTCTCCGGCGAGTCGCTGGAGCGAGATCGTTTTCTCCCCCGCCAGCGGATGATTTGGATGGCAGATGACGACCAGTTCATCGGCGCTGAAGATCTCCACGGCCAGGCCGGTGCGTTTCACTGGATACGCGACCAGCCCGAGATCCACCTCGCCCTCCAGCACCTGCGTATAGACTTGCTGGGAGCGCCGATATTCCACGTGGACTTCGACTTCCGGAAACTTTTCCCGGAACGCTTTCAGCCGCGGAGGCAACTCGTGCAAACCGACGCTGTAGATCGACGCGATCTTCAGTTCGCCGGCAATCACGTCCCGGAGTGCATGCATCCGATCGCTGAGCCCCTGGTAGATTTCCAGCAACTCGCGGCTGGCCTGGAGGAAAGCCCGACCTTCCGGAGTGAGGGCAAAACTGCGCCGTCCACGATCCACGAGCACCACTTGAAACTTGTTTTCCACCGCCCGCACTTGTTGGCTGACCGCACTTTGGGTCACGCCATTCAGCAGAGCCGCTTTTGAAAAGCTGCCGGTCTCCGCGAGATCACAGAAGACTTTGAATACGTCGAGATACATGCGGTTTCCATCTTCATAAGTATGACTTATCTGTCTGTCAAACTGACGCGTCTCCGCTAATGACGGCTGTCGAACGGCTGGAAGAGGTTCAGCTGACGATCGCGAACGCTGCAGCGAAAGTCGGGCGCAGCGCAGCGGAAGTCGCGCTGATCGCGGTGTCCAAGACGCACCCGCCCGAAGCCGTGCGGGAGATCCTGGCGGCAGGTCAATCCGTGTTCGGAGAGAGTCGTGTGCAAGAGGCGCGCTCGAAGATTCCGCTCGTCGCCGGGAAGGCGCGATGGCAGTTCATCGGCCACTTGCAGAAGAACAAAATCCGGCCGGCGCTGGGGCTGTTCGAACTCTTCCACGGAATCGATTCCCTGGAGCTGGCGCGCGACGTGGATCGTCTGGCGGAGGAAGCCGGAGTCTTCCCGCGGATTTTGCTGGAGGTAAATGTCGCAGGGGAAGCGACGAAGTTTGGCTTCCAGCCGGCGAAGCTGCGGGAGCAGCTGGAAGAACTGCTCTCTCTCCAGCGAGTCCAGATCGAAGGCCTGATGTGCCTGCCGCCGCCGGGACCTCTTCCGGAAGATTCACGGCCTTATTTCGTCGCGCTCCGAGAGCTTCGCGATGCGCTTCAAACCGAAGCGCGCGTCCCGCTGCCACAGCTTTCCATGGGGATGAGCGGGGACTTCGTCGTAGCCGTGGAGGAAGGCGCGACGCTGGTGCGGGTGGGAACGGCGATCTTCGGCAGCCGCAGCGGGAAGACTTGGAAACCGCACGACGAGACGACATTCTCCGACGAATAACGCGATGGCTCCACGGATCATCCCCAGCAATATCCAGCCGATCGGCGACGAACTCGCCATTGCCTGGAACGATGGCGTGGAATCGTTCCTCCCGATGGAAGCGTTGCGCCGTGCTTGTCCCTGCGCGGCGTGTGGAGGCGAACCGGACGTGCTGGGGAACATCGATCGTCCGGAGGTGAGCTACACCGCCGATTCCTTTGTGCTCAAGGGCTGGCAGGTGATCGGCGGATACGCGATCCAGCCGAATTGGGCGGACGGCCATGGCACCGGGCTCTACACTTTCCCTTTTCTCCGCCGCCTCGCGGGCGGCCCAGATCCACAAATCGCATGACTCGCACCGCGAAGATTTCTTTCCTGGCGGCGGTCGTCCTTCTCTGCGGAATCTCCGCCGTGGTGCAGAGCCGCCTGGAACTCACGCGACGTGCCGCGCGGCCGAATGAACTCTACGAAGTCGTCCGGAAGCAAATCCTCGCCTTTCGCTCGGACGACTTTCCGAGCGCCTATCGGCAGGCGTCCGCGAGCTTCCAGGAGCGGTTCGACATGGAGGCTTTCTCCGATTTGGCGCGGGCCGAATATCCGGGCATCGCGCGCGCTGAACGGGTGGAGTTCGGGCCGGTGCAGTATGAAGGCCGCCGGGCCGTGGTGCCGGTTTATTTCTTCCTCTCGGACGGGGACGTGATCCCTTGCCTCTATCGTCTGGTCAGCGAGTCTTCCGGCTGGAAGATCGATGGCGCGCGGACGTTGAAACGCTGGCCACCCGGGCGGCGAATCGGCGGGATCCGGATCTGATCCGGATCAATTCTGGATCGGTGGAATGGTCGTCCGGAGCAGCAGCGTCCCGGAGTCCAGCGGCCGGAGTTCAGCAGTGGGAAAACTCGCCGGCAGGAGAAAGAACGCGCCTTTTCCAAATTCCAGCCCGGCGCATTCCACCCGCCCCTGGGCGACGCAAAAGATCGAGCAGTGATCTCCTGCGGAAGTCCGCGGCTGATCCAGCTGCCAGCGTTCCACCCGGAAGTCGCTGCACTGCACCAGCAGCTCGCCTTCCGGATGAACGAGCTCCGGCTCCACGTCGGCGAAGTCGATCGATTGCAGCGATTCATCCACATGCAGCGGCCGCGCCTGCCCGTTGAGCCCGAGCCGATTCCAGTCAAACACGCGGTAGGTGGTGTCGCTGTTTTGCTGCACTTCGAAGATCACGTTGCCCGTGCCGATCGCGTGGATCCGTCCGCTGGGGATGAAAATCGCGTCGCCCACTTTGATGGGGAAGTGGTGGATCATTTCGGCGACTCGTCCGTCGTGCAGCGCCTCTTCGAAATCGTTCCGGGTGACGCCCTGTTTCAGGCCCGCGTAGAGATTACTCTCCAGCAAAGCTTCCAGGATGTACCACATCTCCGTCTTCGCCTCGCCACCGAGATTTGCGGCGACTTGTTGCGGCGGATGAACCTGAACGGAAAGCCGGTCCTGCGCGTCGAGGAGCTTAAAGAGCAGGGGAAAACGCGGCGTCTGGGGAAGATCACGTCCGAAGATCTGCTCCCGATGTTCCCCACGCCAGAGGTCGTTGAGGATGGCTCCCCGCAGCGGACCTGCGTGCACCACGCTCTGCGCTTCTTCCCGATCCACGATCTCCCACGCTTCGCCGATCCGCGTGCTCGGGGGAAGACGTTTGCCGAAGAGCGTTTCGAGTCGGCGCCCGCCCCAGACGCGTTCCATGAAAAGGGGTTCGAAGACGATCGGTTGGGTGAGTTGCATGGTGGAGCGTGGCAGCGGCAGCGACCTTGTCTTTCTCCGCGAAAGCCGGATGCCGCCGGGTTTCCGGTAGCTCACAAAGCGCCTCGGTAGCAACCCGGAAGCTGCGGCGGTGAAAATACCTGGTCGCCGGAGTTTGCCGGCGGCGACATTTCACGCGCATTTTCGCCTCACTCGCGCTAGCGTCGCGCCATGCCTTTTTCCCGAGGGGTTCTCTGCGTGCTCGGGCTCGCCACTCTGGCGCGCCTCGCCACGGCCGAACCCACCGCCACTCCAGCTTTGCCGCCCGCTGCCTCTCCGGCACCGGAGGACAAACTCGCGCGCTTCAAGAGCGCGGATGAGCTGTGGAAACATTTTCAGGCGCTGCAAAATGGTCCGCGCACTCCGGGGACGACTCCGGAAGAACGGGAGCGCGCCTTCAAGGAATTCGTCACGGAGCTTCACGCCACTGCCGAGCGGTTTGCCCGCAATTACCCGAAAGATCCGCGCCGCTGGGAAGCGCGCCTCGCCGCCGCGCGTTTGGTCCAGACGATTCAGGGTCGTCCGGATTCCAAAGTGGAGAAGCTTTACCGGCAGGCCGCCGCTGCTCCGGATGCTCCGGCGGAGGTGAAAGCAGGCGCGCGGCTGGGTTTGATCCACATGCATCGCGAAGCGCTGAAGGAAGATTCGCCTGCGGAACAAGTGGCAGCTTGGGAGGCAGAAGTCGCCGCTTTCGCCACGGACTTTCCCGCGGATCCGCGCCGCTGGGAGGCGCATCTTGCGGTGGCAAGGCGCGCGCGCCAGGCGAAGCAGCGGTCTCCGGAAGAAGTGGAGAAACTTTACCAGCAAGTCGCCGCGGCGCCGGATGCTCCCGCAGAAATCAAGGCGAGTGCGCGTCTGGAGTTGATCTACATGCATCGCGAAGCGCTGAAGGATGATTCGCCGATCGACCAGGTCGCCGCGTGGGAGGCAGAGCTGGCCGCTTTTGCCGCAGATTTCCCGACGCGGGACAATCTTCCGCGTCTGCTGGCTTCCCGCGCGGACGTCTGGCAGCGCCGGGATTCAGCTAAAGCGGGCGCGATTCTCGCCGAGCTTGCGGAACATCCAAATCCGGACGTCGCCAAAGAAGCGGAAGCACGGCTTCGGCGGCGGAACATCAAGAACCAGCCGCTCGCATTGAGCTTCACCGCGGTCGATGGCCGGGATGTGGACCTGAGCAAACTCCTCGGGAAAGTCGTGGTGGTGGATTTTTGGGCGACATCGGACGCGCCTGACACGAGCGAGATCGATCAGCTCGTGGCGAGCTACGACAAGCTGCACGCGCAGGGCCTGGAGATCGTCGGGATTTCGCTGGATCGGGACAAACAGAAGCTGCTGACTTTTATCGAGGACAAGAAGATCACCTGGCCGATCTACTTCGACGGCAAAGGCTGGAAGAACGAGATCAGCAGCCAGTATGCGATCCGTGGTTTGCCGCTGCGTTGGGTGGTCAACAAGCAAGGGTTTGTGGTGCTCACCGGGCATCGCGGAGACATCACGGAAATCGTCACGCGGCTGCTGCGGGAATAGCTGTTTTTGAAACGTCCTCCCCAAACTCCAGCACCGCGTTTTCGCGAGTTGATCGCCCCCCGCCGGCGGCTAAACTCCGCGCCGATGGCTCACGCGCAGCAGGAAAACCAAACCGTTCACGAAGTTCTCAGTCTCGTTCTGCTGGGAGCAGGAACGCTCCTCTTCCTCGCGCTGATTTCCTACACGCCCTCGGATGTCCCGAGCTGGTTTCCGCTGAGTTCGCAGGCGGGTTTGCGCGGGCCGGTGCTGAACTTCATCGGCCGTGCGGGCGCGATCATCGCCTGTTGCAGCTACGCCTTTCTCGGCGCGGCCGCTTATCTCCTGACCGCGCTGCTTTTCGGCTACGGCGGAGCCAAACTGCTCACTCCGGAACTTCGCCTCGGTCCGCGCGCGCTTTGGTCGGCCGCCTTCGTGATCAGCGGCGCCTGCCTCGCGCACCTGCTGCCGTGGTCGATGCTGGACATGGAGCGGCTGAACATCGCCGGGCCGGGCGGCTGGGTCGGTAAATGGATCGGTGATTTCGTCTTCCGGAATGCGCTCGGTTTGATCGGCTCGCTGATCTTCCTGACGCTGCTTTACGTGGTGAGCTTGATCTACATGACCGGCATTCACCCGCTGGCGGTCCTCCGGCAAGTGGCGGCTCTTCCGCCGCTCTGGCGAGCTCAGCTGCACGCGCGCCGGATGGCTCGGGCAGGGGAAAAAGAGCAGTTGCAGATCGAAGGCGAGCGCGTGGAAAAAGAGCGCCGGAAACTCGAGAAGTCGCTCTCCAGAAAAGGCCTGGTTGCGCCGGTCCCTGACCTCGACGCTCCGGTCATCCCCGCCAGCAACCCTGCGTCGAATGCGCCGGTGCTGACGCTCTCGGCAGAAGACGAGTCACCGCGTCCCGCCCCGCAGATCATCGATGGCACCGCTCCGCCGCTGGCGAAGAAGCGCGAGGTGAAGAAAGACAAGTTTCAGCCGCTCACCGAGATCTCGTGTGAGAACTACGAGCTTCCTTCGCTCGACCTGCTGGATCCCTTTGACGACGAAGGCCGCGAGGCGGCGAATCCCGGCGAGTTGCTCGGGATTCAAGACACGATCATCGAGACGCTTGGCCAGTTCGGGATCATCGTCTCGCGGGGTGACATCACGCGCGGACCGACAATCACCCGCTACGAGGTTTATCCGGCAAAAGGCGTGCGGGTGGACAAAATCACGGCTCTGGAACGCGACCTTGCCCGCGCCACTTGCGCCGAGCGGATCAATATCCTCGCGCCGATCCCCGGGAAGGACACCGTCGGGATCGAAATCGCCAATTCCAAGAAGCAGAAAGTGACGCTGCGCGAGTTGCTGGAGTCGGACGACTTCAACAGCGCGAAAGCAAAAATCCCGATTGCGCTCGGGAAGGATGTTTACGGGAAGACCATCATCGCGGATCTCGGCGCGATGCCGCACGGACTCGTCGCCGGCACCACCGGCTCCGGCAAAAGCGTCTGCATCAACGCCATCATCGCGAGCATTCTCTACCGGTTCACTCCGGAAGATCTGCGCTTCATCATGATCGATCCGAAAGTGGTCGAAATGCAGATCTACAACACGCTGCCGCATCTCGTGGTGCCGGTGGTCACGGATCCGAAGAAGGTCCTGCTCGCGCTACGCTGGGCGATCGACGAGATGGAAAAGCGCTACGCCATTTTTGCCAAAACCGGCGTGCGGAACATCGGGAGTTTCAACGAGCGGCCCAAACCAAAAACGCAGGCCGAACTCGATGCACTCGCCGAGGCCAACGCGGCCGCTGCAGCCGCGGAATTGCCGCTGCAAGCGGAGGTGATTGATCCCGAGACGCTGACCAGCGAGGAGCGGATCGAAAAGATGACCACGGTCCGGAACATCCGCGACACGGACCTGATCATCCCGGATCGCATGCCGTACATCGTGATCATCGTGGACGAGCTGGCGGACCTCATGCAGACCGCGCCCGCCGATGTGGAAAGCGCCATCGCGCGCATCACTCAGAAAGCGCGAGCCGCCGGGATCCACATGATCATCGCCACACAGACGCCGCGGGCGGACGTCATCACCGGCGTGATCAAGGCCAACGTCCCTTGCCGCATCGCCTTCCAAGTGGCTTCGGGACTTGATTCCCGGGTGATCCTGGATGAAAACGGCGCCGAACGGCTGCTCGGCCAAGGCGACATGCTTTATCGTCCGCCCGGCACTTCCCGTCTCATCCGAGCGCAAGGTGTGCTGGTCACCGATGAGGAGATCCGGAAAGTCGTCGAACATGCTTCCGCACAGAGCGAACCGGCCTTTGAAAACTCCATCCACGAGCGGCTGCAGGGCGCCGGCGAGGATGGGGAAGAGCAGGTCAGCGATGAAGACGAAGAGCTGGTGGACAAGTGCCTCGAGGTGATGCGCCAGGAGAAGAAAGCGTCCACGTCGCTCTTCCAGCGTCGCCTCCGCCTCGGCTACACGCGAGCTGCCCGCATTCTCGACATCCTGGAAGCGCGCGGCTACGTCGCCGCCGGTGAGGGCGCCAAGCCTCGCGAGATCCTCGTGGATCTCGACGCGTTTTCCTGAATTCGAGGACGCGCTCGTCGGCTTCCTGCCGCCGAGATTGACACTACCGAGTCGCCGCGCAAGGCTCGCGCGATGAGGATCCGACGCTGGTTTCGGTCGTTGCTGGGAGGAATGATCGTCTTCTTCCTCGTCCCGCATTTGGTTGTAGCCGAAAAGGAGCCGGTGGTGACCGGAACGGTGCCGGTGGGGAAAAGCGAGCCGGCGCTCTTGCTCGCCAATGTCTGGAATCCCGCCATTGATCCGACCGGTTGGTGGATGAGCGAAAAGTACGATGGCCTCCGCGGTTTCTGGGACGGTCGCGAACTCCGCAGCCGCAAAGGACAGCACATTCAGGCGCCCGCCTACTTCCTCGCGGAACTCCCGGCCGGCATCGCGCTGGACGGCGAACTCTGGATGGGGCGCGGCAAGTTCGAGGAAACGACCAGCACGGTCCTCTCGCAAATGCCAGACGAACGCTGGCGGAAGATTCGGTTCATGGTTTTCGATGCGCCGCAGGCACCGGGAACATTCGAGGAGCGCCTGCGGTTCGTTCAGGCGACACTGCCGGCGGGGAATATGTTTGTCCGCCCGGTTCCGCAGGAGCTCTGCAAAGGAACGAAACACCTGCTGGCGGAACGGGATCGCATCATCGGCTTGGGAGGAGAAGGCCTCATGCTGCGTCAGCCGGAATCCGCCTATGAAGCTCGGCGTTCACCGACTTTGTTGAAGGTCAAAACTCACGATGATGCGGAAGCAACGGTGATCGGGCATTCTCCCGGCAAGGGCCGGTTCGCGGGGAAGGTCGGTGCGCTCCGGGTGCGCACCAGCGACGGGCGCGAGTTTTCGGT
>DASVRR010000083.1:0-4935 GCA_036388515.1 Chthoniobacteraceae bacterium | reverse complement strand
CAGGCTGACGATGCGCTCGCTGGAGAACGCCGGTTCCCGCACCTGAGGATGCCAGCTTTTCTCCGCGACTTCTTCCCGGCTCCCGACGCGGAGCAACTGAAGTTCGCTGCCGAAAACTCGGGGATAACAAAACTGCTGACGCGCCGCATTCTCCCAGAGCGCTTCGATCAACGGTTCCCCAGCAATCGGAGCAAAAAGCGCGACCGTTTTTGCCGTGCGGAAGATTTCCGTTTCGATCAAGCGGCGGATCAGCTCACGCGACTTTTCCTCCCGCTGCGGCAAAATCGAGGCGAGTCGCCGTCGCGCTTCTTCCCGGCATTCAGCTTTGGTCACCCACTCAGTTCAGGCAGCGCGAGCACCGCTGGCAAGGCGCATGAAACTATTGCCTGTCCAGCCGCGACGTTTACAATTCCGCGCGTGCCAAATCCGTTCAAGCCACTCGGAAAGCCAAAGTCCCAGATTCAGAAGTCAACGAATGGGGCACAGCCAATCCGACGTGAGGAGGCGGTGCGGAAAGTGGGTCTCGCTCCGAAGGCTGGCTGGCAAAAACGGAACTTCGTCACCGAGGTCCTGATCCCGTCGATTTTCACCCGGCGGGCCGGCGAACACGCGCTGCCCATCTTTCCGGAGCTAAAGGAAAACGACATCGCGATTACCTGGATCGGCCACGCTTCTTTTTTGATCCAGACGCAGGGGCTCAGCCTGCTCATCGACCCGAATTGGGCGAAGTGGCTGAAGGTCATCAAGCGGATGAAGCATCCCGGGCTTCACCTCCACGATTTGCCAAACATCGACCTCGTTCTGGTGACGCATGCACACTTCGATCATCTCGATCGGAAGACGCTCCGCGAGGTGGCGCAAGACCAGCCGATCGTGGTTCCCTTTGAAGTCGGGAATCTGGTGCACGACCTTGGTTTTCACAGCGTGCACGAGCTGCACTACTGGGAAACTTACGAGCACGGTCCGCTGAAGATTACGCTCACGCCGTGTCACCATTGGGGCGCCCGGATGTTGCACGATTCACATCGAGGGTTCGGCGGGTTCGTGATCGAAGCGGCCGGGCGGGCGATCTTCCACTGCGGGGATACCGCTTACTTCGACGGCTTCCGGGAAATCGGCGCGCGGCATCCGATCGACGTCGCGCTGATGCCGATCGGCGCCTACGATCCGCCGAGCGGACGCGAGGTGCACATGAACCCTGAGGAAGCACTCCGGGCCTTTATGGAACTCGGCGCGCAGCGAATGGTGCCAATGCATTACGGAACCTTCCGGATGAGCTACGAACCAATGCACGAACCTCCGGAGCGGCTGCTCGCCTGTGCGCGGGAACACGGTGTGGAAGGACAGATCTCGGTCCTCACGGAAGGCCTGACCGCGGTCTTCTAGGAACTCTGGAAGAAGATCAGGCGGGAGAGCTGGGAGCAAGAAAGCGAGGTCTGGTTTTTGCCGCGACAGGCTGCGCCGGCTGAAAATAAGTTTAAGAATCCGGGCACTAGCGTGATTGAGTGAGGGACACGATCTTGCCGCCCTTTTCCTGAAATTTCCGTTTTGATTATCGATCGTCTCCGCATGTTCCGTCCGGTTTCTCTGCTGCTCGTTTTGCTCCTGCCGATTGCGGCTTTCAGCGGCGAGTCTCCGGAGAAAACGCGCATCCTTTCACTCACCCTCGAGACGGCGCTCCAGATGGCGCTGGCGAAGAACTTCTCGATCGAGGTGGAGCGGTTCCAGCCAAAGATCGCGGCGCAGCAGGTGCGGCGGGAATTGGGACGCTTCGATCCCAACTTCGACATCCGGCTGGATCGTTCCGAGAACACCGAGCGCGACCGCTTCGACAATGGTCTGCACCTGGAATCTTCCCGCGTGAATCGCCGCGATAATCTGAGCAGCGGACTCACTGGAGTCACCGCTTGGGGAACGGAATACGACCTCGGCCTGGGCACCACGGGCAGCACCGGGACCGACAATGCGTTCGGCGAAAACTTCGAGAGCACCGGCAGCCTGAGCGTCCGGCAACCTTTGCTCCGCGATGCAGGACCGGCCGTGAACCTCGCGCAGGTGCGAATCGCGAGGAACAATGTGGCGGTCTCGGAATGGCAACTGCGGCGCCGGGTCATCGACGTGATGACCACGACGACCTTTGTTTACAATGAACTCCAGCTCGCCATCGAAAGCCGCGAAGTTGCGGAACGTTCGCGCGGACTTGCCTTGCAATTACTGAGAGACGACCAGGCGCGGGTGGACATCGGGGTGAAAATCCCGCTGGACGTAATGACCGCGCGCGCGGAAGCCGCGGCGCGGGAAGAAGGCGTGATTCTGGCGGAGCGCACGGTGCTGGATAACGAGAACCTGCTCAAGCAGCTCACCACTTCCGATATCCTCCAGATGCTCGGCGTGCGGGTGAAGATCAAGCCGCCGGTGATGCCGCGGTTCCATCCGGAAGTAATGGACGGGATCCGCGACGCGCTCGCTTTGCGTCCGGAATACCGCCAGGCAATTCTGGACATCGAGCAGCGCAAAATCCGCGTTGCTTTCCAGAAGAATCAGGCGCTGCCGCGGATCGATCTCACCGGCAGCCTCGCGCTCCTCGGCTTGGATAACGACTTCGGCACGAGCGTCAGCCGGATCGGACGGCGCGACGAATCGGTGTGGACGGCGGGCGTGATCTTCAGCATTCCGCTGGGCAATCGCGCAGCAAAGGCGTCGCTGAGCACGGCTCAACTCGAAGTCGCCAAGGCGCTGGTGCAACTGCAGCAGTTGGAGCAACAGATCGTCGTGGACGTCGACAATGCCGCAGGACAAATCACGACCGGACGTCAGCGCATTGCTTCCACGGCGGAAGCAAAGCGCCTCGCAGCCGAGAGTCTGCAAGCCGGAGGTGAGCGGTTGCGCGCGGGCGCGGGCACCACTTTCGAAGTGCTGGATCTTCAGGAGAATCTCGCCAGCGCAGAGTTTGCGGAACTTCGCGCGCGATCGGACTTCAACAAAGCGGTGAGTGAATATCACCGGCAAACCGGCACCACGCTGCGCGAGCATAACGTGGTGCTGCAGTGAAGGCTGTGACTTGAGTTCGGCGGCTAAACTGAGCTGACGAACTTGCCCGGGTTCAGGATGCCTTTGGGATCCAACGCGGCTTTCATGGCGGCATGAACCTCGCGGCTCACGGGGGAAGTCGCTGCCTTGAACCAGCGTTGCTTCGCCAGACCGATGCCGTGTTCGCCGGTAATCACGCCGCCCCAAGCGAGCACCTGGGAGAACAGTTCGTCCAGAGCTGCCCCAACTTTCTCCGCAACGGCGGCATCGTCGTGATAGTTCGCGGCCATGATGTTGACGTGGATATTCCCGTCACCAGCATGGCCGAAACAGGCAATCGGGTAGCCGTATTTTGTCCGGAGCTTTTCGGCGAAGGCCGCGAGATCCACCAATCGTCCACGCGGCACGGCGATGTCTTCGTTCAGCTTGATCAAGCCAGTGGCTTTCAGGGATTGGGAGAAGGCGCGGCGAAGGTTCCAGAGTTCCTCACACGCGGCTTCCCCGACTGCAGTTTGCGCGTTCACGGCTTTCAGCCGGGTGAGCAATGAGGCGAGGGATTTCGCCTCGGACATCACCGATTCGAGCTGGCCATCGAGATCGATGAGGAGATGTGCGCTGCCGCGAGGCGCGAGCATTTTCCCGAGATACTCCCCGGCGGCGGCGAGAGTAAAAGCGTCGGCGATTTCCAGAGCGCACGGGAGAAAACCTGCAGCAAAGATCTCCTGAACGGCATTCGCTGCCTGACGGAAAGTGCGGAAGCTCGCGGAAAGCGTGGCCCGCGCGGGCGGGAGCGGGAGCAAGCGCAGCGTCGCCTCCGTCACAACGCCCAGCATTCCTTCCGAACCAACAAACATGCCGATCAGATCGAAGCCGGTTTTGTTTTTGTGAGTCCGTCCGCCGGTGTGCAAGATTCGGCCATCGGCGAGCACCACTTCCAGCCCAAGGACGTAGTGGCGAGTGACTCCGTACTTCAAACACCGCGGTCCGCCGGCGTTGGTCGCGATGTTTCCTCCGAGGCTGCATTCCTTGAGACTCGCCGGGTCGGGTGGATAGAAGAGCTTCCGCTGGCGCGCTTCGGCCTGGAGCACGCCGGTGATCACGCCGGGTTCGATCACGGCAACGGCGTCGGGAAAGCTGATCTCCTTGATCCGATTCATCCGCGCGAGGGAAAGCGAAATCCCGCCTTGCACCGGGACGCATCCGCCGACGTAACCGACTCCGGAGCCGCGCGGAGTGACAGGCACGCCGCGGCGATGGGCAAACTTCAAGAGCTGGCTGACCTGCTCGGTGGAGTGAGCGAAGACGACGACTTCCGGCGTGCGGCTGGCAAACCATTTGTCCCGTGCGTGGATGGCGAGCGTCTCCTCATCGGTGCGCACGGACTCGGCTCCGAGCAAGCGAGTGAGTTGACTCGCAAGTGACATCTTTTTCACCGCCCGAAAATCCGCCCGAAGCTGTCGCCGATCCGGCGAATCGGATTCGCTCTTTCCGGAGGCGGTGTTTGCACCCGAGGCGCAGGCTGCGCTCTGGCGATTGTCCGGACCGGCGTCGGTCTCGGTTGCCGGCGAGCGCGCGCACGTTCGCGGTCACGCGTTGACTCACGTTCGCGCGGCGCATCACTGTCTCGGTCCGGATCGTTGCTGGCGATTGCGTCCTGCCGTTCCGGCGGCGGCTGCACCGCAAAGCCGGAATGCGAAAGGACGGTGCCTTTGTCCGCATGGATGACCACTTCACCCGCCCGCTTCCCGTCCGCAAAACATCCCACTGTCCAGTGCGCGCTGTCCCCGTCCTTCTTGAGCTGATAGCTAAGGGAGGTGCTCGGAAGCTTATTCGCGCGCGCATACTCCTGGGCAATCCGGCCAACTCGATCCGAATCAATTTTCACCGGCTCCTCGATCACATCTT
>DASVRR010000082.1:0-8289 GCA_036388515.1 Chthoniobacteraceae bacterium | reverse complement strand
ATCGTCAACCGGCGGACGGTGGTCGATCAGAGCACCGCCGAGGCGAAGAAGTTGCGAGACAACATTGGGCCTGCGGAACTGACTGAATCGCTCGCAAAACTCTGCGCGACCCTGACCGACCAGCCGCTCGCGATCAGCACTCTGCGCGGACAATTTGCCGACAACCGAGAATGGTCTGCCGATCCCTGCCGGCCGGCGGTGATCATCGGGACGGTCGATATGATGGGGAGCCGCTTGCTGTTCGGCGGCTATCGACTTGGCTTCAAGACGAAGCCGCTGCACGCCGGTTTCCTCGGGCAGGATACTTTGATCGTGCATGACGAGGCGCACTTGGAACCGGCTTTTCAAGAACTCCTCACGGCGCTTGAAAGCGAGCAGCAGCGCTGTGGCGATGCCCGGAAGGTTCGTGTGATGGAGCTGTCGGCCACGCCGCGCAGTGCGGGCGAAACATTCCGCATCGGCCCCGAGGATGAAGCGCACCCGGAGGTGGCGAAGAGGCTCGGAGCGGTGAAGAAGCTTGCGCTGCGCGAAGTCGCCGACGCCTCAGCGGTCGTTCCGGAGATTCTCGCGGAAGCCTGTCGTCACCTGCCGAGCGGACGGGCTGTGCTTGTCTTTGCCAATGCGGTAAAGGACGTGGAGCAGATCGCCGGCGCGCTGGAAAAGGATGCGAAAGGAAAGGTGCAGCGGCTCACAGGCACCATGCGGGGCAAGGAGCGCGATGGGTTGGTGAAGTCAGCGGTCTTTCGCCGCTTCCTACCGCCGGGCGACGTGCCCGCGGATGCGGAACCGGCGGCGGAAGGCACGGTCTATCTCGTCTGCACCAGCGCGGGCGAAGTAGGCGTCAATCTCAGTGCCGATCATCTCGTCTGCGATCTCTCGACCTTCGACAGCATGGCGCAGCGTTTCGGTCGCGTGAACCGGTTTGGCGAACGGCCCGACACCGAAGTCGATGTCGTGCATTCCGCCAAGTTCGAGAAGGACAACGAGCGCGACCAACGGCGCGCGAAGACGCTCGAACTGCTGCGCGGCCTCAACGGCAGCGCCAGCCCGAACGCGCTCCGAGCCATCGCAACCGATCTCCGGCAGGCCGCCTTCGCACCGCCGCCAAAAATCCTGCCCGTCTCCGACATCCTTTTCGATGCGTGGTCGCTCACAACGATCACTGGCTTTTTGCCCGGACGCCCGAAACTCGCGCCGTATCTCCACGGAGTCACCGCATACGAACCGCCGCAGACACAGGTCGCGTGGCGCGAGGAAGTCTGGAAACTGCGCGACTTAGTCCCGGACGCGTTGAATGCGACGGAACTTCTCGCCGACTACCCGCTCAAACCGCACGAACTGCTGAAAGACGTTTCGTCCCGCGTGGCCGATGCGCTCACGAAGCTCGTCGCGCGTGACCCGAACAAAGGTGACCTGCCCTTCTGGCTCGCGGATGAGGAAGGTACCGTCGAACTCTTCACGCTTGGCCAGCTTTTGGACAAGCGGATGAAGGAGCGGCTCAATGGCCGGACCGTGCTCCTGCCACCGCAGGCCGGCGGTTTGCGCGGCGGGTTGCTCGACGCCACGGCGACCGAAGCGGTCAAAGACCTTTCCGACGAATGGCTGGATGACGAAAAACGCCCACGCCGGCTACGCGTTTGGGTCGGCGAAGAAGATGCCGAGGATCTGCGTCGCATGCGGCTGATCTGCGAGATCGACACGGACCCATTGCGCGAAGATGACAGCGACGATGCGGCAGAAGCGGAGATCACACGCCGTTTCTGGCGCTGGTATGAATTGGCGCGCTCCGCCGACAGCGAGGGCTCTCGCTCGGCACGCGAAGACATCCTGCTGGAAAAGCACACGCGCAGCGTCGAACTGCTCGCCCACGAGTTTGCCAAAAAGTCCGGCTTGCCTCCCGAGCTGATCGAAGCCGTGCGGCTCGCGGGAAAATTTCACGATCTCGGCAAGCGGCGGCGCAACTGGCAGCTCAGCATCGGGAAATCCGATCCCAACTGCTGGTTCGCGAAATCCAAGCGAGGCGGGATTCCCTATCAACTCGATCATTACCGGCACGAGTTCGGTTCGCTGCTGGATCTTGAAACCGAGCCGGAGTTCCTGCGCTTGTCCGAGGAGATGAAAGACTTGGTGCTGCATCTCGTCGCCGCGCATCACGGACGCGCTCGCCCGCACTTTCTCGAGGACGAAGCTTCTGACGTGGAGCATCCGGCGCAACGGTCCGCCGCCCTCGCCGCCGAGACGCCACGGCGTTTCGCGCGCCTGCAGCGAAAGTTTGGCCGCTGGCATCTGGCCTGGCTCGAATCGCTGCTGCGCGCCGCCGATTACGCCGCCAGCGCCGACCCCGACATCACAGTGGAGGAACAGCCATGAGCACACCCACCGCCGACATCCGCATCCACGTGGATCCAACCAACCCCGGCCAGTTCTTCGCCTGCTGTGGATTGCTGGAACTGGCGAGCCGCATCTCCGCCGCAGCGGAAGGCTGCTTCGAGGGAACGGGATTCATCCTTCGAAGCGCTGGCAATTTTGCCGACTTGATTGCGGCAATACGCACCGCCGCTTTCCGGCAACTCGACACCAGCGATGCGACCGCCTCGCCGATTCAAATCGGAGCGCCGTTCTATCTGCGGCTCGACTGGTGGAAGGACGAAGTTCCTGCGCTGGCTGGACTCAAAGTCTGGGCCGGAACGATGGAGAGCTTTCGCATCGCGAAAGCGATGCAGAACGCCATGCGCGCCGAGGCGTTCGCCACGCCGGACCTGCTCGATGTCGGCGTGGTTGCTTACGATCCCGAAGACCCGACCAAAAAAGTTGAGCCGTTCTACTTCGACGCCCGGCGCGGTCCGAACGCGCACTCTCGCGACGTAGGCTTTTCGCCCAATGATCTCGGCATGACCACGACGGCTTCTCCCGCCGTCGAGCTGCTTTGCCTCATCGGCCTGCAACGCTGCCGTCCCGCGCTCACCGCACGCTCGCGCATCTACGACTATCACGTCTGGCCGCAGCCCATCCCCGCGATGCTTCTCCCCGCCGCCGTGACCGGCCTGCTACCGGGTTCGAGGGGCTACCGGTTCGAGAGCTGGTATCGAACCGGCCAGAAAAAACACAAAGCCTTCCTCACTGCAAAATCCCGACCCAAACACCAATGAGCAAACCCGATCAATACGACCAATACTTGTCTGCCGAAGGACCGGCGGCACTCGTCATCCGCCAGCATCTCATCCCCGTCGAAGGCGCTGATGGCGTCCTCTTTCCACCCACCTTCGCCGCGGGCGACGGCTTCCCAGGAGGCTACAATATTGACGGCGATGTTCGTGATCGCCATGTGTCGCATGTCGACGTCGTCGCACGCAGTCGCATCAGAGTGGAGAGCGAGGGCGATACTAGCGGAAAAAACGTGTGTCTGGTCGATAGCGTCGGCTCGCAAGCGAATCGGATCGAGCCGCTTTTTAGGGAGGACAAATACAAGGCGCTCGTGCCACAGATCACCGTCGAGGCCGGCGATAAAACGGTAAGCATTCTTGAGGCGGGTCATCGCGCAGGCGACGCTCTCGTGCGTTGCTCGGAGTTACAGGAGGATTTGCAGAATGCATTCAAAGCGCTGCTTTCCGGCAATGCTGAGCCGCTCGCGAAGCTCGCACCGACTTCGCTCGTCTTCGGCGTTTGGGATTCGCGCGACACGCAGGCCAAGGTGCCGCGCGTAATCTCCTCGACCATTCGTGCCTTTGACGTGCGCAAGCTCACGCGCTCTGCCGTTTACACGCCACCGTTGGATTACTCCAAACTCGATGTGTTCAGCGAGGAAGACAAAGCGAAGGCAGAGGGGAACAGCAAGAACCCGCTCGCGCAGCGCGGATTCGTTCACAACCCGGCATCCGGATCGCACGGGGGCGTCATTGCCGACGGAGGTATCCGGCGCGATGCGACGCTCGCTCTGGCCGCCTTGCGACTCCTAAATGTTGGGAACGACAAGGAAAAGACGCTCGTTTTGCGCCGCTACATTCTCGGACTGGCGTTGGTCGCATTCACCTATCGACCGGGCGGCTATCTACGGCAGGGATGCTTGCTGGTGCTTAATGCAGACCGAGAGGATGCCCACTCTTGCGTCGAAGTCTCTTCTGAAGGGAAGCGCACGGATTGCAACATTACGCATGAGGACGCGCTGGCCTTTGCCACGAAAGCGGCGGAAGCATTCGGCGTCGGCAAAGATCGTCCAGTCTCTTTCGATCCTGTTCGCGCGAAGACCGACGTGGCCGAAGGTAAGGATAAGAAGCCCAAGAAAGACAAAGATCCCTTGCCGGCGAAGTAAGCGTCCGCCGCCATGTCGTCGCACTTCTGCATCACCATCCGCTTTCTCGACGGTCGTTTTCACGGCCGGCGCGATGGCGGTGAGCCCGAGTGGCCGCCTTCGCCTCTGCGCGTCTTCCAAGCACTCGTCGCCGCAGCCGCCGCGCATACCAACCAGCGCACCACGCTGACCGACGCCGCGCCCTGCTTGCGCTGGCTGGAGGAGCAGCCTGCCCCGCTCATCCTTGCGCCAGTGGGAGTGCGGGGAGCCAAATACCGGCTGTATGTCCCCGACAACGTGGCCGATCTCGTCGCTAAATCGTGGCGGCGCGGCAATGAAGCGAGTATCGCGGATTATCGGAGCGAGAAGGACGTTCAGCCCACGCACCTGCTCGGCGGCGACGCGGTGCATTACCTCTGGCCGCTCGCGGAAGACGACGCCGCTTTCACCGCGCACCAGCCTTTGCTTGAGCAATGCGCTCGCGCGATCACGCACCTCGGCTGGGGCGTGGATATGGTCGTCGCGCATGCGTCGATCATTTCCGATGAAGAAGCGGCCAAACTCGCCGGGCAGCGGTGGAAGCCGACCGACGGCGATCCGCGCAACCCGCTTCGCGTGCCGATCCAGGGAAGTCTGGATGATTTGAATCGCCGCTACGCCGCGTTCCTCCAGCGCGCGCAGCCCGAGAGCTTCGCGCCCGTCCCGCCGCTTTCGAAGTTTCAGCTCGTCAGTTACCTGAGCGGCGCGGAATCGCCGGCCATTGCTTTCGCCGCTTTCAATCTTCTCTGGCCCGACGCAAGCGACCGTCGCCCTTTCGATCCAGTCCGCAATGGCATGCGCGTCGCCGCGATGCTGCGGCACACAGCCGGCGCGCAGACGATTGCCGCCGCGCTCGGCTGGCCGGATGAAAAGGTGGCGCGCATGGTTCACGGCCACGGGGAAGCAAATGGCGCAGCACCCACGCCGGCGACCGGCCCGCGTTTCGCTTTCGTGCCGCTCCCGAGCATCGAGGCCCGTGGAAGAGGTCGCGCCATGGTAATCGGCAGCGCGCGCCGCGCCCTGCTTCTCGGGATGCGTGGCGCAACGTCCGAAGACGTGCAGCATCTCGCGCGAGCCATAGCCGGACAGTCGCTCACGGATCAGGACACGGCGAGCGCCGCGGCGATCCTCGCGCGCATCCCCAACACTGACAAAATGGTGGAGTCCTACACGCGATCCGCGACCACGTGGGCCACGGTCACTCCGCTCATCCTTCCCGGCTACGACGACCCGAGGAAATACCGCCGCGAGCTTTCGCACCGCGGCGAAAAAGAAGGTGCAGTGCTCTCCGCCGAGCGACAGAAAGAGCTTCTCCGCAAACTCGATCACCGGATCGATTTCCTCATCCGCAAAGCCATCCGGCAAGCCGGCTTCCCTGCCGCGCTGGCCGAGCATGCGGAACTCGAATGGAGCAATTCCGGCTTCTGGCCCGGCTCCGACCTAGCCTCGCGCTACGTCATCCCCGTCACGCTCCGCCGCTTCCGGCGAATGCATGTCCGCATTCTTTGGCGCGACGCCGCTGGGCGTTCGATTGATGTTCAAGGACCGCTCTGCATCGGAAGCGGGCGCTTCGTTGGCGTCGGCCTCTTCGCTCCGCTACCACGCGCGGGACTTTGATCACCGCCGCCGACGCCCTCCGCACGAGGGGCGATCCCGAATCCGCCGGAATCCGATGTCCCGCCCGGTGCGCGCTAGGCTTACGCCGAGCGCCCCGGTCCCGTCCGGCCGTCGCACGCCGCGCATTAAACCGAGCCGCTCAGCTAGGGGTTGGATGCAATTCGCCTTCGGCAGCTGGATTCCCGTAGGAACGCTCGGTCATCCCGCTGACGCGGCGCATGCGCGTCGCCCCGGGGCAGAGTTGGCCGGGAGACGCTTTTGCCGGTGCTGGGGAGGTGCGGCGCGATGTCCCGGCTGGCAGCTCACGCTGGGCGCGATCCACGACCAGCTCCTTGCCCTCATCTGGATGCAATGACCATCTGCGTCACATGGCTCGCCGTTCAGCGAGTGAGTTCTTCGACGGTCCTGTCCGGAATTTATGATCTTCGACGGTCCTGGCGAATTCACCTTTTGTCCGCGCGCTGCGCTCCGCCATGTGCGCGTCGTGCGCCGTCCCCTCCGTGACAGACATCCGGCGCGCGCGGTTTGGGTCAGCAGTCGGGACGAGGAAATTTGAGGAGATTCTTCTCTTCCTGCGCGGGGCACGTTCGCTATCGTCCCGCTCCCGCAAACCTTCCTTTCATGATCCTCGAAAAGTTTTCCATCGGCGTTGGCGATCGCTTTGCGCATCAGGCCAAGGCTCAGCTTCGTGCCTTTCAGCTCATCGCCGGAGATGGCGTGGAAGCGGTTCCGGTTTGGAACAAATCCAACCGCGAGCATTCGTTCATCGGCTCCGAACCGGAGAGCGTCCTGGTGGCGGCGAAGGCTGCGGTGCAAGCGCTGGACTGGAAAGGCGGGTGGCATGTGGATGCGGATCATATCCGGCTCGAAACGGTGGATCGCTTTTTGCCGCACTCGGATTTCTTCACGCTGGATGTCGCCGATTCCATCGGACAGCCGGCGGCGCCGGAAGCGGTCGCGGCTTTCCTCGAGCGCCATCCGGAGCTCGTCGGGACCATCGCGATTCCGCAAATCGAAGCGCCTTTTACCACCATGCGAGCGGAGATCGAGCGGATCGCGGGGAAATTTCTGCTGGCGGTCCAGGATGCAGGCAAGATTTACCGCCACATCGCGGCGGAGAAAGGTTCGCAGAGCTTCATCGCAGAGGTTTCCATGGATGAAACCGATTCGCCGCAGACGCCTCCGGAGTTGCTGGTGATCCTTGCGGCGATCGCGGATGAAGGCATTCCGGCGCAAACCATTGCGCCGAAATTCACCGGGCGCTTCAACAAAGGCGTTGATTACGTCGGCGATCTCGCGCAGTTCGAGAAGGAGTTTCAGGAGGATCTCGCGGTGATCGCGTTTGCGATCAAGAATTACGGTTTGCCGGCAAATCTGAAGCTGAGTGTGCACAGCGGCAGCGATAAGTTTTCGCTCTACCCGATCATCCGGCGGACGCTGCCGAAGTTCGGCGCGGGCCTTCACCTCAAGACGGCCGGGACGACCTGGCTGGAAGAGTTGATCGGGCTGGCGGAAGCAGGCGGCGAGGCGCTGACGCTGGCCAAGGAAATCTATGGCTACGCAATCGAGCATGTCGATGAATTGACCGAGCCGTATGCTTCGGTCATCGACATCGATCGGGCAAAGCTGCCGACCGCGGCGGAAGTGAAAGGCTGGACGAGCGAGCAGTTCACCGGCGCGCTGCGGCACGATCAGCAGCATGCGTTGTTCAACTCCAGCTTCCGCCAGCTCTTGCACGTCTCCTTCAAGCTCGCGGCAAAGCAAGGGCAGCGTTACCTCGACTTGCTGGAGGCAAACGAAGAAGTCGTCGGACGCAACGTCACGGAGAACCTTTACGCGCGGCATTTGCGGCCGCTTTTCGTCGGCTGATTTGAGCACCGCGACGACGCGAAGAACGCAACGGCAAACTGCGTTGTCAATGTCCGTCGCGCTCGCCGTTGTCTCGGCAATCTAACATGCGCTCCGCCATCACTGTGTCTTTGGTTCCGCAGGCAAAAGGCGGACCTTTTGTCTTCTGGGACGGATTGGCCACCGCGTTCGCCGAAGCTGCGGCTTTAGGTTTTGACGGCATCGAGATTTTTCCTCCGAGCGCTGCTGGGCTCGATCTGGAACTCATTCGAAATCTCCAGCAGCAGCACGGGCTCGCCGTCGCCGCGGTCGGCACGGGCGGCGGTTGGGTGGGGAACAAGTGGACGCTGACCCACGCGGATCCGTCCATCCGGGTCAAAGCTCGCGTCTTCATCCAGGAGATCATTGAAGCTGCGGCGAAGCTTGGAGCGCCGGCGATTCTCGGTTCGATGCAAGGCCGCGCGGAAGGCGAAATCACGCGGGAAGAGGCGCTCGGT
>DASVRR010000081.1:0-4993 GCA_036388515.1 Chthoniobacteraceae bacterium | reverse complement strand
ATGCGAGCCGCTGAAGGCCGTGAAGACGAGTTCGCCCGCGTACGGCTGGCGCGGCGGGACCGTCATGCCGGTGCAGCGTTCGTAGATCTGGACGAGCGCATTCAGGTCGCGGAAGTCGAGGCCGCTCTCGATTCCATGCATCAACAAATTCAGCGCCACGATTACGATGTCGAGATTGCCGGTGCGCTCGCCGTTGCCGAAAAGCGTTCCCTCCACGCGCTGAGCTCCCGCAAGCAAACCCAGCTCGGTCGCCGCCACGCCGGTGCCGCGATCGTTGTGCGTGTGCAGGCTCAGGATGAAGCAATCGCGCTGCTTAACGTTCCGGCTCATCCACTCGATCTGGTCCGCGTAAACGTTCGGCATCGCGACTTCCACCGTATCCGGAAGATTCAGGATCATCGGCCGTTCCGGAGTCGGCTGCCAGACGTCCATCACCGCCTCGGAGATCTCCCGCGCAAACTCCAGCTCCGTCGCCGAAAAACTCTCCGGCGAATATTGCAGCCGGACATCGGTCCCCGCCAAACGCGGCAACCGCTCACGGATCCAGCGCGCGCCTTGCACCGCGATCTGCACGACTTCCTCCTTCGTCTTCCCGAAGACCACGCGCCGCTGCGCCGGCGACGTCGAGTTGTAGAGGTGAATGATCACCCGCTTTGCTCCGATCAGCGATTGCACGGTTTTCTCGATCAGATCTTCCCGCGCCTGGACCAGACATTGGATCGTCACATCTTCCGGAATGCGACCTTCCTCAATCAGCCGCCGGTTAAACTCGAACTCCGTGTTTGATGCGGAAGGAAAACCGACCTCGATCTCCTTGAACCCGCACTTCACCAGCGCCTCGAAGAGTTCCAGTTTTTGCGAGACATTCATCGGCACGGCGAGCGCCTGATTGCCGTCGCGAAGATCCACGCTGCACCAGATCGGCGCGCGCGTGAGCGTGCGGTTGGGCCATTGCCGATCGGGCAAGGCGACCGGCGGGAATGGACGGTATTTGCTGCTGGGCTGAGAGATCATGACAGGACGAAAGGACGGACTTGCTGACGAGAAGACGACCGGCTGCCACTGTCCCCGGAGTAGCGCGAGCCGACGAGAATTTACGCGAGGAGAGCTCCGCGATCCGTGCGCACCAGGAGGCGCGCGGAAGATTCGCGGAGCGGCGTAAGTCGGCTGGTCGGCAACTGCGGCATGAAGCCGGGAAGTTACCGCGCGGCGCCAGCTTGGCAAGCCCGGCGGGAACTCGGACCGACTCAAAGAGCGGCAAAAATTGTCTGCCCGCGGTCTCTCTGGCGTGCGCGAAACAAATCTGTCATCCTCCGCGACTCACTGCTCCCGCCGCGCCGCCCTTCACCCAAAACCCAGCCTTATGTTTCGACGACTCAGCAATCTCTTCCGCGGTTTTCTCGGCCTCTTTGTGGGAGGACTGGAGAAGGCAAACCCGGAGGCGCTCCTCGAGGTGGAGAAGGAAAATCTCCGGAAGCAAATCGCGCAATACAATCAGGGGCTCGCGTCCCATGCGGGCATGTGCGAGCGGCTGATCTCGCAGGTGAAACGACTCGAAGCGGAGGAGCGGGAACTGCGCGCGCGAGCCGGGGCGCAGTTGCGCGCGGGCAACCGCGAGGCGGCCGGGCAATACGCGCTCCGTTTGCAGACCATCCAGCGGGAGCTCGGGGAAAATCGCACGCAGCTGGAGGACGCGGAGAAGACTTACAAGGAGTTGATCCGGGCGCGGGATGTGTCGATCAAAGCTGCGCAGAAGAAGATGGAAGACCTGAAGTATTCGCTGAGCGACTTGAAGATCAAAAAGGCCACCGCGGAACTGGCGGAGATGGCCAGCGGCATGATCAGCACCATCGGCGGATCGGGCGATACGTTGGATCGCTTGCACGGCATGGTGGAGGAGGAGCGGGAGAAGGCTGCCGGCAAAGCGCGCGTCGCTCGCGATTCGCTGGACACCAGCGGCATCCAGCTCAAGGAAGCGGAACAGCGGGCGCTCGAAGATCAAGCGCTGGCGGACTTTGCCGCGGCAGAAGGCATGGCGCTGGAGCCGCAGGGCGGAACGCCGGAGACGGGATCGACGGCGACGACGAAGTCGATGGGACCAGTGCCGGAATAGCGGCGTTTCTTCCCCTTCATCCCGACCGATGAGCGTCGAGACAAAGCTGCCGGCGTGGGCGGCGGAGATGGTGGCGCTCTACGAGAGTCACGCGGCTTCGCAGTTCATTTTGCATGGCAATGTGAACGATCGGTTTTTGCTGCCGGGCGGCGAACAACGTGCCCTCGGGTCGCTCCCGGATTTCTTCCTGCGCGTGCTGATGCCGCGCTTCGACGTGGTGCTGAGCTACGATCTCGGCAACGGCCTCCGTGTGGAAAAGGGCGGCGAGATCTTCACCCAGTGGCCGGCTTTCAAAGAGAATCCGGAATTGCCGAAAGCGCCGCGCGCCGCGGTGGAAACGCTCACCCGCTATTTCCGCTTCACGGCAAATCTCGGCCGGCTCGGGAAGACGCGCGTCCAGGTCGGCTGCATCTTAAAAGCCGCGAACCTGCTCGCGCCGACGATGCCCGGCGGCCTGAACTACGACCTCAACTCGCTTGCGCTGCTGATGCGCGATTGGGCCGATGATCCGCTGCTCGCGGAGCATTCGCTCGTCACCTGCCTGCTCACCGAAAACCTGAACGATCTGCACCCGCTCCTGGTGAACAACCCGCGCGTGGCGAAGATCAAGGTGCCGCTGCCGCTGACCAGCGAAATCGCGGAAGCCGTCTTCGCCTCCGCCGGGCGCTATTCAAAGGCGCTGGAAGAATTCGCCGCCGAGCCGGCGAACCTCGCGGCCCAACTCACGGGCGCCACGCAGAACGCAGTCGATAGCTTGCTCAAGCTCAAGGAATACCGGAAGGAGCCGCTGCAACCCGCAGACCTCGTGAAGCTGAAGAAGCAGCTCGTGGAGGAGGAATGCGCGGGGCTGATCGAGTTTATCGAGTCGAAGCGCACGCTCGACGATCTGCACGGTCAGGAGAAGCTGAAGACGTGGCTCCGGCAGGATATCGCGCTCTGGCGGCAGGGCGATTTGCGCGCGCTGCCGATGGGATATTTGATCTGCGGCCCGGTCGGCACGGGGAAGACTTACATGGTGGAATGTCTCGCCGGAGAAGCGGGCGTGCCGGTGGTGAAGATCAAGAATTTCCGGGACAAATGGGTCGGCAGCACGGAGGGAAATCTGGAGAAAATTTTCCGGCTGCTGCAGGCGCTGACGCGGTGCTTTGTCTTCATCGACGAAGCGGATCAAGCGCTCGGGAAACGCGACTCCGGCGCGAACGACTCCGGATTATCCGGACGCATCTATTCCATGATGGCGATGGAAATGAGCCGGCCGGAGAACCGCGGACGGCTGATCTGGGTGCTGGCTTCGAGCCGGCCAGATTTGATCGAAGTGGACCTCAAACGCCCCGGCCGCGTGGATGTGAAGATCCCGATCTTCCCCACGAGCACAGCGGCCGAGAGCTACACGCTCCTGCGCGCGCTTTGCAAACGGCAGCAGGTCGAGCTCACGGACGCTGATCGTGCGGAGCTGGAGCCTTTGATGCCGCTGCTGCTCACGCCCGGAGCGGCGGAAGCGTTGGCGGTAAAAATCTATCGGCTCGTGCGCGTGGCGGGGAAGACTCCAGTGGAAGCGGTGAAAGCGTGTCTGGAGGGCTACCAGAACCCGGTGGCGAAGGAGATCATGGATTTCCAAATCGGCCTCGCGCTGAAAGAGGCGAGCGACCTCGATTTCGTGCCCGAAGCTTTCCGCAACGGGCGCTGACGCTTTCCGTTCGGGTGCTTCCACCCGGCAGTTTCAGCGAGAAGCTTGCGTCGCGCGCGCTGCTTCGCCGACAAAGGACCTGCGGCCTCGTCTGACCTGCGAGTTCCGCCCTCATGACCGCCTACCAGATTCTCCAGCAGGAACTCCGCGCCGAGCCGCGCACTTGGCTGATTACCGGAGTCGCAGGCTTCATCGGCTCACACCTGCTCGAGGCCTTGCTGCAGCTTGATCAGCGGGCCATCGGTCTCGACAATTTCTCCACCGGTTCGCCACGAACTCTGGCCGACGTCGCCGAGCGAGTCGGCCCCGAAGCTTGGACCCGCTTTGTTTTCCATCGAGGTACCGTGGCGGAGATCGGCCTCTGCCGCGAGGCCAGCAATCACGTGGATTACGTGCTGCATCACGCCGGATTCGTCTCCGTGCCGCTGTCAATTGAGGATCCGATCGGGTGCCACGACATCAACGTCAACGGCACGCTGAACCTGCTCGTAGCGGCGCGGGACAATCGAGTGCGGCGGGTCGTCTATGCCAGCTCGAGCGCGGTCTATGGAGACGACGAGCGGTTGCCGAAAATGGAGGAGCAAACGGGACGCGCGCTCTCCCCCTACGGCGCGTCGAAGCAGGTCAACGAACTCCAGGCGCGGCTCTTCCACGACTGCTACGGACTGCCGACGATCGGCCTGCGCTACTTCAACGTCTTCGGTCCGCGGCAAAATCCCACCGGCGGATACGCCGCGGTGATTCCGCAGTGGATCACCGCGCTACTCCGCGGCAGCGAGTGCCGGATCCATGGCGACGGCAGCATCACGCGCGACTTCTGTCCGGTGGCAAACGTGGTTCAGGCAAACCTCCTGGCCGCCACGACGCGCAATCAAGATGCGGCAGGCGACGTTTTCAATGTGGCGCTCGGCGCGCGGACGACTCTGGTGGAGCTCTACGCGCTGCTTGCGGAAAAAATCGCGCAGATCACAGGACGCTCGGTGCCCGCAGCCGTCCATGGTCCGGTGCGCCCCGGCGATATCACGCACTCCGGCGCGGAGATCGGGAAGATCGTGCGGGAGCTGGGGTTCGCACCAGAGGTCGGGATGGAGGCGGGGCTGGAAGAGACCGCCCGTTGGTACGCGGCCGCTCCGGAGTAAGTGCGCGTTTCCAAACCGCGTGACACCCGCGCGCGGTGGGACGTAGATTCGCCG
>DASVRR010000080.1:0-5207 GCA_036388515.1 Chthoniobacteraceae bacterium | reverse complement strand
CACGCGTCCCGCGTGTTGGTTCCGGCGTCTCGCCGGAACGAACTTCCGACAGCGCGACCGCTGCGGGAGAGAGCGTCGCGAGCGCGCCGCTCCAGGAAGTCCGCGACGGCGGGACGCCGCCGCCAGCACGCGGGACGCGTGCGCTCCCCGGAGCTTCCGCCACCGGCGATACGCCGCTGCCCCGACCCGCCTTCACCGTGGAAGACGGCTACCAGATCGAGCTCTGGGCCGAAAATCCGTTGCTCGGGAAACCAACCCAGATGAACTGGGACGCGCAAGGCCGACTCTGGGTTTGCAGCAGTTCACTCTATCCGCAAGTCGCCCCGGGCGAGGCGGTCAACGACAAGATCCTGATCCTCACCGACACCGATCGCGACGGGCGCGCGGATAAAAGTGAAGTCTTCGCCGAAGGCCTGCTCATCCCCACCGGCGTGGTGCCGGATCTCGTCCGCGCTGCGGAGGGAGGACAGAGAACAGAAGACAGCCGGGAGAAGACCGCTCCAACACCCTCCCCTCCAGTGACTTCTGACCTCCGTCCTCCGTCTTCTTCCCCGGCAGCCTGCTACGTTGCGCAATCCTCTGAGCTGCTCCATTTCACCGATACCGACGGCGACGGGAAAGCCGACCAGCGGCGCGTGATCTTCAGCGGCTTCGGCACGGAAGACACGCATCACCTGATCCACACGCTGCGCTGGGGTCCGGATGGACGGCTGTATTTCAATCAAAGCGTCTATATTCACAGCCACGTCGAGACGGCGTGGGGAATGTTGCGGCTGAATTCCGGCGGCGTTTTTGCCTATGATCCGCGCACCGAGCGGCTGGAGGTTTTTGCGAAAGGACTATGGAATCCGTGGGGTCACGCTTGGGACGATTGGGGGCAAAGCTTCCTCACCGACGGCGCCGGATCGACCGGGATTTCCTGGGCGTTTCCGGGTGCGACCTTTGCGCCGTTCGAAGGTTCGCGCCGCCAGATGCCGAGCATCAGCCCGGGGTCGTATCCGAAGTTTTGCGGCCTGGAGCTGATCAAGAGCCCGCACTTCCCTGCCGACTGGCAAGGGAACGCGATCACCTGCGACTTCCGCGCGCATCGGATCGTGCGGTTCAGGATCGAGGATTTGTCTGTGGAAAAGGAAACCGCAACGACGCAAAGCCCGCGACGGCCAGAGGAGATTTCGGAGCCAACTTCTTCCGCTTCTTCCGCCATCGCGCCCGTCGCGCCGTCGCGGTTCCAACCTCGTTCCGGATACACGACGAAGGAAATGCCCGATCTCGTCCGCACGGACGACGTCAACTTCCGCCCCATCGACGTCCGCCTCGGTCCGGATGGTGCGCTCTACGTCGCCGACTGGAGTAATCCGATCATCCAGCACGGTGAAGTCGATTTCCGCGACCCGCGCCGGAACAAACACGCGGGCCGCATCTGGAGGATCTCTCGCAAAGGCGCCAAGGCGCAAAGCTGGGAGCCGCTGCTCGGGAGGACGACCGACGAGCTGCTGGAAAAGCTTCTAAGCGAGAGCGCTTGGGAGAAAGAGCAGGCGCGCCTGACTCTGGTGGCTGCGATTAATGCGGCGGCTCCTGAGGGAGGAATTACCCCTCCTCCTTCTCAGATCAAGCGGATCACCGCTTTCATGGAGGCGAAGACCACCAGCTCGTTCTCCCTTGAGACCGTCAATCTTTTCGCAGCGCTTCCATCTAGCGGACCGGCTAATTGGGATGGATTTAAATTTCTTGCCGCAGTTCAGTTCGCGCAGAACGCAAAGACCGTTTCCAATCGCGCGATCGGCGTTCGTGCGGCAGGGCTTCTACTGTCGAAGGCGATCGCCGCAGACGGCGCCGAGCACGCTCGCCAGTGGGCGCTGTTCGGACAAGGAGTAAACGATTTTGCCGAGAAACGGCCGCTCAGTATTCCGGCGGATAGTCTTGCTGCACGCGTGCTCACCAAAAAGGAGCCAATGGAGAGCTTAACGGAACATAATTCCCTATGGTTAACGTCCCCGGTCTTCAACTTTGCATCAGATCCATCGCCTCGTGTCCGTCTCGAGGCGATGCGCGCGCTTTCCCGCATTCAGACCGCCCGCAGCGCCGAGCTGGTGCTGGAGGCGGCCGTAACTCAGGCTCCCAGCCTGAACGTTCAGCAGGCTTCCAGCCCGCAAACGCTCGCAGGTCGGGCTGATAATCAGGCTGGAAGCCTGAGTTACGACCGGCACTTCGACTTTGCCGCCTGGCAGTCGATCAACGACCTCGCGAAGCCGTGGACGGACGCGATTGCCAGCGGCGAATGGAAGATCGAAGGACGCGAGGCGCAGCTGGCCTGGGGCTTGAAGGCGATCGATCCGGTGCTCGCCGGGGCGACGCTCTCGAAGCTCTTCGCGGCGGAGAAGGTGCCGCTGGATGGAACGGGGCCGTGGTTCGAAATCATCGGAGCAGTCGGCGGCCCTGCGGAGTTGCAGCCGCTGTGGGACAGCCTGCTGGCGAGCTATGCGGGAAATTGCTGCGACACGGATGAAGTTCACGCCCTGAGCGGGAAGGTTCCTCATCTCTATGAACCCGCCGCTCGCCGGGCGCTCGCGGCCATTCTCGAAGCCGCTCGCACCCGGAACGTTCGTCCTGCCGAACGCACGCACCTCGCAACGCAGCTCTTCCACAGCTTCGATGCCCTGCAGCTCGCCGCGGTGGAACTCGCGGCGCGGTGGCAGTCGCCGGACGCGGTCGCGAAGCTGAGGGAACTTCTGGATGAAGCTGAGGTCGCGGTTCCACTCCGCCGTGCGGCTTTCCAGGCGCTGGGAACGCTCGCGACGCCGGAGGCGATCGCCACGCTCAAGGAGTGGAAGAAGCCCGAGACCCCAGCTCTGGATCGCCGGGAGGGATTCCTCGCGCTGGCGCAGCATCGGTTCAGCGATGTCGCCGCAGAGCTGCCTCGCATCTTGCAAGAAGTGCCAAGCGAGGCCGAAGCCCTGGAGGTATGGCGGCGTCTGGTGCAGATCAAAGGCGCGGTCGAGCTGATCGCGAACGCAGTTTCCCCGGAGATGAATGCGCAGCTGCCGAAGCATGTGATCACCGCGGGAATCCAGGCTGCACGGGAAGCGGGCAAGAGCGGCTCCAAACTCGCCGAGGTGCTGCGTCCGCTGCCTGCGCCCGGACTCATGGAAACTCCAGCAAGCCGGAGCAGCCTCGCCGCACGTGCCCAAGCCAGCGGCGACCCGGCTGCCGGCGAACTCATTTACCAGCGGAGCGCGCTCTCGTGCGTGATGTGCCACGCGATCGGCGGGGTCGGCGGAAATCTCGGCCCGGACCTCACCTCGCTGGGCGCCAGTGCGCCGCTGAATTACATCGTCGAAAGCCTCATCGATCCGGCGGCAAAGGTAAAGGAAGGCTATCATGCGGTGGCGCTGAACCTCAAAGACGGCACTCAGGCCAGCGGCATCCAGGCCCGCGAGACGCCTGAGGAAGTGATCCTGCGAAATCCGGCGGGCGGCGAGCAGCCGGTCGCAAAGGCGCAAATCTCCAGCCGCACGGACCTCGGCTCGATCATGCCCGCAGGCTTGATCGATGCCTTGCCCGAGAAAGAGCAACTCGACCTCGTGGCGTTCCTCGGCCAACTCGGAAAACCGGGCCGCTTCGATGCCAGCAAGGGCCACGTCGCTCGCATCTGGCGGCTGCATTCAGGCTCGGATTCCGCGAAGGTGCTGCGCGGCCCGGCCGGGGAGCTGCCGGGGATCGCGGCTTACACGCTTATCGATGGCCGGCTACTGAAGGGCGCCCTGGAGGAATCCGCGGAGCTGGTGCCAGGCAGCAGTGCGACCCTGCTTGCCGTGACGCAATTCGATGGGAACGCCCAAACCAGCGTGCAGCTCACCGGCGCGACGAGAGCCTGGCTGGACGGCGATCTCTTCTGGGAAAACGGCCAGGCAGTGACCGGGAAGACGCCGAATGCCGAAGGACTGCATACCCTCACCGTGGAGCTTCCGCGATCTGGCTTTCCGGAGTTCCTGCGCGCCGAAGTCGCCGGCGGCCGCTTCCTGAATCGCTGAGTGCGCGCGGCAATCTCCGGAGCTTGTGAAACATTTCACACATTCACCTTGCGAGCCTCCGCCGGGTTCCTAGAGTCCCATTCATGACTGCGACCACGCCCGTCGCCTACGACTCCAAGGTCGAGGGCAACGTGATTTTCACCCGGATCGACGCTGCCATGAACTGGATGCGCAAGAGTTCCCTCTGGCCAATGCCGATGGGCCTCGCCTGTTGCGCCATTGAGCTCATGGCCACCGGCGCGTCGCGCTTCGACATCGCGCGATTCGGTGCGGAAGTGATGCGCTTTTCTCCCCGGCAAAGCGACGTGATGATCGTCGCCGGCACCGTGACTTACAAAATGGCGCTCGCCGTGAAACGCATTTGGGATCAGATGCCCGAGCCGAAATGGTGCATCGCCATGGGCGCGTGCGCGTCGAGCGGCGGCATGTATCGCAGCTACGCGGTGCTGCAAGGGATCGATCAGCTCATCCCGGTGGACGTTTACGTCAGCGGCTGCCCGCCGCGTCCGGAAGCTTTGCTCGAAGGGCTGATGCGGCTCCAGCGGAAGATCGAAGGCGAGCATTCGTTCCGCGAGCAAAAGCATCAGTTTGCCACTGCCAAAGCGTGAGCGCCGCGACTCTCACGGCTGCGGCCGCCTCGATTGCGGGGAAGTTTAAGGTCCGGACGAAAACGGAGTTCCGGGGCGAAGTTTCGCTTCACCTGGAAGTCGCCGAGCTGAAAGAAGCCGCGCGTTTTTGCCGCGATGAACTCCGCTTCACTTATCTGGTCGATGTCAGCGGCGTGGATCATTTCGGCGAAGAGCCGCGCTTCGAAGTCGTCTATGAGCTCTATCGCTTTGAGCAAGGCGACTATCTCCGGCTGAAGGTTTCCGTTTCCGAAGATCAGCTGGAAGTGCCGACCGTGAGCGATCTCTGGCCGACGGCGGATTGGCATGAGCGCGAAGCGTTCGACATGTATGGCATCAAGTTCGCCGGTCATCCGGAGCTGACCCGGATCTTGATGTGGGAAGGTTATCCGTTCTTCCCGCTGCGGAAGGATTTTCCGCTCGCCGGACGCGCCAGCGACATGCCGGACATCGCCTTCAGCAAAGCCGCGCCGCTGGAAGGCGGACCCTTCGTCACCGTGCCGAGCACCGCGACCACCAAGGATCGCGAGCCGCGCTCCCGGAGCATCGA
>DASVRR010000079.1:0-2792 GCA_036388515.1 Chthoniobacteraceae bacterium | reverse complement strand
CTCGAGATGGCCTACCGCTTTCTGGAGAACCTTGAAGCGGGGAGCGATCATCGCGTCGTCATCAGCGAGACACTGCGGCACCTGCACACCGATGGCTCTGGCAACACGCACCGCAGCGAGATCAGCTTCGACAAGTTCTGGAACGTCAACTTCGATGGCGGCTGCCGCGGCCTGGTGGAATTTCGCGCGGTCGAATCGCTGCCGCGCGCGGAGTGGATGTCGGCCGTCGCGCTGCTCTGGCACACGCTCGCCGCGTATCTCATCGAGCGTCCGTTTGCGGCGCCATTGGTGGAGTTTGGCGCAAAACTGCACGATCACTTTTATCTGCCGTCGGCTTTGTGGGCGGACTTCGAGCAAGTGCTGGCGGATCTCCACTCGGCGGGATTCGAGCTGGCTCCCGAAGTCTTCCGGAAGATTGCCGCATGGCGTTTTCCCACCATGCTCGATTACTCCGAGGCTGGCGCAACGCTGATCATCCGGAAAGCGCACGAAGGCTGGCCGCTGCTTTGCGAGCAGCCGCTGGAAGGCGGCAGCACCAGCCGCTTTGTGGACACTTCCATTGAGCGCCTGGAGTTCCTCCCAAACCCAACATTTGCGGAGCAATGCGAGATCCGGGTGCAAGGCCGGCTGCTTACGCTGGAACCTTTTGCCGGTGGGCAGTTCGGCGTCGGTTTGCGCTATCGGCGCACCGCGCTGTATCCGTCGTTGCATCCCGGCATTGCCCCGCACATGCCGCTCATCCTGTCGATCCAGCATTCGGGCACGACCAAGGTTTTCAAACTGCTGGAGCAGCGTCGCGTCTTCGAGCCGAGCGATGAACCCGCTCCGGAACCGGCGCCAAATCCCTGCCGCAAGCTGAACCCGGAGTTGCTGACCTGCGACCTCCGCATTCCGTAGCCGGAACGATGCAGTCGGAGCACAGGCTTCCAGCCTGTGAGGCCAGCAGCCATCCTGGCTGCTGAACAATGATCGTCCGGCCGGCTGAGCCGCGCTTCTGCCAGTCGTGACGGCTCAGCGCCCAGGTTGCGCCACGGAAAAGAGAATCTTCCAGCCGATGGCGTTCACGCCGCCCACCACGTAGCCGATCGCGACGACGCCGAAAGCCAGCGGGGCAATCGCATTTACTCCGCAGGCCAGCCCCAACGCCACCGCCACCACTCCCAGGGAAATCACGCCTCCGCACACCACTCCACAGGAGATCACACCAAATGCCAGCACGCCGACCGCCACTCCTCCGATCGCGCGCTGACCGATCGCGATGACTCCGCGAGCAGTCCGCACCTTGCCCCAGCGATCAATCCCGAACGCCACGTGGATCAAAGGCCAGCCGCGAAAGCTGCGCTCAGACTTCCACTCGTAGCCTTCCCCTTCCCACTCCGCACGAGCCGGCCGCGGTGCCCCGCAATGCGGACAAGTCACGGCATCGGTGCTCACCGTTCCGGAGCAATCGCGGCAAGCTGTCACTGGACGATCAGGCGAACCGGAGTTCATGCTGCGCCTGTTTAAGCGGGTGAAGTTCCACCTGACAATTCCGGAAGCCTCCGGCAAGGTAGTCGCCCAAGCCTCCCAACTTCCCCCGCTCCCATCTATGAAACGTCTGTTCTCTTCGGTGCTCGTTCTTTCGCTCGCCGCCGCCTCTTCGCTCCACTCCGCCGAGCCGAAAAAAGTGCTCGTGCTCTCCGTGACCACCGGCTTCCGGCATTCTTCGATCGAGACGGGCGAAAAGGTGCTCCAGCGACTCGCGGATGAAAGCAAAGCGTTTCAGATCGTGGACTTTGCGCGCCAGCCAAAGGTGCAGATTCACAAGAAGCCGGGTGCTCCGCGGAAGCCCGGCGCCTTGAAACCGGATGCGGATGAGCCAGCGAAAGTCCGTCACGCTGAGGAGATGAGGAAATACGACGAAGCGCAGGCGAAGTATGAGGCCGCACTGGCGAAATGGACGCCTGCGGACGACGCGAAGGTGGCGAGTTCACAGGCGGAATTCGACGCGAAGATGAAAGCTGAGATGGAGAAACTCTCGCCGGCAAATCTGGCGAAATATGACGGCGTCATCTTCGTGAACACCACCGGCGATCTTCCCCTGCCCGATCGCGATGCGTTCATCAAATGGGTCGCCGATGGCCACGCGCTGATCGGGATGCATTCCGCGAGCGACACGTTTCACAGCTACCGGCCCTACATCGAACTGCTCGGCGGCGAATTCGCCGGACACGGTCCGCAGATCAGCGTCGCGGTGAATAAACTGGATCCCGCGCATCCCGCCACCGCCGGTTTGCCGGATGTCTGGAACATCGCTCAGGAAGAAATCTATATGTTCAAAAACTATGATCGCAGCCGCGTGCGCGACCTGCTCGGACTCAGCGTCAGCCCGAAAGACAAGAGCGCAGGCCATTTCCCGGTCAGTTGGGTGCGTGAGGAAGGAAAAGGCCGCGTCTTCTTTACCAGCCTCGGTCATCGGGAAGATGTGTGGGATGAAACCAGCGAAGTGAAAGATCGGAAGAACCCGCCGGAAGTCGCGAAAGCGTTCCAGCAACACATTCTCGGCGGCATCCGCTGGGCGTTAGGCGTGGCGGATTCTCCCGCCAGGTAGCCTCAAACGCGGTCCGGTTCATCCTCCTCGGTTTTCTCCGGAATCTCTTCCGGAAAAAGACTCGCGGTTCCAGTGTCTTCCGGCACGGGATCAGGACTCAGGCCGAGCAAAGTCACGGCGTCGGCGGCGGGCAATTCGTCCGCGGGTTTCAGTTGGCGCTCCATCGCGCGAGAACGGATCTTGGCGTCTTCCACCGCGTTGG
>DASVRR010000078.1:0-2549 GCA_036388515.1 Chthoniobacteraceae bacterium | reverse complement strand
GGACGGACCGCCGTTTGGCGTCACGCTGGAGGAACTTGACGCGCTCTTTTTGCCCCGGTTTCGGCTCGATCGTGAGTGGCTTCCGGCGCGTGCTTATCCCGGCCGGGAAGGTCGCGAATGGATGCGTCTGATGACGCTCCGCGAGCCAGATGCGGCTTGATTCAGAAGCGGCTCCTCCTAGCTTCCGCCGATGCACGACACGCTTGCGAAATCGCCTGCCAACACGCCGGCTGCCGCCGAACTGCTGGCTCCGGGAGATTCCTTCGTGCGGCGCCATTTGGGTTCCGGTCCGGAAGAAATCGCGGAGATGCTGGAGGCGCTGGATCAGCCCACGCTTCCGGCGCTGATCGACGCCGCCCTTCCAGCAAACATCCGCCTTCCCAAGCCGCTCTCGCTTCCTCCCGGTCGCGGGGAACACGAGACGCTCGCCGAGTTGCGCGCGATCGCGGGGAAGAATCAAGTCTTCCGCAGCTATCTGGGACAAGGCTACAGCGACACGATCACGCCGCCGGTCATTCAGCGGAACATCCTGGAAAATCCCGGCTGGTACACGGCTTACACGCCGTATCAGGCGGAGATTTCGCAGGGGCGGATGGAGGCGCTGATCAACTTCCAGCAGATGATCGTGGACCTCACCGCGCTCGATCTCGCGAATGCGTCTTTGCTGGATGAAGCGACTGCGGTCGCGGAAGCGATGCACCTCGCGCATGCGGTGAATCGCGATTCGGAAGCAAACACGATTTTCGTTTCCGGGAAGTGTCATCCGCAAACCATCGCGGTTGTCCAGACGCGCGCCGAACCGCTCGGCGTCAGCGTCATCGTCGGCGACGCAGCGACCTGGGATTTCTCCACCAAGACCTTCGCAGTCGTGGTCCAATATCCGGACACCGCCGGAGTGATTCACGACTTCGAGGCGCTCGCGGAGCGGACACACGAAGCCGGCGCGCTGGTCATCGTCGCCGCGGATTTGCTGGCGCTCACGGTGCTTCGGCCGCCGGGAGAATTCGGGGCCGACATCGCGGTCGGTTCCACGCAGCGCTTCGGGGTTCCGCTCGGTTTTGGCGGACCGCACGCCGCTTACATGGCGGTGAAAGACGCCTACAAACGGCTTTTGCCGGGACGGCTCGTGGGCGTTTCCAAAGACGCGCACGGCCGGCCGGCGTATCGCCTTTCGCTGCAAACTCGCGAGCAACACATCCGCCGCGACAAGGCGACGAGCAACATCTGCACGGCGCAGGTTCTCCTCGCGGTGATGGCTTCGATGTATGCGGTTTATCATGGGCCGGACGGTTTGCGGCGGATCGCGCAGCGCGTGCATCTGTATGCGAGAATGCTCGCGACCGGACTGCGTCAACTCGGCTTTCCCGTCGGTGACGCGCAATTCTTCGACACCATCCAGATCGATGCCAATGGACGCCGCGACGAGATCCTCCGCGCTGCGCTCGCGGGCGGAATCAACCTCCGTCCGTATGGCGACACCAGTCTTCTGATTGCGCTGGATGAAACCATCGATCGTCATCAACTCCGCGCGCTTTTCAGCGTCTTCCACGGCGGCGCGGATCCTGGCCTGAGTCCGGAAACTTTGGCGGCTTCGGCGGAACTCGACTTCGGCGTGCACCGGCGGACGAGCGAGTTTCTGACGCACCCGGTTTTCAATCGCTTCCACACGGAGACGGAAATGTTGCGCTACATCCGCCGGCTCGAAGCGCGCGACCTTTCGCTGACCACTTCGATGATCCCGCTCGGCTCGTGCACGATGAAGCTGAACGCGACGAGCGAGATGCTCCCGGTGACCTGGCCGGAATTCGGGAAGCTGCATCCCTTTGCACCGGCCGCGCAGACGGAAGGTTACCGCGAGCTTTGCCGACAGCTGGAAGGCTGGCTTGCGGAGATCACCGGCTTTGCGGGAGTTTCGCTCGAGCCGAACGCCGGATCGCAGGGCGAATACGCGGGGCTTTTAGTCATCCGGAAATATCACCAGGCGCGTGGGGAAGGACATCGCGACGTTTGCCTGATCCCGACTTCCGCGCACGGCACGAATCCCGCGAGCGCGGTGATGGCGGGGATGAAAGTCGTGACAGTGACTTGCCGCGCGGACGGCGATATCGACCTCGACGATCTTCGGGAGAAAGTCACCGCGCACTCCGCCAATCTCGCGGCGCTGATGGTCACGTATCCGAGCACTCACGGCGTCTTTGAGGAAACGATCGTGGAGATTTGCGAACTCATCCACACGCACGGCGGCCAAGTCTATATGGATGGCGCCAACATGAACGCGCAGGTCGGCCTCACGTCGCCGGGAAGAATCGGCGCGGATGTCTGCCACCTCAACTTGCACAAAACGTTTTGCATTCCGCACGGCGGCGGCGGTCCGGGAATGGGACCGATCGGCGTCGGCGCGCATCTGGTTCCTTTTCTCCCCGCGCGAGCATCCGGAGGAAATCAGAAAGCCGAGTTCGCGATCTCCGCGGCGCCGTTTGGCAGCGCGAGCATCCTCACCATTCCGTGGGTTTATATCCGGATGATGGGCGGCGCCGGCCTGACCGCGG
>DASVRR010000077.1:0-5453 GCA_036388515.1 Chthoniobacteraceae bacterium | reverse complement strand
TCTGGAGGACGGGAATGTTCGGCTGGAAAATGTTCAGCCAGCTGGACATGTGCGCCGTGAGGAACCACGGGCGGATGCTTTCGAAGTACGGAATCCCGCGGAAAATCATATCCACGAGGAAGATCGAAAGCGTCACGATCGTCGCTGCCGCCGGCTTCATCTTGCAGCAGGAAAGCAGGAAGCCAATCGAGGTGACGGTCATCAGGCTCAAGCCGAGCAACGGCAACGAACCCAGATAACGCCCGAGCCCGGGAAGAAAATCGTACATCGCAAAAATTCCTTCCAGCGGAGCAAAGACGAACATGCCGCCGGCGCCTTGCCGGAGCAGTCCGACGAGCAGCGCGGAAAGCCCGATGAACGCCACCAGCGCAAACGTATAAACGGCGCAGGCGGCGTATTTTACTCCGAGCAAACCGACGCGCGAAATCGGCCGGCAAAGACTCATCCGCATCGTTCCGTCTTCGACTTCCTTTGCCACCACATCGCCCGCGACGAGCGCCAGATACAGCGCGCCGAGGAGGAAGATCGTGGAAGTCAGCACCATGAAGGCGAGCGTCAATCCGGAGAAGTATTCCTCGAAGCCGTAGCCCGCGCGCTCGATGATTGCGCGGTAAGAGCGCTGCACTTTCGGGAGCTGGAAGAGAATGAGGATCACCACTTCCACGGCAAAGAAAACAGCGAAACCGATATAAGTTCGGCGGCGGGCGAAAAGTTTCCGGAGTTCGCCGCGGAGCTGGAGGAAAAAGAGGTCCATGAGCGCGCGCTAGTTGGCTTCCCCGCGTTGATCCGAAATCGTCTGGAGATAAAGCGACTCGAGGCTCGGCTTGATCGGCTCCAGCGCGCGCAACTTCACTCCGCCCGCGACCAGCGCCGCGACGAGATCGCCGACATCCAGGCCGGAATCCAGTTCGACGATTCCTTCCCCAGCCAGCCTGGCTCCAGCGGGAAGAAGCCGCCGCAACCGGTCCGCGTCATCCACTTCGATCCGATACTTCGAGCCCGTCGCGGAGATCGCGCTCCAGCCGCCGAGATAGATCAGCCGGCCTTGGTTCAGGATGGCGACGCGCTCGCAGAGTTGCTCGACTTCGGCCAGCAGGTGGGAGGAAAGGAGCACCGTCAGCCCGCGTTCCTTCCTCAGCCGCAGGATCAAGTGACGCATCTCGTGGATTCCTTCCGGATCAAGGCCTTCGGTCGGCTCGTCCAGCAGGATCACTTCCGGCGCGGGGACCAAAGCTTGCGCCAGCCCGAGTCGCTGCCGCATGCCGTGGCTGTAAGTGCGGACCGGATCGTCGATCCGCGCGGAAAGTCCGACCGTTTCCACCGCGTCCAGCAACTCGCTGCGCGCGACGCGTCCGGAGTAACTGGACAGGATTTGCAGGTTCTTCCAGCCGCTCAGGTAGTCGTAGAAAGCTGGCGCTTCAAAGATCGCACCGACCCTCGCCAGAGCACGCGCGCGCTCCTGCTGGACGGAAATTCCGCCGATGAAAGCTTCCCCAGCATCGGGATAAACCTGGCCCAGCAAGATCCCGAAGGTTGTGCTTTTCCCCGCGCCGTTGTGGCCGAGCAGGCCGAAGATTTCGCCGCGCCCGACCTCCAGCGAAAGTCCGTGCAGCGCGGGTTTTCCTCCGAAAGCTTTCCGCAGATTTTCGAGCCGGATCATCTTTGCTTCAGGTCCCCCGTTCACTTTCCTCCGGACTGCGCGCCGTCCCAAAACTTCAGCTCGTTCGTGGCGTGTCCATCCGCGTAGAGGATGTTCAGCTTGTCCTTGAGGAAAGGATGAAAACCTTCCTTGTCAAAGAGCACCGGGACTTTGCTTTGCTCGGTGGCGATGTTCAGGAAGTTGAGATTCGCCAGGGCCTGTCCATTGAGCGCGGAGTTCCAGAAGAAACTGGTGCCGGTCGTGGCGGCAAACTTCGGATCGGATGGACAGGCAAAAACCCGCGCGTCCTGCAAATAGCGGTTCAGCGTGTTGTCGATCACCGGCACTTCTTCGCTCCGGCTGGAACGTCCCGAGCGGAGATCCGGCATCTTCATCCCGTTCTCGCCGATATACAGATTCAAGGCGGCTCCGACCTGCCGCAGGTTCCCGACACAAGCCGTCGCGCGGCTGTTTTCCAGGACTCGCTGATACGCGGGGAAGGCCAGCGCGGCGAGCACTCCGATGATCGCGATCACGACGAGCAACTCCACCAGCGTGAAGCCGAGTTTCTTCCGCAACCGGGCCGACGGGAGCGCGCCATTCCGGATCTTCCTCACCGGCCAGATTGGATGTTCTTTTGCATCTGCTCGATCAACGGCGTGAGATCCATTTTCACTTCCGCATTCGCCTCGGAGTAAAACGATTTCATTCCCTGCTGCACGATTCGCTCGATGTTCGGGTCGTCGGGTTTCGGTGCGTTCCCTTCCTCCCGGCGCAAGTCATTCAAGGTCCGCTCGACAAACTTCCGGCGTTTGGCGGGATCCATTTTGTTCAGCGAATCCATCATCTGCTTAAAGCCGCTCGGCAGCGTGCGATCGAGAAATGCCGTCTGTTCTTCCGGAGTCAGCGAGCGAAAGAAGGCGTCCAGCTTCTTCCCCACGCGGACCTCGCGCCGCTGTTCATAAGACAAGGCGTTCAACTGTTCCGCGGCGCCGTCGATGATCTTCGCGCGGTTTCTTCCGGAAGAATTCTCCAGCGGATTCTCGGAGAGGAACGTGGCCAGGCGTTCCGGCGTCGGTTTGGTCCGGCTGGCCCAAAAGATCACGCCGCCGGCGCCGACCCAGACGAGCACCAGGATGATTGCGGCTTTTCGCCAGGGGGAAGAAATCACGGGAGCCGCGATGTTCGCCGGAATCGCAACGGGATGCAAATGGGGAGCACACGCGCGGGTGAGCGGGCGGCCAGATCCGGGAGTCCACGCGTCCCGCGTGGTGGTCGCCGGCGTCCCGCCGCGACGGACTTCCGCGCAGCTCCCGGTCTTTGGAGCGCGTCCTACCGGCGAAACCTCCGTAAAAATTCGCGCAGGCGGGGACGCCCGCGCCACCGCGCGAGACGCGCGGGCTCCCCGGAAATGGCGCGTGACCGTCAGGCGTGCCGGCAATTCATCCGCGGGCGACCGGGAGCAGCCTGCGGGCTTGATCGGGCGACGATCGCCTCATATCGTCGCCGCCCTTTATGTCCACCGAAGCTGCCGTCGCCACTGCCCCCGCTTACTCGCACAAGAATCCGTTTCCCGCGCTGCATCCGGTCAATCTCCGGCTAAGCGGGCCCGGCTCGGAGAAGGACACGCGGCATCATGAGATTTCGTTGGAAGGTTCCGGATTGTCGTATCTGCCGGGCGACGCTTTGGGCCTGGTGCCGGTGAACTGTCATCTGCTCGTGGAAGAATTGATCGCCGAGTTGCATGCCACCGGCGACGAGCCGGTTCCCGGCAAAGATGGTTCCACGAAGTCGCTGCGCGAAGCCTTGCTCAAGGACTACGCGATCAGCATTACGGAGAAGAAGTTTGTCGATGCCGCGGCGCAAAAGGGCGCCACCAAACTGGCCGAGCTTTTGACTCCGGAGAAAGCGCCTGAGCTGAAGCTCTACCTTTCCGGACACAATGTTTGCCACGATTACGTGGATATCCTCCGCGAGTTCCCGGACCTGCGTTTTACTCCGGAAGAATTCGTGAAGCTGCTCCGCAAGATGCCGCCGCGGCTTTACTCCATCGCCTCGAGCCTGAAGGCGCATCCGGATTCCGTGCATCTCACCGTCGCGACCGTCCGCTACACCGCGCACGGCCGGGAACGAAAATGCGTCGCTTCCACCTTCATGAGCGATCGTTGGGCGGGCGAAACGCGCGGCGGCATCTTCATGCAGTCGCAGCAAAAGCATTTCGGCCTGCCGGCCAACAGCGACACGCCGATGATCATGGTCGGTCCGGGAACCGGCGTCGCACCGTTCCGCGCTTTCCTGGAAGAACGCGCGGTGCTCGGATCCAAGGGACGCAACTGGCTGTTTTTCGGGGAACAACGCAGGGCGCAGGATTTCTTCTATGAAGAACAATTTACCGGCTGGGTGAACGACGGCTTCCTCAAGCTGGACGTCGCGTTTTCCCGAGATCAGGAACACAAAGTCTATGTGCAGGACAAGATGCGGGAGAACGAAAAGGAGATTTGGGCCTGGCTGGAAGAAGGAGCGGAATTCTTTGTCTGCGGGGATAAAAGCCGCATGGCGACGGACGTGGACAATGAGCTGAAGCGCATCATCGAAGTCGCCGGAGGAAAGACGCCCGAACAGGCGCAGGAATACGTCGAGACCATGCGGAAGACGAAGCGCTACAAGCGCGACGTTTATTAGCCGGCGCGGGCTGGAGGAAACTTCCGCCGACTCGTTTACTTCGGCCAATGCGCGGCGCGAGTCCGCGTCTTCACGCGGCAGAGAAATGCGTCGGCGCAGATGTAAAGCGTGCTGCCGTCGTCGCCCCACGCGCAGTTTCCCGTAGCTTGTCCGGTGAGGATCGTCCCGAGGTGCTTCCCCGCGGCGCTGTAGATCAAAACGCCGCCCGGGCCGGTGGCGAAAACATTCCCCGCGGCGTCCACTTTCAATCCGTCGCAGGAGCCGCGCCGATCTTTATTCCCCAGCGGCAGCGCATCGATGAACACCCGGCCGGCGCCCACGGAACCATCCGCTTGCACTTCGTAAGCCATCACGCGCGGCGCTTTTCCATCGCTCACGGCCACGTAAAGCGTCCGTTCATCCGGAGAAAAACCGATGCCGTTGGGGAAGGTGAGATCTTTGATCAACAGGGAAACTTTTCCCGCGGAATCCAGCCGATAAACACCGTTCCACGCGAGTTCCTTGAGCGGCGAACGGTCCCCGCCCTCCATTCCATACGGCGGATCGGTGAAGTAGATTTCGCCGTTCCGCCGGATCGCCAGATCGTTCGGGCTGTTGAAGCGTTTGCCTTCAAACCGATCCGCAAGCGCCGTCTGCGTCCCATCTTTCTCCAGCCGCGCAATCCGCCGCTCGCCATGCTGGCAAAGCAGCAGCCGGCCCTGCGCGTCCACCGCCAGCCCGTTCGATCCGGGCTCCCGGAAACCCGGCTGCGGCGTGAGCAAACCGCTCGGCTTGAGAAACTGCGTGGCGGCGGTTTGCCCTTCCTTCCAGCGGAAGATCACGTTTTCCGGCACGTCGGAAAAGACCACCGATTGCTCGAACCAAGCCGGTCCTTCCGACCAGTTGAAGCCTTCCGCGAGCTTCTCGACTTTTGCTTCCGGAGCAATCAGCTGGTCGAGCGCAGGATCGAGCCGTTCGATGCTGCCTTGGAAGACCGGCGCCGCCTGGGCCAGCAGCATGACCGGGAAGAAAAGGATCGGGAGGAAACGGATCATCCGCAAACCGTGCCGGCGGTTTGGCTCCGGAAGCGAGGAGAAATCGCGCGGCGGGCCGGGTTTGCTCGCGGTTCGGCAGACCGTGAATCGCCTGACCG
>DASVRR010000076.1:0-4082 GCA_036388515.1 Chthoniobacteraceae bacterium | reverse complement strand
GGATCTGGAGAAACTTGAACACCCCAAACCAAACCGCGACTTCGTGTATTCGACGTTCAACGCTTTTGCCGCGAAGCATCCCTGGGTCGAACAGGAGCACATTCGTCCGAAATCCATCGCGCGGGAGATGTTCGAGGAGTTCCGCTCCTTTAGCGATTACATCAAGATCTACGAACTCCAGCGGGCCGAGGGCGTCCTCCTGCGCCACCTTTCCAATGTCCACAAAGTCCTCGCCCAAACCGTCCCGGACAGCGCCAAAAACGACTCCGTGCGCGAGATGGAAATCTATCTCGGCACGATGCTCCGCCAGATCGATTCCAGCCTGCTGGAGGAGTGGGAGAAAATGCGCGATCCGAACTACGTCGCGCGCGAATCAACGGAGGTGCGTCCTCCGGGTGCGGAAGAAGCGGCGCGCGATATCACCCGCGATTCGAAAGCCTTCACTGCTGCGATTCGCAACGAAATCTTCAGCTTCCTCCGTGCGGCGACCAGCGGCGACTTCGAGTCCGCCCTCGCCGGCGTGAAGGCGTTCGCTTCGCCCGAGGATGACGAAGCCTGGACCGCAGAGCGCCTCCGCCTCGCGCTGAACGCCTACCTGGTCGACCATGCTCACCTGCGGCTGGATCCCGAAGCGCGCAACATTCGACACACCTACGTCACCCCCTCGGAAGATAAACGCAGCTGGCGCGTGCAACAGATGCTCGTTGATCCCGCCGAGTTGAACGACTGGGTTGCCGAGTTCGAGGTGGATCTTGCCGCCTCGCGGGAAGCCGGCGAGCCGATGCTGCAATTCCGCCGCCTGGGCAGTCTCGTCTGAACTCCGCGCGCTTCCAGCTTGCCGCCCGGCCCGGCGCACGCGAAAAGTCTCCCCGCCACCGCGCCGGGCCTGTAGCTCAATGGTCAGAGCAGGGGACTCATAATCCCTTGGTTGTGGGTTCGAATCCCACCGGGCCCAGTCTCCAGGTCTCCCGTTCCGAAGTTCACGCGGTCTTCTCCCGTCCGATGGTAACCCGCCGGAGGCACGCCTCCAGCACGGCAAGGTGGGCGCGGATGCGTTGCTCCAGCGCAAACTCGCTCGGAGTTTCGATGGTGAGGGCGCGGCGGGCGTGAGCTTGGTGGAGCCAGATCGCTTCCGGATAACCGATCTCTTCGAAGACGCGCCGGCTGAAGCGCCGCCGGATCAGGCCCGCCGTTGCCTTTCGGCGGTCGATCCGGTGCCGGGGATCAATTGCGATGTGCCGCTTCGCCACCGCCAGCAGATCTTCGCCCCAGTGGGGAAGATCGCGCGGGACTTCATACAGATAGAGGCCCTGTCCGTCGAAATCTTCGTGCAGCATCAGCGCGAGTTCGAACCGGTGCGGCTGGACGAGCTGTTTCATCGCGCGGACCAGCGGGTGATCATCAAGGTGAAAAATGCGGTTCAGATCGAGGCCCGCTTCATCCCGGCGCTGATTGTTGATTAATCCCCAAGGATTCAAACAGGGGAAGATCAGCAACGGCTTTCCGGCAAGCTGCCCGCCGTGTTTTTCGGCCCAGGCAATCAGCGCTTCGGTGCCGCCGGGTTCATCCCCGTGAATCCCTGCGGAAAGGTAAATGCCGCCTGCCGCTCCGAGCGTCGGATTCTGGAGGAAGTAGAGCGGATATTCGCCGGCTCGGATCAGAGGCCGCAGCTTAAGCCCCGCCTGCCGGGCCACCGCGCGCCAGCGTGCGATGAGGTGCCGGTAATCATGCGCGCGGTGAATCATGCGACGTCAGGAGGTAGGCTGCCTCGTGCGCTTTGTCCAAACAGGACGCGGCGGCTTGCGGATGAAGGCGACTAATCGCTGGGGACGAAACGCCGCGGAAGAATCCCGCGGGGCAGAGAAGTTATGACGGAAAAAAGTGGCTGCGGGGTGCGACGCGGCTTGCGCGCCCCATTTGCCGGGGCCAAGTTGCGCAAAGCCGCGGAACCACGATTCGGCCAAGACCGCCGATGACGGAACCAAGGAGCCGCTCCAACATGATGAACAACTTCACACCACGCGCGCAGCAGGTTCTCGCTCTCGCCCGCAAGGAAGCCGACCGCTTCAACCACAACTACGTGGGCACGGAGCATCTGCTCCTGGGCCTGATCAAACTCGGCCAGGGTGTCGCCGTGAATGTGCTCCAGAAGATGGGGCTCGATCTCGAAACCGTGCGGATGGAGGTCGAAAAACAAGTCGGCAGCGGACCCGAAACCAAGATGGTGGGGAACATTCCCTACACGCCGCGGGTGAAGAAGGTGCTGGCGCTCGCGGGGAAGGAAGCGAAGTCGCTGAATCATTCCTACGTCGGCACCGAGCACATTTTGCTCGGTTTGCTCCGCGAGGGCGAAGGCGTCGCCGCCCGCGTGCTCAAGAATCTGGAGGTCGATATCGAGCGCACTCGCAACGAGATCCTGAAAGAGCTGGATCCAAACTTTACTCCGCCGGAAGCCGAGCAGGAGCCGCAACAGGAACAACAAGGCGGTAACCGGAAAGACGTGAAGACGCCGGCGCTGCGGGCGTTTGGGCGCGATTTGACGGAGCTGGCGAAGAAGGGCGAGATCGATCCGGTGATCGGACGTGCGGATGAAATCGAGCGGGTGATCCAGGTGCTCTGCCGCCGAACGAAAAACAATCCGGTGCTGATCGGTGAGGCGGGCGTCGGCAAGACGGCAATCGTCGAAGGTCTGGCGCAGGAGATCGCCAGCGGCAATGTGCCGGAGCTGCTGCGCGACAAAAAAGTGATCACGCTGGACCTTGCGCTGATGGTCGCAGGCACCAAGTACCGCGGTCAGTTTGAAGAGCGCATCAAGGCCGTGATGGACGAGATCCGCCGGACGAAAAACGTGATCCTGTTCATCGATGAGCTGCACACCATCGTCGGCGCCGGTTCGGCCGAGGGAGCGATGGACGCTTCCAATATCATCAAGCCCGCGCTCAGCCGCGGCGAGATGCAGTGCGTCGGCGCGACCACGCTCAACGAGTATCGTAAGTACATCGAAAAGGATGCCGCGCTCGAGCGCCGCTTCCAGCAGGTGAAGGTGGAAGCTCCGACGGTCGAGCAGGCGATCCTGATTTTGAAAGGACTCCGCTCGAAGTACGAAGCGCACCACAAGGCGCGGTTTACGGACGAAGCGCTGGAGCAGTGCGTGAAGCTGAGCGACCGCTATCTGACCGGGCGTTTTCTTCCGGATAAAGCCATCGACGTGATGGACGAAGCGGGAGCACGCGCGCGGATTGGCTCGATGACCCGGCCGCCGAACGTCAAAGACATCGAGAAGGAAATCGAAGAGATCCGCGGCAGCAAAGAAGCGGCAATCAAGGCTCAGGACTTCGAGAAAGCCGCCGCGCTCCGTGACACGGAAAAGCAGGCGAAAGAGAAGCTGGAGCGGATTCTCACCGAATGGCGGGAGCAACGGGAAGAACGCGAAGTTGTCGTGAGCGAAGACGACATCATGCACGTGGTTTCGAAGTGGACGGGTGTTCCGCTGCAGCGGATGGAAACCGCGGAAACGCAAAAGCTGCTGCGCATGGAAGACGAGCTGAAAGGCAAAGTCATCGGCCAGCAGGAAGCAGTCGTGGCGATTTCCAAGGCGCTTCGCCGCTCCCGCGCGGACTTGAAAGACCCGCGCCGTCCGATCGGTTCGTTCATTTTCCTCGGCCCGACCGGTGTCGGAAAAACCTTCCTGGCGCAGACTCTGGCGGAGTTCATGTTCGGCGACCGGGACGCCTTGATCCAAATCGACATGTCGGAATACATGGAGAAGTTCACGGCCTCGCGGCTGATTGGTTCGCCTCCAGGTTACGTCGGTTATGAGGAAGGCGGACAGCTTTCCGAAGCGGTTCGGCGTCGCCCGTATTCCGTCGTCCTTTTCGACGAGATCGAGAAAGGCCATCCGGACGTGATGCACCTTCTGCTCCAGATCCTGGAGGAAGGGAAGGTCACGGATTCGCTCGGGCGGAAGATCGATTTCCGGAACACGATCATCATCATGACGTCGAACATTGGCGCGGAGCTGATCAAGAAATCCAGCGTGATGGGCTTCGGCGCATCGGCGCGGGACGAGCAAGCCTACGATG
>DASVRR010000075.1:0-9752 GCA_036388515.1 Chthoniobacteraceae bacterium | reverse complement strand
CGTGGAAACTGCACGCGCGCAGCTGAACGCGCCTGCGCACGGAACGTGGAAGCCGTGGTTCCCGGTGATCGACTACGATCGCTGCACGAACTGCATGCAATGCCTGAGCTTTTGTCTCTTCGGCGTTTATGGCGTGGACGGCGAAAAACGCATCCAGGTGCAGAACAACGACAACTGCAAAACCAATTGCCCGGCCTGTTCCCGCGTCTGTCCGGAAGCCGCGATCATGTTCCCGAAATACAAAGCCGGGCCGATCAATGGCGATGTGGTGAGCGACTCGGATTTGCAGAAGGAGAAGATGAAAGTGGACATCAGCGCGCTGCTCGGCGGCGATGTCTATGCGATGCTCCGCCTGCGCAGCGAGAAGGCGAAGAGTCGCTTCAGCAAAGAGCGCGACTCGGACAAAGCACTGGCCGAGCGGCAGAAATGCCTCACCAAACTCGCCGCGCTGGGCGACATTCCAGCCGAAGTTTTGATGTCTTTGCCGTCTGCGGAAGAAATCGCGCGCCGTGCGGAAGAAGCTGCCGCGAAGGCAGCCGCTGCGCGGGCAAACTAGACGGGGAACCAGCGAGCAGTTCCGGAACGAAGAGTGACTTTTCTTCCGGAAAGATTCACCGTCGTGATCCTCGGCGAGTAGGAGAACGAGTAGGAGTAGGAGCACGAGAATCGCTGCTCCTTGCGCTCGTAATCCTGCTGCTACTCGACCGCGGCTCCTCCTGTTTTTCTTCCGCATGCTCCGCCCGCGCTCACCTGAAACCGACGGGATGCCCTCGCGGGTCCAGGCCGTGGCGTTCACCTGCAAAGCCTCGCTCTTCCGGCTGCGACGCGCGCTGGCCGGAGAGTCTTTGCCGAAGCTCGGTTTTGCTCCAGTCGATCACGCGCTCTGTTTCGCGGGAGAATCGATCAGCCTTCTCCAGCCGAGCCAGGTTCCAGCTGAATTCGCGCTGCAAGCCGGCAAGGTGCAAAACCTCCGGATCGCTGCGGGGCACTTGCACGGACTGAAGATTCCCGCTGGTGCGGTGTTCGGATTTTGGCGGCAAATCCCACGACCAACCAAGCGGCGCGGCTTCGCTCCAGGACGGGAGCTTCGCGAAGGCTGCATCGTCCCGAGCGTCGGCGGCGGACTCTGCCAGCTCTCGAATGCGCTCTACGATGTCGCGCTCCAGGCCGGCTGCGAGATCCTGGAGCGTCATGCCCACACACGCCGGCTGCCTGGTTCGCAGGCGGCGGTCGATCGCGACGCGACGGTCTTCTGGAACTACGTGGACTTGCGCTTCCGCGCGCCGACGGAGCTGCAGCTTTCCGTGCAGCTCACTGCCGCGGAGTTGATCGTGCGTCTGCTGGGGAAAGCTCAGCCTCGCTCTTCCGGAACGTTCTCCGCTGAACCGCAAAGCATCGACCTTCGCGCTTCCGCCGAAAGCTGCGAGACCTGCGGCATCACGGATTGCTTCCGCCATTCGGACGAATCGCTCGCGCTCCAGCAATCCCGCACCGCCTGGCTGGTCGATGCCTGCTGGCCGGAATTCAACGCCTACCTGGCGGAACACCGTGCGCCTCGGGACGTGCTTTTGCTGCCGTTCGATTCCGCGCGCTGGCACATCGGGCCGTATCGCTGGGAGTCGCGTGGTTTTGCCCGAGTCCACGAGTGCTGGCGGGAAGTGGCGCGCCGCTCGTTCGTCTCGCGTCGTCTTCAAACTCAAGGCGCCGCCCGGCAGCGCGCGCTCTTGCGGCTCGATGCGTCGCTGGCTCGTCAACTCGCGCGCCGGATTCCTCCGGAAGCCACACATCTGGTGGTGAGCCAAAATCTTCTGCCGTTCCTCTGGCGGGAGGGAATCCTCGGAGGCCGCACCTTCGACGTGCTGATGACGAGAGCCCCGCTGGAAGAACTTCAGGCGACCTTGGATCGCGCCGCCGCTCTTCATCCGGAAAGCCGGACGCTCGCTGATTTCCGCGCCGATCCGGAGCTCATTGCGGATGAAACCGCGGCCCTCGCTGCGGCTATGCGCTGGATCACGCCGCACACCGCGATCGCTGCTTCCGCCGGATGCCGCGCGCACTTTCTCCGCTGGCGTGAACCGACGCGCGGGGAAAGATCAGCCGGCCAGCGTTTGGTTTTCCCGGCTGCGACTTTGGCGCGAAAAGGAGCCTGCGAGCTGCGCGCCGCGCTGCGTCTCATCGATGAGCCGCCGCCGCTCCGAATCTGCGGAAGAAATTTGGAAGCGCCTGATTTTTGGTCCGGAATGAAAACTGAAACGCCCGGCGAAGATCCGCTCGCGGATGCCGCCGCCGTCGTCCTGCCAGCCTGGGTGGAACATCAGCCAAGGCGCCTGCTCGACGCGCTCGCCCGAGGCATTCCCGTCATCGCCACGCCCGCCTGCGGCCTCACCCGATGGACGGGCGTCACGGAAGTTCCCGCCGGCGATATCCCCGCGCTTGCGGAAGCTCTGCAACGCGTGCTTGGCTCCAGAGCCTGCTAGCCGGTCAGTCTCGCCGGCCGGGCCGCTTCTAAACTGGCGGTTCAGGGCGGGCGAGCAAATCCACCAGCCGGTAATTGATATACAGCCGCTCCGTCCCCACCTTGATCGAGCGAACAAACTGGGCCTCTTCCAGCTCCCGCAGGTAGCTCGAGGCAGTGACCCGGCCAGCGATGCCGGCTTGTTCGAGAAACTTGATCTTACAGTAGGGCCGCACGAAGAGCTGCTCGATGAGTTCTTTGGAAAAGACACGTTTCGAAAGCCGCACCCGCGCTTCATCGATCATCGCTTCCAGCAGGTTCGCGATGTCTTCGATCCTCCGGCTGGTTGACTGCGCGGTCACCTCCACGGCCTTCAGCATATAGAGCAGCCATGGCTCCCACTCGCTTTTTTCAGTTACCGCTCGCAGCCGCCGGTAATAGAGATTCTTGTTTTCGATGATGTAGCGGCTGAGGAACAGGATCGGTTGATCCAGGAGCTTCTCCAGCATGAGGTAAAGGATCAGCAGGATCCGTCCAGCACGGCCGTTGCCATCATAGAATGGGTGAATCGCTTCGAACTGATAGTGAATCGCCGCCATCTTCACGAGCGGGTCCAGTCCATCGTCCGTAGTGTTCGCAAATCGCTCCAGATTTGCGAGCAACTCGCGAATGCGTGCCTCTCCCTCCGGCGGAGTGTAAACGACCTCCAGCGTGTCGGGATTGATGATGCGTGTTCCACCATGCTGTCGAATCCCCGCGGTGTTTTCCTTGATCGTATTGACGATCTCGACCGCACTATTGGTCGAGAAGACCGGTCGCTCGCGCATCATCTGGGCGCCACGCCAGAGGGCTTCGTTGTAATGCAGGACCTCCTTGGCATGAGCGTTCAGTCCCAGCGTGTCCATGCTCAGGCCGCGATAAAGTTCGTCGTTGGTCGTGAAGATGTTTTCGATCTCCGAACTCGCCTTTGCCTCTTGAAGGGCAATCGTATTCAGGAGAATTGCGGGATTCGGCACCGTGGTCGTCCTGCCTTTGAGTTCCGCCAGGCTGCGTGCCGCACGAGCGACCGCCTTCAGCACGACGACGCTCTCAAGCTCCTGAGCCGGAGGCAAAAACGGGAGGGCGTTGTAGGGCTGTGTGGAGTCAAATGCGTGCACGGCTTGAACGTAGCAGGCTGTATCTGTTCATAAAACGCGCTTTTTTGAACAGACTACCCACCGAATGTGCACGCCGTGCACATTGGTCCAAACTTGGGACGTCGAACGATAAACCTTGTGCTCCGACGACTTCAGTTGCGCACTTTTCCTCGAACCTACGGCGGGAGGATCTCGCTCACTGCCACCGAAGCCTCCGGAAAAGCGAGCGGCGCGATGGATTCGCCAGCGGCGACACGGAGTTCCGTCCGATACTCAGCTCCCGCTGGATCGCGGAAGACGAAAAGTTCGTCGCGCGTGAGGTCGAGCAGCCAGTATTCGATGATCCCATTGCGAGCGTAAGCCTCGCGCTTGTCCGTCTGGTCGTAGATGAGCGAGCTATCGGCGACTTCGACCAGAAGATGAACATCCTCAGGCTGAGGTGCCCGGCTTTCGTCCAGATCGAGGCGGAGCAACATCGCGTCCGGCTGCGGCATCGACCGTTCGTCGATGACCAGCGGATTTTGCACATCCACCAGACAGATCTTCCCGAAGCGCCGGGCCATGTAGTTGATCAGCCGGCGGACCGCGTTCCTGTGACGGATTCCGATGGGTGACATGAGGACGATGTTGCCGTTGAGGAGTTCCACGCGATCGTCTTCGTCCAAGATCCCAACCTTCCCGAGGCGCAGGTATTCCTCGACCGAAAACTCGTAGGTAGGCGCACCGGTGACGCGGCTCATGCTGCAAGCTTGCGGAAGAAGTCGCGCGCTAGCAAGAGGCGGGGCGGGAAGTCGCGCACCTCACCTGCGCGTCTTTTCGGTTTTCAGGTCCGCGGATTCGACGGGCTCAAGGCTCGGGGATGATCCGGCGGAGTTCGAGATTGCGGATTCGCGTGGTGTTGCTCGCGCAGAACTTCGGCGCGGCAAATCCGAGTTGTCCGGCGGCGGTGAGATCAACCAGGCCTGGATCCAGGTCAGCAAAGATCGGCTTTCCATTCAGTTCGTAGCTGAGTGCGCCGTTCTTCACCCGGACGTGGAAGAGATTCCATTGCTTGAATTCAAACGGCGTTCTGATCATCCCCGGGGAACCTCCCATCCGGTGAAACAGCCCGGCATAAGGCTTGGATTTTCCGCCCTGATATACCGTGCAATTGGCCCAGGTGTTCAGTGATCCCGGCTGGTAACCGACAACCACGCCGAGCGTTCGACAGCATCCCTCTTGCGCGGCGATTTCGAATTCTCCGCGCACTTCAAACTCCGCTCCAGCGCGAGCGCGCAGCAGGATCATCCCGGCGCCGTCGGTGCCGTGATTGATCAAGGTTCCGGCTTCATCCACTTCCCAGCGGCCGCTGCGTTGGGTCCACTCATGCAAGCCGCGCGACGGGACGACTTTCACCCATTCTCCTTTTGCCAGGTTCTCTTCCAGCCGGACGCTCGCGAGGCGCCCGCGGACGAACTCCGCCGCGGCGGTGGCCGGAGCGAGTTTCAGCGCCTCCTCATAGTTAGCGCGGGCGTCCTGAAAATCGCGCTGCTCCGCGGAAGCTTCGCCGGCTTCGAATGCAGAGCCGCCTTGGGAAAGACGGACCTGGAGATCTGCTTCGACTTCATCCGGATTGATATCGAGCGACTGGAGTTTTCGCCGTGCCGCGCGCGGAAAGGTGCGGGCCGTCTGTTTTTCATCCGGAGGAGCGGCCGCATGGAACTCGTCGATTGCATTCTGGGCGACCTTGTATTCCCCGATCAGCCAGGCGTTCACCGCGAGGAACGAAAGCCAGAACGGTCGCTCCTTCTGCCGCGACGGTTCTTTGAGCAGGGCGTGATTGTGCGCCATCAGCTCCGCCGCCACTGTTGGGTCGCCGCGATACACGGACTTCCAGTCGCCACCTTCAGCGACCACTCCATTGAGTGCTCTGGTAAAAAGCAGCGGGATGTCGGTCTCATAGCGACCCGTCTTCAGACAGAGTCGGCCGAATTCCAGCATCTGTTCATGGCTGCCGCCCCAGCGAGGGCGATACGACCAAAGCAGCGCCAGATAAGCCGGTTTATAGTCAAACTGTGCGGCAATCGCGCGATCAAACCAAAGGCGCTCATCTCCACTCGAGCGATCGCCGCCGCCCATCAGCACCGAGATCATCGCGGTCGCTGCTTCCGGACGATCCGGCCGCATCTTCCAGGCGCGTTCCAGCCACTCGCGGGCGGACTCGAGGTGTTCGGCGAATCCGACCCAGCCTTTTGGCGTGACGGAACTTGCCGAGCCCGTTCCGCGCGCCTTCCAAGCTGCCTTGATTTCCCCGCGCCCGCGCAGAGTGCATTTTGCCCACTCAGAAAAGGGCGAGGCTTCGTAAACGGGTGCGAGCGACTCAAAGTTTCTGTCCAGCGGACCATCCCAGCGGGCACTGACTTGATGCTGGACGAAAACCACATCTTCACCCGGAACGTAGCTTCCGTCTGAAAGCGCTTCACGGGTCCAGCTGACCACCCGTTCGTCGGTCGGCTGCTCGGGATAACCGCCGCGTGCCCCGACGATCGCGAGATCCTTCCCGATGAAGCAAAGCAGCGCGCGACTGATGCTGCGGTCTGCGGAAAGCTTCGTCAGCAGTTCTTCCAGCGCCATCTTCGCCGTCCTCCAGTTTCCCTCAAAGCGGTAACCGATCCGGGTGGCGAGATAGACGACCAGCGGATCGGAGCAACCGGCGGCGATCAGTTTCTTCCCTTCGTCCGCCAGAACATCCGCGTCGGTGGCGAGTTCCACCCAACTCAGATCCTCCACCGCCTGCGTCACGAAGCGAGTCGCCTCCGAGTCCCACGGGTCGCCTTTCAGCCGGGCGCGGAAGGGCGAGAGGAGCACGCGTTCGCACCAATCGCGATGCAGCTTCTGATCGTCCACAGAACGGCCGGCTGTCGGCAAAATAACGATCGGCGCCTGACGCTGCTCGGGAACTTCCGCGGTCACTGCCGGAGCCATCCCGCCGAAGACCTGGAGCTGCAGCACAAAACACCAGCCAAGCGTCCGACCAAAGCAAGCCATCACATTCATCGCTGCGGAATAGCAAAGCCCCCGCTCCGGAACAAACGGAAACGGTTCTCTCTGGCGGAAGAATGAGCGGTGCGCTCGCCGCGTTCTCAGCGTAGGATCGCCGCGATGTTTCCCTCGCTCGCCTTCCGTATCCTCCGCACCACTGATCCGCGATTGCTCGGGAAGTTTGCCTGGAACTTCGGCGTGAAAGGGATGCTCTCCGTGGAGCGCTTCAAGCATCGGATCAAGCGCGGAGAATACTTCCCACCATTTCTTTACCTCTCGATCCTCAACTCGTGCAACCTGCGCTGCCAGGGCTGCTGGGTGGATGTGGAAGCCGAGCGCACCCAGATCGATCTCGAGACGCTGAACCGCACGATCAACGACGCGAAGGCGCACGGGAATTCGTTTTTCGGGATCCTTGGCGGCGAGCCGTTCATGCATCCGGAGCTGCTCGACCTGCTGGCCGCGCATCCGGATGCCTACTTCCAGGTGTTCACGAACGGGCAGTTCATCACGGACAAAATCGCGAAAAAGCTGCGGCAGATCGGGAATGCGACTCCGCTGATATCCATCGAAGGACGCGAGATCGTCAGCGACGAACGACGGGGAAAAAAGGAGGTGTTCGCGCGGACCTTGCGCGGTCTGGAAGCGTGTCTGCGGGAGAAGATTTTGACTGGCGTGGCGACGAGCGTTTGCCAGACAAACATCGACGATCTCTGCACCGAATCATGGTTGCGCGAACTCATCACGCGAGGTGTGCATTATTGTTGGTTTCATACCTATCGTCCCGTGGGGCCGAAGATGAATCCGCAGCTTGCGCTCACTCCGGAACAGCTCGTGCGCGTGCGCCGTTTTGTCGTCGAGATGCGGGCGAAAGTGCCGATTGCGATCATCGATGCCTATTACGATGGGGAAGGAAAAGCGCTCTGCCCGATGAGTACAGGCATCAGTCATCATATCAATCCGCGCGGCGATATTGAGCCCTGTCCGATCATCCAGTTTGCCACCGAAAACATTGGGGATGAACGCGGTGTCTATGCCACGATGCGCGACAGCACATTCCTAAAAGATTTCCGCGAACTCAGCGCGCAACATACGCGCGGCTGCGTCGTGCTGGAGCGGCCGGATCTAGTCAAAGAACTCGTGGTTAAGCATGGCGCGCGCGATACCACGATGCGCGGCACCGCGATGGCTGAACTGGAAGCGATGGAGCCGCGCTTCAGCCAATGGCTGCCAGGCGAAGAGATTCCGGAGCAACACTGGATGTATCGCTGGGCGAAGAAGTATTGGTTCAACGACTTCAACGCCTATGCCGAAGTTTCGCATGATGCGGAGCAAAAGGTGCGGACGTTGCAAACGGCGATGCGGAACAAGGAAACCGCGCCGCGTGAGCAGCTAAACTAACTGTATTGACTCGGCGAAGCGGACTCGGTATTCCCGCGAGTGTTGGCGAAATAAATGTGGCTGCTGGTGCGGCCCGGTTCGCCGGAAAAATGCGGTATCTATCCCCAATGAAAACACTGACCACGATCAGTCTGCTGGCGGCAATCACCTTCGGTCTCTCGACCGTGACGTTTGCTGCTGAAAAGAAAATGAAGTCTGACGCAGCGGCGACGCCGGCTGCGGAACTGAAGAAGAGCGAAGCCAAACCTTCCGCAACTCCTGAGGCAAAGTCCACGCCGGCCGCTAAAGCCAAGACTGTTTCCTTCCGCGGGGAAGTCGCCGCGGTGGATGCCAAAGGCAAGACCTTCACGATCAAGAACGCCGACGGGCGCGAGCGGGTTTTCGCCCTGACGGAGACCGCCAAGATCACCAAAGACAACGCCTCGGCCGACGTCTCGGCGATTACGACCGGCGCTTATGCGACGGGTTCCTACCGCCCGGGAGCGGACGGGAAACTGGAAGTCGTCACGCTGAAGATCGGCGTGAAGCCAGTCAAAGCAACGAAGGTGGAGACGGGCAAGGCCGAGTAGGCTCCGACTTCCTCCTGAATCTCAAAGCCGGCGCTCGTTTCGGGCGCCGGCTTTTTTGGTCACTGAAAGCTTCGGATGCGAACTCGGGGAAACGCCTAGACGCCGCGCGGAAGCTGCAACTAAGAAAGATCCCCGTTGCCGGATTGCCGGAGGAGACGAATACTCTCGCACCATGCCGCCGATCGCGCCTGCCGCTTCCCCCCTCAATCTCGCGCTTCCGCGGCCGGTGCCGACCCAGCGTTTCCGCGCTCCAAAGAAGAACATCCCGCAAACGCCGATTGAGCGGCAGCACATTCTGGAGCGTTGTCGGGCTTACGTGGAGAAGCATCAGACGGTCCCGCCGATGCCGGCAGATGAGCTCAAGGTCCACGCAGATCGGCTTGTGGCCGAACTTCACCTGGATCCGCTGCATCGCGACTACGTCGGTGTTCTTTTGAACAACGAAATGTGGCGGGAACAACTCGCCGGGGTTCCCTTTGAAAAGAGGCTGCTGCTGCTGCCGAAATGTTTGCGGATCGAGAGCAAATGCCCGGCGCCGTTCGACGAGTTTGGGCTCCTTTGCAAACAATGCGGACTCTGCTCCATCCAGGATCTCCAAGCAGAAGCAGAACGTCTCGGCTACGCAGTCCTGGTCGCGGAAGGCAGCGCGATTGTCATGTCGCTCATCCAGACGGGGAAGATCGAGGCGATCGTCGGAGTGAGCTGCATCAGCGTGCTGGAGCGCGCCTTTCCCTATATGGAAGCCGCGGCCATCCCAGGCGTGGCGGTGCCGCTGCTGCAGGATGACTGCATCGATACGACGGTCGATCTGGATTGGATTTGGGATTACATCCACCTGACCAGCGATGATCACACGCGTCGGATGGATCTCAGCCAGCTCCGGGACGAAGTGGACTTTTGGTTCACCTCGCTGAACCTCGACACGATCATGGGTCCGGCGGAAGGTGAGACCGAAAGGATCTCCCGCGAGTGGCTCGGTCGCGCGGGAAAACGCTGGCGTCCCTTCCTGACCGTCGCCGCGTACCAGGCTTTGCGGAGCACTCCAGGTGCGCCGCTTCCGGAAGATCTGCGCAAGGTCGCGGTCGCCGTTGAATGCTTCCACAAAGCTTCCCTGATCCATGACGACATCGAAGACAATGATGCGCAGCGTTAGGGGGAAAAGACGCTGCA
>DASVRR010000074.1:0-2993 GCA_036388515.1 Chthoniobacteraceae bacterium | reverse complement strand
TGATGAAAGACGCGATGATCGCCGAGTCGGTGATCAAGACGTTGACCAGCAAGAAACTGGGCAAAGCGTCGCTCGCACTCCGCGATCTCGATCGGCACTTCGAGCACAAATCCGAACCGCTGACGCTTCCGGAAGGCGCGATTGATTGGCTGATCAACAAGATCAAACCGCAACCCGAAGTGCAGCGGCTGGTCGAGCGGCTGGTCAATCACACGGTGCTCGTGCCCGATCTGGAAACGGCAATCCGCTGCTTTCCGCAGCGCGGTTCCGCGATCGTGACGCTGGCGGGCGAGGTACTGACCCGCGACGGCATTCTGCACGGCGGGACCACCGGCGAAGCGGTGAACTCGGTGCTCCAGCGGACCAATCAAATCCACGCGCTCGAAGCGGAAGCCGCGCAGATCCAGCAGCAGATCGACGAAGTCAGCCAGCGCCGAACCGAACTCGCGCTGGAGATTGAGGTCAATCAGTCACGGCTGGAAGAAGCGCGGGAAGAGAAACAAAACGCGAGTCTGCAGGTCTCCACTTTGCGCGGACAGCTGGCGATGCTGGAGCGGGAAGCCAAGGAAGCCGAACGGCGCCAGCAGAATCTGGAAGGAGAACGCGCCAGCAGCGAATCGCGGCATCGCGAAGCTGCCGACCGCGCGGAAGGACTGGAAGCGGAAATCAGCTCGAACTTGCAGCAACTGGAAGAACTCCAAAGCCGCCGGAGTGAAGCGCAAAACGCGCTCGAAATCCTGCGGGCGCAGGAAGGAGAGGTCGCGGCGGAACTGAACGAACTGAAGATCAAAGTCGCGACCGAACGGCAGCGGCATTCTTCGCTCCACCATCAGCGCCAGCCGATGGAAGCGCGCATCGCAGAACTGCACGAGCTGATCGAAGCCCGGCGTCAAGACATCGTGACCTACGAGGAACGCGCCAGCGGAATGCTCGCGGAGAATGCCGAGATCGAAGCAAACTTGGAAAACTTGCGCGGGCAGGTGAGTGAAGGTGAAGGCGCGGTCGCGGCTTTGCTGGAAGAACGCGCCGGGATGGCGGCTGCTGTGGAAGAACTTGCGAATACGCTGCGCATCCTGCGGCATCAGCTCAGCGAGGCGCACGATCAGCGGAGCCGGATCGAGGTGAAGCAGGCGCAGGTCGAGATGAAGCTCACCGCGCTGACCGAGCACATTCAGAAGCGCTACCAGATCGAGCTGAGCACCTTTGAACGTGATCTCCACGGCTTGCGCGTAGCAATTCGCGACCAGGCGGCGCGGCAGCGCGCATCGACCGAGGACGCGGGGAAGTCAGGCGCTTCGAACGATGCCGCAGCAGCGGAGAGTTCCGGAGGAACGGCGGATTCCCAGCCGAGCCAATCCGCGGTGGCGGCGCCGGAGGAAGACGCGTTCGCGATTGATTGGGAGCGAATCGAAGCGCTGGTGCAGGAGCTTGACTCGCGGCTCGACTCGATGGGTCCAGTGAACCTCGACGCCATTCAGGAATACGATGAACTCGAAGAGCGCCATGCTTTCCTGGAGAAGCAAAACTCCGATCTGGCGAACTCCAAGGAAGAGCTGCTCGGCGTGATCACGAAGATCAATCTGACGACGCGCACGCTGTTCGCAGAGACGTTCGAGAAGATCCGGCTGAACTTTCAGGAAATGTTCACGGAGCTCTTCGGCGGCGGCAAAGCGAACCTCGTCCTGACCGACGAAAGCGATCCGCTCGAGAGCGGGATCGACATCATCGCGCGGCCTCCCGGCAAGCAGCTCACGTCGATTTCGCTGCTCTCCGGCGGCGAACGCACCATGACCGCGGTGGCGTTGCTCTTCTCGATCTACATGGTGAAGCCTGCGCCGTTTTGCGTTCTGGATGAAATGGATGCGCCGCTCGACGAGTCGAACATCTCGCGCTTCATCAAGATTCTGGATCGTTTCGTCGGGCAATCGCAGTTCATCGTGATCAGCCATCACAAGCGCACGATTGCCCGCGCTGACGCGCTCTACGGCGTGACCATGGAAGAGCATGGCGTGTCGAAGTTGGTCGGTGTGAAATTCAGCAAGCGCGATGAATCCGCTGAGCAAAACGACGTGCTGGGAAGCAGTAATCCGGCGCCGGTGCCGAGTGTGGCGGAGGCATTTGGGAAGCGCGGCGATTTGCACAGCGAGCAGCTCCAGGTCGGCTGATCCCAAGTCACCGGAATGGCGCTGAACTTCTCGCTTTCTCCGGAAGCCGCGGAGTTGCCGAAGGTGGTGCGCGACTTTCGTCCGGAGTTGGGGATTGTGCTCGGCTCCGGACTCGGCGCGCTGGTCGATGAGGTGGACGCGATTTTGGCGCTGCCTTATGAGGAGATTTCCGGGATGCCAGTCTCGACAGTTCCGGGGCATGTCGGGCGCTTTGTTTTCGGCAAACTGAACGGCCGCCGCGTGATCGTGGCGCAGGGCCGGGTGCATCTTTACGAAGGCCGGACTGCGGAGGAAGTCACCGCGGGCATTCATTTCATGGACGGGATTGGAGTGAAGCGCGTGGTCTTGACCAATGCCGCCGGCACGCTGAACCCGGCGCATCCGCTGGGCGGCTGGATGATGCTGAGCGACCACTTGAACCTAACTGGAACGACGCCGCTGCTCGGCGCACCGACTTTCGTGGATCTCAGCGACGCTTATTCCGGCGAGTGGCGCGCGCACTTCCGGCGGGTTGCCGATGAGGAAAAGATCACCTTGCACGAGGGCGTTTATGCCGGCTTGCTCGGGCCGCAATACGAGACGCCGGCGGAGATCCGCATGTTGCAGCGCATGGGCGCCGACGCGGTTGGAATGTCCACCGTTCTGGAGACGATCCAGGCGCGGGCGCTCGGGATGGAAGTCGCCGGCTTCTCCTGCCTGACGAACTGGGCCGCGGGTCTGAGCCCCGCCACGCTGGATCACCGGGAAGTGCTGGAGACTGGCCGCGGCGCAAGCGACGTGCTCGTGCGACTGCTCAGCCGCGCACTGGCGTGAGCAGCAGCTATTCGA
>DASVRR010000073.1:0-1832 GCA_036388515.1 Chthoniobacteraceae bacterium | reverse complement strand
CGACGCTTTCATCGCGCTTGAGCGGATTCCGGCCGCGGTGCAGGTCGCGCCGACTCTGCTCTTTGCGGAGGCTTTGGTGGCGAAAGGAGACACGAAGCAGGCGCGCGGCGCGGTGCTGCAGGCCATTGCCCGCAGCCCGGATGTGCGCGTTAGCTTCCCGTTGCAATCCCGCCTCATCGAGCTGCTCCCGATGGATGGGCAGCCGGCAGCTGCGTGGCGCGAGTTTCGCCGCCTCCGAGCGCTTGCGGGTGAGGCGACGGAATTCATCAGCGGCTACTTCGATCTCCTCCTCGTGCAGGCCTCGCGGCTGAAGCTAGAGAAAGAGTGCGCACGCGAATTGGAGGTCGAGTGGGCGGGCGGTGACGGGCTCCCGGCGGCTGGTCTGGCGCTGGTGGAATGGCAACTTTCGCGCGGCGACGCGGCGGCAGCCGAGGCGACGTGCGCCACCTTGCTCGCGCGCGCGGACGCCGGTGAAACGGTAATGCACAAGCTAGTCGACGCGCTCGACAAGGCGAAACGCCCCGAGCTTGCGGCAAAAGCCAAGGAGCGGCTTGCCCGCCTGACGCCGCTCAACCACGACGCCAGCCTCGACCTTGCCCGCCGGCTGCATCAGGTCGGGCAGACGCCACGTAGTCAGCAAGTGCTCAGGGAGCTCGCCGCGCGCGCCATTCTGAACGACGAGATTGCTGGAGAGGTCGCAAAGGCCTTCCTCGAGATTGGTCTCCCGGCCGAGGCGCGAAAGCTTTTCGCTGAGGCAGTCGCTGCGGATCGTTCCGCGCGGAACTACGCTGTGCATCTGCAATATGCGCGGCTGCTCCGCGAGGAGAAGGATCTCGCCGGGTCGCGTCAGGCACTTATCTCGGCGTTCCGGAATCCGGCGAATCGTGAGGTCGGCGAAATCGTCGCGTACCTGGCTGCCGCAAATCGGCTGGAAGAATTTGAGCGGGAGTTGACCGCTTTTGAACTGGCACCGGAGCTCCGGAGTGAAGTGCGCCGGGTGGTTTTCAAGGAACATGAAACCGCCGGTCGAGCGGAGGCGGCGTTTGCGATCATCGGCGAACATCCGGAACTGCTCGAAGGTGATCTCCCGGCCCGGATGCGCGCGCTCGCGGTGAAGAGCGGCGCCTTTGCGTCAGCGACTGCGTTGTTGGAGCGCGGGCTCGCAGAATCTCCGCTGGAGAACGACGCGATCACGAAATCGCTCGCGAGCCTTTACGGCGAGTGGGCCGCCGTGGAGCTAAACGCCCTCCAAGTCGACTCCGCAATGACTCATCTGCGGCGCGGCCATGAGCTGCGTCCCGACGATTTCCCGGTTGCGCGCTTGCTCAGTCAGCTCTGCTCGGAGCGCGGTGATCGCAAAACCGCAGCGGCTACGCTCGATGCCTTTATTGCGGCCACGACGGATGCGGTAGAGCGGGAAAAGGCGCGGCAGCTTCTCCGGCGGTTCCGCTCGTGATTGATGATTGTTTTCGGGCGTCGCAATCTTCCCACCATTCACCGCGCACAAAATCACGCAGCTCTCAACGCCAGTTCCGTCTTGCCTCTCCTGCGCCGCCGTGGCAATGGTCGCGCGTGCGTGCGACCCCCATTCTCCTCATCCTGCTCCTGACTTCGGTCGGCGCGCTCGCGCAGCAGCAGGAGCGCAAGCTGATCGATCGGATCATGAAGCCGGATGAAACGCTGGAGTTCGATCCGGGGAAGGCGTCGTCCTTTACCGGCCGTCCGGGAGTGCGTTCGAAGAGCGCCAAGGGAAAGGAGTTCAGCTTCGTCCAGAAGGTCGCGCCGGGAGAGTTTCGGACCCGCGATTTCTCGGCCAAGACGTGGCAGGGGGA
>DASVRR010000072.1:0-16029 GCA_036388515.1 Chthoniobacteraceae bacterium | reverse complement strand
AGCAGGTTTGCTCCGTGGAACCCGTCTCGTTCATCGCGCGCGTCCGGGTTCACCCTTGACGGCTGCCGCGGGCCGTCCTACTTTCACCGCCCGAATCCCGGCACATCCCGAAGTGGGCCTCAAAACCCACTTTTTTTTGTCCCCGGACCCTACTTTCCACCTATGAACAGCGAAATTCTGGCAGGCCTCGAATATTTCGAGCGCGACAAAGGCATCAAGCGTGAAGTTTTGCTCGAAGCAATCAACAACGCCGTGCTTTCTGCTGCGCGGAAGGCGGTCGGACCTGCTCGGGATCTTCGAGTGGACCTCGACTCCAAGTCGGGGGAGATGAAGGCCTACGCCAAACTGACCGTCGTGGAAAAGGTGCAGAACAAGCACGACGAAATCTCGCTTGCCCTGGCGAAGAAGTTCAAGGCCGATGTGCAAGTCGGCGAAGAGCTCGAAGTGCCGGTCACGCCGCGGGATTTCGGCCGCATCGCCGCGCAGACCGCCAAGCAAGCGATGATGCAGCGGATCCGCCAGGCGGAAAAGGAGATGATTTACGATGAGTTCAAGGATCGCGCAGGCGAGATCGTCAGCGGGACGGTGCGGCGATTCGAACGCTCCGATGTGATCATTGATCTGGGGAAGTTTGAGGCGATCATGCCGAACAAAGAGCGGGTGCAAACCGAGGACTACAACATCGGCGACCGAATCCGGGCCTACGTGGTCGCGGTGGAGAACGGCTTGCGCGGACCGGAAATCGTGATCAGCCGCAGCCACCCGAACTTCGTGCGCCGGCTCTTCGAAATGGAAGTCAGCGAAATTGCGGATCGCACCGTGGAGATCAAAGGCATCGCGCGGGAAGCTGGGTTTCGGACGAAAATCGCGGTGTTCAGTGCCAACGAAAAAGTCGATCCTGTGGGAGCCTGCGTGGGAATGCGCGGCGCTCGGGTGAAAAATATCGTCCGGGAACTCAACAACGAGAAGGTGGATATCATTCGCTGGAGCAACGACACGAAGGAGTTCGTCATCGAAGCTCTCAAGCCAGCCAAGATCAAAAGCGTGACCTTGGACGAGGCCAAAAAGGCGGTGCTGATCAAGGTGGATGAAGATCAGCTTTCGCTCGCGATCGGCAAGCGAGGGCAAAACGCGCGCCTTACCTCGCGGTTGAGCGGCTGGGACATCAATATCGAGAAGGACGAGTCGGCAGCGGAAATGTTTTCAGCCCGCGTGCTGCAAGCCGCCAAAGCATTGGCCACGGCGTTGGGATTGGACGAAGAAACGGGGATGGCGCTGGTCAAAGGCGGGCTTGCGTCGCTGGATACTCTGGTCGAAGTCGAGGCTCAAGATATTGCCGACGCGATCGGGGTGGAACTCGATCGAGCGACCGAGATTCATACTGCGGCCAAGCGCGCCCACGGGTCGCTGGCTCCCGCGCAGTAGCCATGAACACTTTTGCTTTAGGAATTTTTGATGCCCACCAAGACGAATCCAAAAACGAGCGCGAAGAAACCCGGCGACGCCAAGAGCGCCAAGCCAACGGGTGCGCCGAGAACTTCTGCGAAGCCGGCCACGCCTGCTGAGAAGGCGAAAGCCGCTGCGCCGGAGCCGCCGCCTGCTCCCAAGGTACCTAAGGAGGTTGTTTCGCTCATCGAGCCGAAACAGAAAACCGTCCGGAACCGTGCGGGATCTTCGCCGGAAAACAAGGCGTTTGCGAAGATGCCGAGCATCTCGAAGCTGCTGGAACCAGATGCTCCGCCAAAACCCGAGCCAGTCCCCGAGCCGGAGCCGGTTGCCGTTGAAGTTGCGCCGCCTGAAGTAGAGCCGGAAGAGGCCACGAACGAGAAGCTCGTTCATCTGAAGCCGCCCTTTACGGTGAAGGACGTGGCCAACGCGATGGGGATCAAACCGTTCCAGGTGATCAGCGACCTGATGGAGATGAACATCTTCGCCTCGATCAATCAGACGATCGAGCCCGATGTCGCCACGAAGGTTTGCGCCAAGCACGGCTTTGCGTTCGAGCGAGAGAAGCGCAAGGAAGGTGGCGGCGTGCACAAAGCGGTCGAGATCGTCGCGCCTCCTCCCGAACCGGAGAAGCCGAAGGCGGAGGAACTCCAGGCTCGCGCCCCGATCGTGACCTTCATGGGCCACGTCGATCACGGCAAGACGACGCTCATGGATGCAATCCGCAAGACGCGAGTCGCTGCAGGAGAAGCCGGCGGCATTACCCAGCATATCGGCGCCTACAGTGTGGAAACGAACGGACATCGCATCACCTTTCTCGATACTCCAGGCCATGCGGCGTTTACCGCGATGCGAGCTCGCGGCGCGAGCGTGACGGACATCGTGGTGCTGGTAGTTGCTGCAGACGACGGGCTAATGCCGCAGACGATCGAGGCAATCAATCACGCGAAAGCGGCCAAGGTGAAGATCATCGTCGCGGTGACGAAGATCGATGTTCCCGGAGCAAACCTCGATAAAGTCAAAGGTCAGCTGCAGGAAAAGGGTTTGGTTCCGGAAGATTGGGGAGGCGAAGTCATTGTGTGTCCAGTTTCCGCAATCAAGAACCAAGGCATTCAGGAGCTTCTGGACGCGATTACTCTCGAGTCGGAAATGTTGGAGCTGCAGGCGAGCCGATCACAAAGCCCGCGGGGGTCGGTGATCGAAGCGCAGATCGAACAAGGTCGCGGCCCGACGGCGACCGTGATCGTGAAGATGGGCACCTTGAAAGTGGGTCAGCCATTCATCTGCGGAAAGTACTTCGGGAAGATCAAGTCCCTGATGGACGACTTCGGGAAGCCGATGAAAGAAGCTGGACCTTCCACGCCGTGCAAGGTGCTGGGCTTCTCCGGCGTCCCAAATGCCGGCGACGAACTCGTGGTCATGGAAAGTGAGCGCGCGGCTCAGCGTCTCGGAGAGGAACGTCTGGAAGAACAGCGTCAAGGCAAGCTCGCGACTCCGCAGCGCGCAACGCTCGAAAACCTCTTCCAGAATCTTGCAGACGGCCTCAAGAAGAAGTTGCATCTGATCCTCAAGAGCGATGTCCAAGGTTCGCTGGAAGCACTCGTCACTTCCCTGAACGATATCCAAAGCAAGAAGATCGACATCGATCTAGTGCATGCCGCAGTCGGCCCAATCACCGAGAACGACATCCTATTGGCGACCGCCTCGAATGCTGTGGTGGTGGGATTCAACGTGAAAACGGAGAACACCGCTGCCGCCGCCGCCCGGCGAGAAGGGGTGCAGATCAAGCTGTTCTCGATCATCTACGAGCTCATCGATCAGGTGAAAGAATCCATGGCTGGGCTGCTCGATCCCGAGAGCCGCGAAACAGTTATTGGTCATGCGGAGGTCAAGAAAGTGTTCGAACTCTCCCGCGGGTTGGTTGCTGGTTGCGCAGTCACAGATGGTCGGATCGCGCGCGCTGCCCGCGCCCGGGTGCTCCGCGGCCGTCAGCCGATTTACGACGGAGGCCTCGCCACCTTGCGTCGGTTCACCGACGATGTGAAAGAAGTCCGCTCCGGCTTGGAGTGCGGAATCAAGCTGGGAGATTTCAACGACTACGAGCCGGGCGACATTATCGAGTGCTACACGCTCGAAAAGGTCGCGCAGAAACTCTAAGTCTCCGGGAGACAACGTAGTCGCTGGCGTCGGGGAAAAGATGGACCTCGGCCGGCGCTTCGTTCCCAGACGCTACTCTTCACTTCCATGAAACACCGCCTCGAGCGCGTCAACGAACTGATCAAACGCGAACTGGGCGATCTGCTGCGGCGCGAGATCAGTTTCCCTGCGCAGCTGGTCACCATCCAGCAGGTCGATATCACGCCGGACCTGAAACACGCGCATGTCTTCGTCAGCATCATCGGTGCGGAAGCCGACCAACATCAGTCCATGAATTTGCTGCATGGTGCGCGCATTCAACTGCAAAATGACCTGGCGAAGCGCGTGGTCCTGAAGTTTACGCCGCAGCTTCACTTCAAGCTCGACCAGGCGGTGGTGCGCGGAGATCGCGTGCTGAATATCATGAGCGAGCTGGGTATTCCCGAACCGGACCCCGACGCTGACGAGGATCTCGATCCCGAAGCAGACCCGGCAGCTGAGGAGTCGGATGGCCGTTAACTGTGACTTGTCCGAGATCGCGGACGTTCTGCGCGAAAAGCGCACCTTTGCCGTCTTCAGTCACGCGCGTCCGGATGGAGATGCGCTCGGCTGCACGCTGGCGGTGACGCTTTGCCTCCAGCAGCTCGGCAAGGAAGTGGTTGCCTGGAACGAAGACGGGATGCTGGAGAAACTGCGGCATCTTCCTGGCTCGAATTTAGTCTTGAAACCGCCGGCGATTGCGCAGCGTTTCGACGCCGTCATTGTGCTGGATAATGCGGTGAAGAACCGCGCCGGAAGCTGCATCGCGGCGGTCGAGTCCACGCCGATTTGGGTGAACATCGACCATCACATCACCAACGAACGATACGGAGACTTGCAGTATGTCGATCCGGCTGCTCCCGCGACCGGTCAAATTCTCTACGAACTTTTTACCCAGTGCGAACTGCCGCTGACCTATGAAATGGCGGACAATCTTTTCGCCGCAATCAGCACCGATACCGGATCTTTCCAATATCCCAGCACGACCGCCCGGACTTTTGAGATTGGGGCGAAGCTAATTAAAGCTGGCGTGAAGGTGGGTGAGCTTTCACAGCGGCTCTACGAAAGTTATCCGCGGCGCCGGCTCGAATTGCTGCGTTCCTTACTGAACGAACTTCGCTTTACCAGCCAGGACCGCGTCGCCAGCTTCGCCTTGACAGCGGAAACGGTGCGGAGAATCGGCGCCGCTCCGGAAGACAACGAGGGTTTGATCGACACCATTCGTGCCGTGGAAGGCGTGATCGTCGCCGCCTTCTTCGAAGAACTCGTGGACGGAAAGGTGCGGATTAGCCTCCGCTCCAAATCTCCAAAACTCGACGTGAGCAAAGTCTGCGGCGAGTTCGGCGGAGGAGGTCACACGCTGGCCGCCGGTGCTCGCGCTTCCGGCACTCTCGCGGAGGTGCAGGAGCGCGTGCTCGCCACGATTGATCGTCAATTTACCAACGGATGAACGTCGCTCCACCTTTCATGAACCAAAACACTCTCGATGGCGTTCTGCTGGTCGATAAAGCCAGCGGGATGACGTCGCACGACGTGGTCGCGATCGTCCGCCGCCGCCTGGGAACAAAAAAAGTCGGCCACTGCGGGACGCTCGATCCACTCGCCACCGGACTGCTGATCATTGTGCTCGGACGCGGGACGAAGATTCAGGATTTGCTCATGAGCGAAGACAAAGAATACGTCGGCACGATGACTCTTGGCGCAATGACGGACAGCCAGGATGCGGACGGACAGATCACCGAGACTCGGCCCGTGCCTGAACTCAGCCGCGAGCAGATCAACGCCGCGTTTGCCAAGTTCCACGGCGACTTTTACCAAATGCCGCCCATGGTTTCGGCGATCAAAAAAGATGGCGTGCCTCTCTACAAGCTGGCCCGCCAGGGGAAAACCGTCGAGCGCGAGCCGCGTTTCGTGCACGTCTATGCGCATGAAATCCAAGAGGTGCGGCTGCCGGAGATCGACTTTCGAGTGATGTGTTCGAAGGGCTTTTACGTCCGGACGTATGCGTTCGATATCGGGAACGAGCTGGGTTGCGGCGCGCATCTAAAGAACCTCCGCCGGACGAAAAGCGGAAAATTTACCCTCGAGCACTCCGTCACAGTTCACGACATTCAGACACTGGATGCCGCTACCATCGGCCAACGCATCCTGAGCCTGCCCACCGTCTCGCGGATGCGCGGCGCCTGATGCTCCGTGAAAAAGTGTTCCCCGCGCTCGTGAGATGACCAGCTCGGTGTCGATGACGCGCATTGCGGAATTGTCCCATTTGCACGGGCCACTTTTTCTGGCGATCGGTGTCTTCGACGGGGTTCACCTCGGCCATCGCGCAGTCATCGAGCGTGCCGTTGCGGATGCGGAGCGACTCGGCGGCACACCGGTGGTCGTCACGTTCGATCCGCACCCGATCCGCGCCCTGCGTCCAGAGCACGCGCCGCGCCTGCTCACCTCCACCGCGCACAAGATCCGTCTCATCCGGAATCTCGGAGTGGAACATCTCCTGGTGATCCCTTTTGACGCGGAATTCGCCGCGACTCCTCCGGACGTTTTCATCCGCTCGCTCGCCGCGGCCTCCCGGCCTTTATGCGAGATCTGTGTCGGCTTCGAGTGGTCGTTTGGCAAAGGTCGCGCGGGGAACCTTGCTCTCCTGGAACGGCTCGGGGTCGAGTTGGGTTTCTCCGAAGTTGGGGTTCCTGCCGTAACTGTGGATGGGCAAATTGTCAGCAGCACATTGATTCGGCGCGCGGTTGAAGTCGGTGATCTGGCCAAGGCCGCCCGCTTCCTAGGCCGCGGCTACACCATTCTCGGAACCGTGACCAAAGGCGCACAGCTTGGTCGAACGTTGGGCTTCCCCACCGCGAACTTAAGCGCGCACAACGAGCAGTTTCCGCCCAATGGAGTTTATGCGGTCGAGATCGCGCGTGGCTCTACGACCTTCCGCGGCGTCGGGAATATCGGCGTGCGGCCAACTGTCGCAGAACCTGGCGGCGAGCGGGTCTTCGAAGTTTATCTATTCGACTTCGAAGGCGACCTTTATGGGGAAGATCTTGAAGTGAGTTTTCGAAGCTATCTCCGTCCGGAAGAAAAGTTCACCGATCTGGATGCGCTTCGGGCGCAAATCTCGCGCGATGTGGAAACAGCACGCGCGCTGTTTGGCCGCGAGAATCCTCAGCGGTCATGATTCCTCCGGAGCCGGCTACTTCTCAGTGGCGTGAGCGAGAAGCGCCGCGCGCATTTCCGCCAGCGGTGCTTCCCGATTGAACCAAATCTCAAACGCCAGTGCGCCTTGGTGAAGCAGCATGGACAACCCGTTCGCACTCCGCGCTCCAGCCTCATCCGCGGCGAGCATCAGTTTGGTGCGATGCGCAGTGTAGATGGTGTCATAACACATCAGGTGCGGCTGCAGGAGCGAACTCGGAATCGGTGCTGGATCGGTGGAGTTCATCCCCACGGAGGTGCAATTGATTACCAGGTCGGTGTGCTCCAGCTGATGCCGCAGGGCCGTTTCATCCCACCGCACTGCCTCCAGCCGCGCGACTGGTCCCAATACGCGAGTCCCGCGGAAGAACGGCTCCAACTCCTGAGCCAAGACCTCCGCCTTCCTGAACGTTCGGTTCACCAACGCCAGCCGCTCGCAGCCTTCGATCCCGCATTGCATCGCGACGGCCCGACCGGCTCCGCCGCCGGCGCCAAGCACCAGCACCCGAAGATCGCGGAGATCCATTACAAACTCCGCACGCACCGCACGCACCAGCCCGGGCCCATCCGTGTTAAAGCCGATCAAGCGCGAGCCTTCCACGACCACGGTATTCACCACTCCGATCCGTTGCGCGTGTTCGTCCACCCGATCCATGAGCGGCAAAGCGGCCGCCTTGTGCGGGATGGTGCAGTTCACGCCGATGAATCCCTGCTCTGGAAGCAAACCCAAAGCTTCCGGAAGATCCGGAGGTGCAATGTGAAGGCGTCCATATCGCGCGTCGATTCCGCACTTCTCCAGCGCGGCATTGTGCATGGGCGGGGAGGCGGAATGCGCCACCGGATCACCGAGAACTGCCAGGCGCACCGGAATCCGAAGATCGCCTGTTGCCGCTGGCCATTGGCGGAGGTCGTCCAGCGTGAAGACTTGCTTCATCAGGCTGTGGACGCTGTTTCGAATTCGCTCAGCGTTCGCCGGATGCGGGCGAGCACGCGCTCTTTCCCAAGCACTTCCAGCATGTGATACAGACTTGGTCCCACCGATCGGCCACTGACTGCGACGCGCGCCGGATGGATGAACTCCGCCGGCTTACAGGAGAGCGCCGCGGCAACTTCCTTGAGCTTTGCTTCCAAGGCCGGCGCGCTCCAATCCTCCTGAGTTGCATACGCGGCGGCAAGTTGCTGGAGCCGATCTGAGGCGCCGGCTTTGCGGAGGGTTTTCTCCACCGCATCCGCGTCGTAGCCATAGTCTTCGGTGAAGAAAAACGAAACCCTTGCCGGCACTTCAGTGAGGTGCGCGACCTTCATTTTCTCCAGGGCGAGCACCGGTTCCAGCGTCGCAGGATCCGCGTGAATGCCGGCCTTGTGCAGCCAGGGTTCCGCCAGCTCGCGGTAACGATCCAAGGGCATCTGGGAGAGATACTGGGCATTCATCCAATCGCATTTCGTGAGATCAAAGTGCGCGCCCTTGCGGTTCACGTGAGCCAGGTCGAAGCGGGTCACGATCTCTTCTTTCCCCAGAATCTCGCGATCATCTTTCGGGGACCATCCGAGGAGACAAAGATAGTTCAAAACAGCGTCCGCCACATAGCCACCTTCCTGATAACTCGCGACGCTGGCTCCCTGGTCGCGTTTGCTCATCTTCGATCCATCTTTGTTGAGGATCAGCGGAATGTGCCCGAACCTCGGCGGCTGGGCACCGAGCGCTTGATACAGCTGCATGTGTTTTGGCGTGTTCGAGAGATGATCCTCGCCGCGGATCACGTGGCTGATCCGCATCTCCAGGTCGTCCACCACATTCACGAAATGGAAAATCCACGACCCATCCGGCCGGCGGATGGTCAGGTCCGGCATGATCTCCTCATTGGCGAAGTCGAACGCCACTTTGCCGCAGATGAGGTCATCGACTTCCACCACCTCTCGGCGAAAGCGAAAACGCCACGTGCCGTGATCTTCATAGAGATGGCCGCCGCTTTGCAGCCGGTCGAAATAAGTCTGGTAAACCGTCTCCCGCTCGCTCTGGAAGTAAGGACCGTGCGGCCCGCCGACGAGCGGGCCTTCGTCCCAGTCCAGGCCGAGCCACTGCAAACCGTCGTGAATGACTTGCACCGCCTCCGCCGTATTCCGGGAGCGATCCGTGTCTTCGACCCGCAGCACAAACGTGCCGCCGTGATGCCGCGCGAAGAGCCAGTTGAAAAGCGCCGTCCGCGCTCCGCCCACGTGCAAATAACCGGTCGGTGAGGGAGCAAAACGAACGCGGATAGGGCCAGAACTCATAAGGACCCGGCAGGCTGCCGCACACCCGGAGTGACGTCCAGCCTTCTCCCCACGCGGTGGAGAGTTAGCCGGTGGAAGAGTCCATCAGTGACTTGCGCCCGGCGTCTGGCCCGGCTCAGCGGATGTTCCTCTGCGTTCTTCCGCAGCGAAAGGGTCGTGCAGCTAAAACGCCAGTTCCGCCGCATTTACAGGGTCTGATCAAACCCGATCCTGCGCTCGTTTTCCGCTTGCTCCGGAAGTCAGCCCGCCCATAATCCCGCCCGGTTTCCGTTTCTGCTCCAGGCAAAAACCGAGACCGAATGAGACGGGGGTATAGCTCAGTTGGTAGAGCGCTTCGTTCGCAATGAAGAGGCCAGGGGTTCGAATCCCCTTACCTCCATTCGTCTCATCCGCTCAGGTCGTTTTTTGGTGGCTGAACCAAGGGGGAACAAGACGACGGCCGTCCGTCTCACTGCGCTGTGTCCAACGACTTGCTGGGCTTCGCTCTTGAAGCGTTGATTTGGAAACGCAAGTTCTGGATCTCACGCTTAAGGACTTCACGCCCGCGAGCCGACCGGGTCAGAGTCAGCCGCTGGCGCTTCGCTAAAAGAAGAGATTCGAGGGAATCGAGAATAGCCGACATGCAGTCTATGACGAAAATGCACCGGCCATGTTCATCCGGAGCTGAATATTTTATCTCCGCTCTGTGACTGGGAACGATCTCGGCCACGGCGAGACTCGCTCGGGTGACCCAGGGATCCAAAGTTCACCCGCGCATCGTACCCGGAAAAGGCCCCGCAGCGGGTGCGGACCTTCCCGCGAACTCCTCCTGAGCGAGCCTGGACCTTAAGCTTTGATGTGACCGGAAACCAGCTTGGTCATCTCAAACATGGTCACCTGTTTCTTGCCGTTGAACACCGCCTTCAATGCTTCGTCCGCATTGATGTTCGTCTTCTTCTTTTCGTCCTGAAGATTGTTTTTCTTGATGTAAACCCAGAGCTGCTTGGTCAACTCTCCACGCGAGAGTGGCTTGGAACCAACGACCTTCGCGAGGAGCTCGTCAGGCTGGACGGGCTTCATCAAGGCGGCGTTGGGTTTGCGGGCAGCGGGTTCTTTTTTAGGAGTAGGCATGTCGGGAGACTACGGGTTGAGGTTTTGTGAGCAACGCCTAAAGCAGAAGGAATTGCGGAAGGCAGGGTGAGTGGAAATCGCGACCTCCGGAGTCTCTGGGCGTGTCGCATCCGCGAAGACCCCGTATTTTCCGGATGCGCTGCAACTGGTGACTGCGACCTTCCGGCCTGACTGGCGGCACACCTTCTTCATCGAGTCAGCTTTCTTTCTTGCCGGCGTGACGCGCATCGTTTTGCTCCGCGTGCTCTTGAAGCGAGCCAAAGGTCGAGATGGTGAGCTGCCGTTCTGGACAAGCTGGACCGAGGCCCGTTGGAAGTCCCCCCGGAGCAAAGGAGCTACTTGCCGGCGAGCAGGAGGCGGAGGAACTGAGCGTCCGAAAAACTGCCACCGGCGCCGTGGCGGACGACGACCAGGCCTAGGGAAGGAATTACGTAAAGACGCTGATAGGCCGAGCCGATGCTGGCCACCAGGTCGCTCGGCGCCTCGCGGCAGATCACCGCGCCGCTCCAATTCTGGCGAAACCACTTCGGCTCCAGCATATCCTCCAGGTCAACCTCCCGCCCGCTGGGAGCACCGCGGTTATTCCACCAGCCAAGCGCGAACGAACGGTTGGCGGACGAACCGCGCCAGCTTTGCGCCAGCTGCCCGGATGAAACGACGGGTGCGCCGCCGGCGAGCACCGTCTTCCCGAGTCGCGCCCATTGCTCGGCGGTCAAAAACCAGCCGGTGGCGAGCAGCGGATTGCCCGCTCGATCCTTGAGGTAACGCTGCGGCCCCAAGCCGAGAGGACGCAGGACTCGGCGTTCCAGGTATCCGACCGGCGTCTCTTTGCGCAGTGCCAGTTTGCGCTTCAGCACCTGATGAAAAACCTGGAGCGAACTCGGGCCGTAGATGAATGCGGAGCCAGGCTCGGCGACTGCGGGCAGATTGATCGCCAGCGCGTCACGGTTTCCAGGGTCGTTGCTGTGGAGGAAAAATCCGGGGTCCAGTCCGGAGGAAAAATCGAGCAGCTGGCGAATCGTGATCCGGGATTTGCGGGGATCGCCGGACCACTCGGAAATTGTCTCGGCCACACGGTCATCCAGCGAAAGCAAGCCATCTGCGCTGGCGGCGAGTGCGGCGAGATTCCAGAAAGCCTTGGTCCCGCTGTAGATCTTGTAGGCTTCCCGGGCGGAGCCGCCGTTCGGATAACTCTCCAGCAAAGTGCGGCCGCGCTCCAGGATCAGCAGCGATCTGCCCTTGTGCGCGGCGGAATAGGCGGCGGCTCGTTGGATGCCTGCCTCGTCCAACCCGGCGGCGCCGGGATTCCCACTGAACGTGAGCAGCAAGCAAAAGAACCAGCCAGTCACCGAACAACCCGCGACTTTCATCCGCATGGTTTTCACCCGAGCGTCTGGCACTTCTTGCAAACGCCGAAGATCTCCAGCGTATGCGTCACCCTCGCGTAGCCGAGCTGCCGAGCCATGCGCTCCAAGCCATCGGCCACGCAGAAATCGAGCGTCTCCACGCCTTGGCAGGAGCGGCAGATGATATGGTGATGGTGATGTTCGCCGGTATTGAATTCGTAGCGGTAGGAGCCGTCCCCGAAGTCGCATCGCCGCACCAACGCGATCTCTTCCATGGCGGCGAGACAACGGTAAACCGTCACAAGATCGCAAACGCCTTTGTCCATGCGCTGATGCAGCTCCTCGGACGTAAACGGACCGTGTTCCCGCGTGAGGACGGCGAGAATCGCTTTGCGCGGCTCGGTGATCCGATGCTGATGCGCGCGGAGCGTCTGCAACGCCGCTTCGTAGTGTGCTTCGGGACTTGGGTTCTCGTGCGGATGCGCCATCGCCTTTTGCTGTAGCGGAGGCACTCGCTGATCGCAAGGGAGGCGGTTTCTTCCCCAGTCCGTCGGCGGGGCTAACTCCGACGATTCATCCCCAGCCGTGCGGCTTGGAGTTTAGGAGAGATTCCCCTTCTTCATCTCCGCCATCACGTAATCGCAAGCGCGCCAGGCGAGAGCCAGGATGGTGAGCGTGGGATTTTTGTAGGGATTCGAGACAAAAGGACCGCCGTCCACCACAAAGACGTTTGGTGAATCCCACGTCTGGCACCATTCATTGACCACGCCTTCCTGAGCCGTGGCGGACATCCGAGTCGTGCCGATCTCGTGATTCACCGAGCCACCGGCGGTAATCGCCCGGCGCCCGTCTGTCTCGACGCGGCCACTGACTTTGCCGCCCATTCCTTCGATGATCGAAGCAAATGTTTGCTGCATGTGCAGCGCCTGCTTCAGCTCGTAATCGCTCCACTGGAAATGGAACCGAAGCACCGGAATGCCCCAGCGATCCTTTTTCTCGGGATCCAACTCACAGCGGCTTTGCTCGTTCGGGATCATTTCGCCGCGGGCGTGAAAATTGACGAACGAACCGTAGTAACGCCGCGCGTCCTTCTTCATCGCGGTGCCGTAGTTCGCGTTGGGAAGATACGTCCCGAGTCCTGGCATTCCTTTGCCGCCGCTCCAGCCCATGTAATAGCCACGCGGGAAGCCCAGCTTGCCGGCGAGTTGATCCTTGAAGGGCCACCAAGGCGCGTAAAGGTGGAATCCGGAGACGCCGTCTTCGTTGTAGCTCGGACAATTTTCGAGCGCCGGCACCTGTCCGTTGAGCGATCCGCCGGTGCTGTCGGTGAGCCAGCGACCGAGATGGCCGCTGCTGTTGCCCAGCCCTTGCGGGAAGGAGGGCGATTGTGAGTTGAGGAGAATCCGCGTGCTCTCCAATGCGCTGGCTCCAAGGATCACGACACGCGCCTTGATTTGCATTTCCTGGCCGCTGGCTTTGTCGATGAAACTGACGCCGGTCGCTTTGCCGTCCTTCCCCATGGTCACTTCGCGCACCATCGCGTCGGTGATTAGATCCAGATTGCCGGTGTCCATCGCCGGCGGAATGAGGACGGTTGTGGACTGAAAGTTTGCTTTGATCGAGCAGCCGCGTCCGCACGGCGTCGCATAGAAACAAGGCGCGCGGCCCGGCAGCGGCTTGGTCAGGATCGCCATCCGGGAGGGAACCACCGGAATGCCGAGCTTTGCTCCGGAGCGCTGGATCAAAAGCTCGTAAGCGCGCGGCTTTGGCGGCGGCTGAAAGAAGTCGCTGTCTGGATTGTTCTCCAGGCCTTCCTTGGAACCGAAGATCCCGATGAGTTGATCGACCTTGTCGTAATACGGCGCGACGTCGTCGTAGCCGATCGGCCAATCAAAACCGAGTCCATCGCGGCTCTTCGGTTTGAAATCATACGGACCCATCCGGAGCGAAACGCGGCCCCAATGGTTGGTTCTTCCCCCGAGCGAGCGCGACCTCCACCACATGAAGTTTTGCTTCGTCTGCATCCGGTTATCCACCTTGCCTTCCGCCCAGACGCCGTCGGCTGCCTTGACGACATAAGGTTCACCCGGAACCACCCAGCCGCCGTCCACCGTGGCATCGAAGAAGCCGTTCGGTTTGTCCGGAGTGCTCGCGCCGCCGAGAGGAGCATCCGCGTTGCTCTGAAACATCGGCGTTTCGGTCAGCGGGTCATAATTGCGGCCGGCCTCGATCATCAGCACCTTCAAGCCAGCGGCGGTGAGGACATGCGCGGCCATGCCGCCGGCGGCGCCGGAACCGACCACGATGGCATCGTAACGAGGAGCAGTTTTACTGGCAGTGATGAGAGCCATGGGGAGAAAAACTCAGAAGAAGAAAGGCGCGGGCAATGGAGGCATGGCGCCGCGGATCTCGGGAAGAATTAGGCGAGACCCAGATGTTTCAAGACTTCCAGCGGAGGTCCGGGGAATTCCGCCATCGGAACATTCCCGACGTAGCCGATCGCCTTCCAACCTTCCAGGGTCGAGTAATAGCCGCCGGCCGCGCGATCGCGGAAGACGCGGAAGAAGCTGAAAGCTTGCGCCCGCTGCGGCGTTCCTTCCTTCACCACATCATCCAGGATCAGGCTTTGCTGATCCGGCCCGACGTCGGCAAATCCTTTGCTGAAGCGCTTCTGCGACTCTTGGTCGATCCAGGCGAGACCCGCGCGGATGACTTTCAGATCCGCCTGCTGCACGTCGTAGGGAGCGCTCACCCATTCATCGATAAAGTCCGGCACGCCCACGGCACTTGCAGCCGGTCCGAATTCATCCGCCGGGATGATTAAGTCGGCGAGCGCAGTCACGGTCTTCCGTTCTTCCGCAGTCAAAATCCGCGGCCACGGAATCTCCTTCTTGAGCAAATTGGGATCCGTGCCGATCCCGCGCACCGGAGTCTGCGCAAACGCCGGCATGTCCAGAGCTGCCAGCGCGATGGAAAGGCCGATCACGCGTTTAAGCGCTTCACGGCGACTGAGGGGAGTGGGCTCGATCATAGAAGTCTGGCGGGAGCGCAGCTTCGGATTGGCGCGGAAGGTCTGCAACTACTCCGTTTGGGTAAACAAAACTGACCCGATAAAGAGCTCGCGTCGAGACGGTTGTGGGTTCGCGGCGTCTGGGTAAAGTCGGCCTCGAGGATGAAGATCGAATACGAGACGACTCTGGATGATTTCACCGCGTTGGCGAGAGAGTCGTTGAACTTTCCTCAGGTCGCCGGCGCCATTAGGAAGCAAGCGCGGTCGATGGCGCTGACCACCGCCTTCGTCGCCGGAGGCGCGGCCTATCTGGTCACGCGTGAGTGGATTGCTCCGACGGTGATTGGTGGCCTGCTTTTCCTGGTGATTGCGGCCCTCGGAGGAAGCGCGCTCCGACACGAGACGGTAAAGAATGCTCGGGAAGCCGTCCCCGCGGATCCGACGGATCCGGCGTTGGGACATCACACGCTGGAAGTGACTCCCGAGGCGGTTACCGAGACCAGCGCCCACCATACCCTTTCCGTCCGTTGGGAAGCGGTCTCCCGCGTGATTCAAACCGAGGATCACCTTTTCATCGTCTTGAAAACGATGGCCGTGATCATTGTCCCGTTGCGCAGTTTTCCCGCGAAATCCGCACGCGACGCTTTCACTGAACATCTGTTCCGGTTTGTTCCGCACGAGAGCGGTGTTCCGCAGCCGCAGAGTCGATGACCGGCCGCTTGCCTTCATCCGCGCAAAGAAGGAGAACTCCCGCATTCATGAAAGTTCCCGCTTTGCTCCTGCCTCTGCTCGCTGCCGCGCTCATCGGCGGCCCGATTTTATCCACAGCGAATGCCGCGCCTGGAGTGATCAAGCTGGATGTGGATGCGCGCGAGCTGAACCGCGCGCTTTTGCATGCGCGGATCGAAATTCCAGCCGCGCCGGGAGAACTCGTTTTGTGGTATCCGAAGTGGATTCCCGGAGTGCACGCGCCGGCGGGACCATCGCAAAATCTCGCCGGTCTCCGGTTTGAAACGGCCAAGGGTGAACCGATTCCGTGGCGTCGGGATGATGAGGAACTCAATCGCTTTCTCCTCACTGTTCCGGCGGGCGCAGATCGAGTGATCGCCAAGCTCGATTACATCTGCAACCAGCCGTCGGTGAATTCCTCCGGAGTGGACAGCTTCGGCAATTCGCTCATCGGCGTGATCAACTGGAACACCGTCCTGCTTTATCCGGAAGGAACGTCGATCGATTCCACGAACGCCAGCCTGCGGCTCCAGTTGCCTTCCGGATGGAAATGGGGATCGGCGCTGCGGGCGGAAAAGGAAGCTGCGGAAGGAACGAGCTTTCTTCCGGAAACGCTGCGGACGCTGGTCGATTCCCCGCTGATCTGCGGGCAGCATTTCCGGACCATCGACCTGAAAGGAAAAGACACTCCGCCGGCGTTCCTGCACCTGACCAGCGAGGCGGCGAGTGCGATCGCGATCGAGG
>DASVRR010000071.1:0-7726 GCA_036388515.1 Chthoniobacteraceae bacterium | reverse complement strand
CCGGAAACGAATGAGGTATTTCAGGCTCCCTGTGAAGTTTCCATCCACGCCGACTTCACCCAGCAAATAAATCTGCTTGTTCAACTCAAACCGCGCAGTTGCCTCCTGACCGCCAGTCCGGTTGTCCACCGCGCCGACCTCAAAGTCGAAGCGGTCCATGATCGAACCCGTGTCCGCGTTTTGCTGCGCGGGCGGCGTCTTCGACTTCACGATCTTCTGGTAAAGCTGCTTGATCGCGAGCACCGCCGCGCGGCTCGCCAAAGCGTTGGCGCTGCCGCCGAGTTCCGCGGTCGTCGTCCCCGTCGCGAGCAGCGAAACGATGTCCGCGTGCGGAAGCGGCGGCTCGCTGTTTAGCGTCACCTGCGGATCGGTGGCCTTCCCGTAGATGAAGGCGTGGACAAGATAGTTCCGCACCGTGGATTCCGCCTGGAGTTCCATGGTCGGCTGGAAAGGCAGGTCCTTCGTGAAGGCGAGGAACCCGCTGGTGATCGCCAGTTTGCTGAAAGGAAGCGTCGCAAGAAACTGGCGGATGTTCACCGTGCCTTCCAGATAAGGCGCGAGGCCGGTTCCGCCGAGCCGGAGATTCACCGTAGCCGCGCCGTTGGCGAGATTTCCGCGGATCAGAAACGGATCGTCTTCCCGAGTTTTGATCGCCAGATCGAATTTCCAGTCCCGCAGCGGAGCTTCCGGAAAAGAAACCGTGGTCGGTCCGGTTTGCGCGGACTTCGGCACGGGTTTGGGTTTTCCGGGGAGCGCGATCGGGAGAATATCGATCTCTTTGAAAAACCGGCTGTGGACGATGTAGAGCGTCCCGCTCACTGCGGCGGCGGTCAGCGGTCCGTCGAGCTTCACGTCAGTATCCGCGCGGATCGTGATGGCGTCGTCGCGCTTCACCAGCACTTCGTCGGATTGCAGCCGCAGCGCGAAGATTGGATCCTTCGGATTCGCGAGCCCGATGTTCCCGCCGAGCTTGAAGGTGCCGCCGCCGACTTCGCCTTCGAAGGTCTGGAAGTTCAGGGTGTTTTCAGCAAAGGCGAGCTTCGCGCGAAACGCTCCCACCACCGGAACGTTTTCATTCACGAGCCGCGCGTTTTTTAGCTCCACCGCCGCGCCGCCGCTGAAGACGGGTTTGCCGACCGTGCCGCCGACTCGAACATCCAGTCCGGCGGTTCCATCGATCCGACGAACTGCCGGAACAACCTTGGGGATGAAAGCGAGCGAGGAAGTCGGCAGCTGCGCCACGAATTCGAGCGGAAGGTTTGGATCCAGCTTTTTGTTCTGGATCGTTGCTTCCAGATCCAGCGGCGCGCGGCCTTTGATGGTCAGCGGCTGGATCTGCGGCTGCTTCACGGTCGCGGCGAGCGTCAGGTCTTTTTCCGAATAGTGCAGATCGAGCGTCAAAGCCGCCGGATCGAATTGCTTCGCGGCCTTTCCCTGCAGCCGCTCGCCGACCACTTTGAGGTGCGCGAACGGATTCAACAGCGTGCCGCCAGCCAGGAGATTTGCCGTGATCGTTCCAGCGGCCGGCGAGGTTTGGCCGAAGCTCGCGAGCAGTTGATCAATGTCGAGCTTGGTCGTGCTGATGTTCACGGCGAGGCGTTCGTTCATCGGAATTCGTTCGGCGGCGTTGCCCGGGCTGAACGGCAGCAGCGCGTAACCGCTGAGCACCTGCGTTCCAGCTTGCGACAGGTTCAAGTCGCGCAGGCGGAGCTTGCGTTCGCGAAACTCGATCACGCCTTCCAGACTGGTCTTCCCCGTGACGAAACGGAACGGCTGCGACTCGGCGTATTCCGGCGTGTAAAGTCCGGCAAAGCGAATCTCTCGCAAATCCAGATCGCCAAACTTCGCTTTGCTCAGCTCGACCTTGAGTTCGCCGGAATGAGCTTGCGGCTGCACCTGTCCGCGGCCGCTCCACTGCGCGCCGAAGACGCCGGCGATGGCCTTCTTTTGCCCCAGCGCATCGAGCAGCGGCTGGAGCGCCGAAAGACTTTTGAAGTCGATCGCCAGCCCTGCTTCATAGGCAAAAGGTTGGGCGACTCCGCTCTTCCCCGTGATCGCGATCTGGTTCGCCGGATCAATCTGCAGCGCAAACTGATCGATGACCGCTTCATTGTTCGCGACATCCACTTTCACCGCGAGTCGCTGCGCTTTGAATCCGCCGAGGGTGAAATCGGCGCCGTCGAGTTTGATTCCGCCAGCCAAACCACCTTCGACCATCTTTAAGGTTCCATCGCCTTCCAGCCGACCGCCGAGAGTTTCCCGATTCACCACCACGCCGAAGGCACCGAGTTGCGGAACCCGGATTTGAAACTGCGCGTCCACCGGCATCTGAGCGAAGTTTTTCGGATCCCGCGGGAGCTCCGCCGTGCCCGCGGCGGTGATGAAGTTTTCGCCGCTACGCAATTCCAACGCGCTGAGTTTGACTGCCCGGTTCAGCGTTTCGCCATCGAGTCGGATCAAGTCCGCGGTGAAGGTTTGGAAACGCAACGCGGAGAGGTCGGCGCTGACCTTCCCCGCCAAACCATCGAACATTGAGGGCGGCGGAGGATCGATCTGCCGAGTGACGTCGAAGGCGATCTTCCCCGCGGCGACTCCGAGATCCTTGTTCGCGAGTTTCTCCGCGGCCACCGAACCGTTCGCCGTGAGGACTCCGGCACGCATCGAGGCCTTGCCGCTGCCGTTCACCGAGCCGCTGATCGGATCCGGAAGCATGCCGGTCAGCACGGGCAGATTGGGCGCGGTAATCTGCCAGTCGGCGTCCACGTCGCTGCGCGCGAGCAGCGCCGCGTGTTCCCCTTGCGGAAGACGGACCCGGGTTTTCAAAGCCACCTGATTCTCAGCTGCGTCGAGACTCGCCTGGAGATCGATGAGATCGTTCAGGGACTCGACATTCAGCCGAACTGAACCGCCTTTGAACGTCTGAAATCGCAGCCCGGAAAACTCGCCGCTGACTGTTCCATCCAGCGCATGCAAAGCCGACGGCGGTGCGGGATCGAGACGCTTGGTGAGGCGGACTTCCAGCTTGCCGGCTTCGACGTTGAGGTCGCGGCCGGCGATTTGCTCCGCATTTACATCGAGCGCTGCCGTGAGCAGGCCGCCGCGCATGGAAACCGTTCCACCTCCGTTCACCGCACCGGTGATCGGCTGGGGCGACGGACCCGTCAGCGCCGGAAGGTCCGCGGCGGCAATCTTCAGCGTTGCGTCCACGTCGGTCTTCCGGAAGTCGTTCACCGTTTCGGGCAGACGGATCTTGCTGCTGAGGCTGACGGTGTTTCCTCCCGCGGCCAGATCGACCGCGGAGATGTTTGCCCAGCCTTCCGAAAACTCCGACGCCACGCGGACGACGTCGATCTTCGCCGCGCCTGCGGAAATCGTCTCCACGCGGGTGTTGAGATGACCGTTCCAGGTGCGCGGTTTTTCCGGCTCGCCGGTGAAGAGCAGGGAGAAGTTCGCCAGTTTTCCCGCCGGTGGCGCCGGTGCCCGGAAGTAAGCGGCCGCGCGGTCGATCGCCACGTCGGAAATGTCCACCGTGAGCGTGGTCGCATATCCGCGCTCCAGGTTTTCGCCCTTCTTCGCGAGTTGTTCCCCAGCGAGCGAGATGATCGCCTGGCCGCCAAAGGCCTGCGCCTTGAGCGTCATGCTGCCTTTGTTTTCCGCCCGCCGCGAGGCGTCGAAATTAATCTCCTGGAAGGCTAGCTCCGGACCGAGACGCAGCTCGCGGATGAAGAGGTTGCGATTCACGTAACTCGTCGTGGCGGCGAGATTCTCCCAGAGCGGAACACCGGGCGCAGCGAGCCGCGCGATCCGGAAGTAACCGGGCTTTTCCGGGTCGAGGAAAAGCTCCACATCGCGCACTTCGGTGAGGCTTTCCGGCGCATGCACGACGATGCTGAAGTGATTGATCAGAACGCGATCCGAGTAGGCCGCCGGTTGGCCGAGGATGTCATTCAGCAACTTCGCAATCTCGACTTTCTCTTTGCGCTCTTCCTTCGTTTTGCTCGGCTGCGCCTCAAACTCCAGCGTCGCCTGATGGACTTCGTAGCTGCTCAGGAACTCGCCAATCCCTTCCTTGATCAGCGCCGGGATGCTGTAATCCAGCCGGACGCGCTCGATGTCGATCGCGCGGATTGGGGTCACGCCCTTTCCATCCGGACGCGCGTGCACTCCGGCGACGGTGAGATTCGTGAAGATCGTCCCCGAGGTGCGCAGATCCAGCGTCACGTGGGATCGCGCGGCCGCCATGCGCAGAGCGAATCGAACCGTGAAATGAAAGAGCGGCCGATGGAAGATCGCCAGGAGGAGCAACAACACGCCGACCCAGCGCAGCAGGCGGCGGAACCAGCTGCGTTTGGGCTTTTTGATCTTGGCTGTCGGCTCGGGGTCCGGCATGGTCGCGCTTCGCTAGCCGTAGGTCTCGCATCTGCAAGACGCGGCAGGGTTGGCAGCAGGAAATCTTCTCCACTACAGTCGCGCGGATGAATCTCGCGTACCGACTCCGCACCCGCGCCGCCCCCTGGCTGACGCGCAAGCTGCGGAAGGCGGGCGGCGTGATCTGGCGGGCGCTCATTAAGTACGACGAAACGGATGGGGAGCAACGCGCGGCCTCATTCGCCTACTACGCCTTCTTCGCGATCTTCCCGCTGGTGGTGCTCCTGATCAGCGTGTTTACGAAGTTCCTCGGGAACCGCGATGTCGCGACGATGCGGATCACCTCGGCGGTGGCGGATTACATGCCGATCGATCAAGCGCTTTCCCGGTTGATCACCGAAACCATCCAGGGCGTCGTGCAGTCACGCGGCAGCGCGGGGATCATTGCGTTTGCCGTGCTCGCCTGGAGCGCGCTCCGTTTCTTCCAGGCGCTGGTGCACGGCGTGAACCGCGCGTGGGGAACCAAGGAATATTCCTGGTGGCGGCTCCCGATCAAAAACTTCTTCATGACCGGGATTCTGGCCAGCGCGCTTTTGCTGGGCATATTGATCCCCGCCGTCCTGAACCACATCGAGCATCTCTACTGGAAGCATTCGTGGCAGGTCGGACTCGATTTCCTTTGGTTTAAGGATCTCTTCCGCATCCTGCAGTTCCTCGTGGCGCCGGTGGTTCTCTTTTACGGCTTCGTGATGTTTTACAAGTTTGCGCCGCGCCGGCGCACCACCTTTCGCGAGGTTTGGATTGCTGCCCTCCACGTGACGCTGGGCCTGCATTTGCTCAAGCACGGATTCGTCCTCTACACCACCAACATCGGGAACTTCAACGCCCTCTACGGCACGCTCGGATCGATCGTCGCTTTGCTCATGTGGATCTATCTGAGCGGCTCGCTGATCATCCTCGGAGGCTGCATTTCCGCCGCGCATTACGAGATCAAGATGCAGCTCACCGACCAATCGGAATCGAACCACGCGAGGTGACGATTCTCCGCGGACCTGAGGCAGGTTGACAGCTGGACCGGGCCTCCACATAAGGAGCGGCCATGATCCATTCCTTCCTCCGGATTGCCCTCGCCGGGCTGCTTTGCTTCGCCAGCAACTCCAGCTTTGCTGCGGACAAACTCCGGGTGGTCACCAAGCCGGTGGAACCTTTCTCCTTCACCGAAGATGGGGTAACCGTCGGCTTCAGCATCGACCTTTGGAATGCCATTGCCAAAGAGGCCGGGCTGGAGTTCGAGCTGCGCAATCTGGAGACCGTGCCGCAGATGGTGGACGCCCTGAAGGCGCGCGAAGCGGATGTAGCCATGGCTGCGCTGAGCATCACGGCCGAGCGTCACGCGTTCATGGATTTCTCCCAGCCTTTTTACGATTCCGGTCTGCAAATCATGGTCGCGGGAGACACCGCAGCGGGCGGCGGCTCCACGCTGGCTTTGCTCGGGACCTTCTTCAATTGGACCACGCTGAAACTCGTCGGCATTCTCCTCCTGGTGATGCTCGCGATCTCGCATGTCGTCTGGTGGTTTGAGCGCCGGCACAACACCGAGATGTATCCGGAAAGTTACGGGATCGGGATTTGGGAATCCTTTTGGTGGACGATCAGCGTGCTCTTCGTCGGCGGCTGCGAATCCAAGGGCCCGATGGGCATTCCCGCGCGGATCGTCGCCATCGTCTGGATGCTCGCGAGCATCGTCTTGATTGCCTACTTCACCGCTGCCGTGACCACGGAGATGACGGTCAACAGCCTGACTGGCGAGATCAGTGGGCCGGCGGATCTTCCGGGGCGCACGGTGGGAACGCTCGCAGGCAGCACGGCGGAGACCTGGCTCCGGAACAATAACGCGAAGGTCTCGACCTTCGGCGACATCAAGTCTGCCGTGGCTTCACTCAATGCCGGGGACATCAAAGCCGTGGTTTATGACGCGCCGGTGCTCCGATATTACCTGACAAAAAATGCGAGCAATCGGTTGCGCGTGGTCGGGCAAATGTTCGAGAAGCAATTCTACGGCGTCGGACTTCAGCAAGACAGTCCGCTGCGGCTGCCGATCAACCGCGCGCTTCTCGCTTTGAACGAGCGCGGGTTCATCGAGGAGCTCCAGAAGAAATGGTTCGGACCGACTCCGGAGTGAAGGCCGGATCTTCCGCGCTCCTTCTTCCCGGTCTTTAGAAGGATGGCCTTTCCTCCCGACACCGCGTAGTTCAGCCAGCAGTTGAACACGCCAAGTCTCGAGCCCGCCTCCCGTCGTCCGCTGAAGAGCCGTGACGTTGCCTTCTTCCGCACGCTGGCAGGATCTTTGGTGCGAGCGGGGGTTTCTCCCAATGCGATTTCGGCCGCGAGCATGGTTTTCGGTGCCGCGGCTGGGTTGACGCTCGCGGCCACGGCTGGCGTTTCTTCCGGAGAAGCAAGGTTTTGGTGGCTGGCGTCCGCCGCGTTCATCCAGCTCCGGCTTGCGGCCAATCTGCTGGACGGACTTGTCGCTGTGGAAGGTCGCCGCGGCGGTCCGACCGGCGATATTTGGAACGAAGCGCCGGACCGCGTCTCGGATGCGGCCACTTTGATCGGCGCCGGTTTCGCCGCAGCGAGTTCGCCAATCCTTGGTTTCGGTGCGGCTTTGATGGCGTTCTTCGTCGCGTATGTGCGAGCGCTGGGCGCCAGCGCGGGCGCGGGACAATGCTTCCTCGGACCGCAAGCCAAGCCGCACCGGATGGCGTTGCTGACGCTCGCCTGCGTGCTCTCCGCAGTCTGGCCGGCCGCAGCGTTCGGCCCGCGTGCCTTTTCCTTTGTGACGCTGGCGCTTTCGGTCGTAATCGTCGGCGGCGCGGTGACCGCGATCCGGCGGCTGGCGTTCATTGCGGGCTTCCTCCGCGCCAGAGGTTCCGGATGATCTGGGGCCTTCATCCAGTGACGTTTTGGATTCTGGTCAGTCTCGCCGCTGCGCTGGCGCTGACGCCGGTGATCTTCCTCGCTCTGGAGAAGGCGCGGCCGCTTGCTCCGGCGCTGCGCAGCGATCTCTGGCTGCGCTACAAATCGTGGCTCGTCCTGACGCCTCTGATGGTGCTCCCGCTGGTCGCTGGACGACTCCTGGCGATCCTCGCCGTGGGAGTGCTGGCGGCCCTTTGTTACCGCGAATTTTCCCGCGCCACTGGCCTCTTCCGCGAGCGCCTGGTCAGCGCGGTGGTCGCGCTCGGTTTGTTCCTGATCACTTTTGCCATCGCGGATCATTGGTATGGATTCTTTCTCGCGCTGCACTCGCTGGTGGTGTCGGCGATCGTGATCTTCGCGCTCTTCATGGATCAGCCAAAAG
>DASVRR010000070.1:0-3724 GCA_036388515.1 Chthoniobacteraceae bacterium | reverse complement strand
ATATCCAGCGCCAGCGGCTGATCTTCAATACCTTCCGCTACGAGGTCGTCTCGCGGCCCGAAAACCAGCAAACGAAAATCCTTGAAGTGCATCGCGTCGCAGCGACCGCGATTCCGCCGGGTGTTTCCCCGCGGGTGCGGGAACTGGTCGCTTCCTGGACCAGCAAAACGTCGGAGCCGCAAGAACTCGTCAACCTTGCGCTGCAACATTTCCGGGCGGGAAAGTTCAGCTACTCGCTCGAACCAGGCACTTACGGCGAAGCTCCGCTGGACGAATTCCTTTTCGAGCGCCGGGTCGGTTTCTGCGAGCATTACGCCGCGACTTTCGCGACGCTGATGCGAGTGGCTGGCGTTCCCTCGCGCATCGTCATTGGCTATCTCGGAGGCGAAAACAATCCCAACCGGCTTGGCGATTACGTGATCGTGAGGCAAAGCGATGCGCACGCCTGGGTCGAGGTTTGGCTGGAAGGAATCGGCTGGAGACGCGTCGATCCCACCGAGGCGATTGCTCCCGAGCGGATCAGCTCGGGGCTTGCTTCCTACCTGCAATCGCAGGCCACCGCTGGGGAAGAAACCGCGTCCGGAGGTTCGGCGGTCGCCCTCGGCTGGCGGGAAATGATGCGCGAAGCGCAACTCGCCTGGGACAGCGTGAATCACTATTGGGAGCTGCGGGTCCTGAACTTCGATGAGGAAAGTCAGCGCTCCTTCTTCGAGCTGATTGGTTTTGCGAAAGCCAGCTGGCTGGAAGTGCTCACGTGGACTGGAGTCGTGATCATGTTGCTGCTGGCGGTGATCGCGTTTTGGCTGCGCCGTCCGACGCGGCGTCGAGGCGATCCGGCAAGTCGGGCCTGGTCCGAGTTTTGCCGCCGTCTGGCGCGTGCGGGAGTTCCGCGTCTTCCAGCGGAAGGACCAATCGCGTTTGGCGAGCGTGCCGCCTCGTCGTTTGGAGTTCAAGGCGACGCGATCCGCTCCATCGCTCAGCTCTACGCGGAGGTGCGCTATGCCGCCGCCGCGCCCGACTCCCAACTGCTCCTCCGAGCCGTCCGCAAGCTGCCCGAGCTGGAAGCTTCCCCAGACCGGAAGATCGGGGCCTGAATCGACTTCAGAGCCGGGCGGTCGCTTTATTTCCTGAATCCAACTGGACGGAATTAGCGCTCTACGTTAAGCGCAAAGACTCACAACCTCCGCCTTTGGCAGATCATCTGCTCCTGATGGCCACCCCGCGACTTTCGAAATGAAAACCAAAGCTTCCGCTTCTTCCAAACGCACCACCGCGATCATCGAGCCTCACGGCGGAGATGGAAATGGTGCGGACTCGAGCGAGATCGACCTCGTCTCGCTTCTGGAGGCGCTGCTTGCCCTGAAGAAAGGCGACTTTTCCGCACGTCTGCCGGTCGGCTGGCGCGGACTCACGGGGCGGATTGCCGACACCTTCAACGACGTCGTGGAACTCAATCAGCGGCTCGCCCACGAGTTGGAGCGCATCAGCGACGTGGTGGGAAAACACGGGAAGATCACGCAGCGCGCGACGCTCGGCGATGTGAGCGGCGCGTGGCAGCAATCGGCCGGACGGCTGAACGACCTGATCAGCGATCTGGTGCATCCCACGAGCGAAATGGCGCGCGTGATCGGTGCCGTGGCTAAAGGCGATCTGGGCCAAACCATGGCGCTGGATATCGACGGGCGTCCGCTGGAGGGCGAGTTTTTGCGCACGGCAAAGACGGTGAATACGATGGTGGATCAGCTCAGCGGATTTGCCTCGGAAGTCACGCGTGTGGCGCGCGAGGTGGGCACGGAAGGAAAGCTCGGCGGTCAGGCGAAAGTGCGCGGCGTGGCTGGCACCTGGAAGGATCTCACCGAAAACGTGAACCTGATGGCGAGCAACCTGACCAGTCAGGTGCGGAACATTGCAACCGTGACGACGGCGGTGGCGAACGGCGACCTGGCGAAAAAGATCACGGTCGATGTGAAGGGCGAGTTTCTGGAGCTGAAGGATACGATCAATACGATGGTGGATCAGCTCCGGTCGTTCGCCTCGGAAGTAACGCGTGTGGCGCGTGAGGTGGGAACGGAAGGAAAGCTCGGCGGTCAGGCGCGAGTCGAAGGCGTCTCGGGCACGTGGAAGGATCTGACCGATTCGGTGAACTCGATGGCGGGCAACCTCACGGCTCAGGTGCGGAACATCGCCGCGGTGACGACGGCAGTCGCGAACGGGGATCTTTCCAAGAAAGTCACGGTGGATGTGAAGGGCGAAATTCTGGAGCTGAAAATCACGGTGAATACCATGGTCGATCAGCTCAGTTCGTTTGCGTCGGAAGTAACACGTGTGGCGCGCGAAGTCGGCACCGAAGGCAAGCTCGGCGGCCAGGCAAAAGTCGGCGGAGTCGCTGGAACGTGGAAGGATCTCACGGATTCGGTGAACTCGATGGCCGGCAACCTCACGGCGCAGGTGCGGAACATTGCCGACGTGACGACGGCGGTGGCCAACGGAGATCTTTCCAAGAAAATCACGGTGGACGTGAAGGGCGAGATTTCGGAGCTGAAGATCACGATCAACACCATGGTCGATCAGCTCCGCGCGTTTGCCTCGGAAGTGACGCGTGTGGCGCGCGAGGTCGGCACGGAAGGCAAACTCGGCGGCCAGGCGGAAGTCTCCGGAGTCGCCGGCACGTGGAAGAATTTGACGGACAACGTGAACCTGATGGCCGGCAATCTGACGGCGCAGGTGCGTGACATTGCGGCGGTCACTTCGGCGATCGCGCAAGGCAATCTCGACAAGAAAATCACGGTGGACGTGAAGGGCGAGATTCTGGAGATGAAAAACACGATCAACACGCTGGTCGATCAGCTCGGGTCGTTTGCTTCGGAAGTAACCCGCGTAGCGCGTGAGGTCGGCACCGAGGGACGACTCGGCGGTCAGGCGGACGTCAAAGGCGTGGCGGGCACCTGGAAGGATCTCACCGATTCCGTAAACTCAATGGCCGGCAACCTCACGGCACAGGTCCGGAACATCGCGGACGTGACCAAGGCGGTGGCGGCGGGCGATCTTTCCCGGAAGATCACGGTGGACGTGAAAGGCGAAATCCTGGAGCTGAAAGCAACGATCAACACCATGGTCGATCAGCTCAGTTCGTTTGCGTCGGAAGTGACGCGTGTGGCGCGCGAGGTCGGCACGGAAGGCAAGCTCGGCGGTCAGGCGGACGTAAAGGGCGTCGCCGGCACGTGGAAGGATTTGACGGATTCGGTGAACTCGATGGCGGGGAACCTCACCGGCCAGGTCCGGAACATTGCCGACGTGACGACGGCGGTGGCAAAAGGCGACCTCTCCCGGAAGATCACCGTGGATGTGAAAGGCGAAATCCTCGAGCTGAAGAACACCATCAACACGATGGTCGATCAGCTCCGCTCATTCGCGTCGGAAGTCACCCGCGTGGCCCGCGAAGTCGGCACGGAAGGAAGACTCGGCGGACAGGCTGAAGTTCCCGGCGTCGCCGGCACGTGGAAGGACTTGACCGAGAACGTCAATCTGATGGCCGACAACCTGACCGGCCAAGTGCGCAACATCGCCGACGTCACCACGGCGGTCGCGCGCGGCGATCTGTCGAAGAAGATCACGGTCGACGTGCGCGGCGAGTTCCTGGAGCTGAAGAACACCATCAACACGATGGTCGATCAGCTCAACTCCTTCGCCGCCGAGGTCACGCGCGTGGCGCGCGAAGTCGGCA
>DASVRR010000069.1:0-8988 GCA_036388515.1 Chthoniobacteraceae bacterium | reverse complement strand
GAAATCGGCAGCTCGAACCTGGAGACGTTCCTTGCCGCGCATCGGGAAGAACTCGCGTGCGATCTCATCGCGATCTCGGACACCGGAATGGTCGCGCGCGGCGTGCCGACTTTCACCTACGGCCTCCGCGGCATCGTGGCGCTCGAAGTCCGTGTGTTCGGCGCGCAGATGGATTTGCATTCCGGGATTTACGGCGGCGCGGTGGCGAATCCGGCGACGGTGATCGCGCGGCTGGTCGCGAGTTTGCATCACGCGGATGGACGCGTGGCGGTGCCCGGATTTTACGATGGCATTCCGCCGCTGGCCGAATGGGAACGCGCCGCCTGGGGAAGATTGCCGCTGGATGATGCGGCGCTGCTCGCGGTGACCGGCGCGCCGGAGTTGGTGGGCGAGGCGGGCTTCACCTCGCTGGAACGAACCTGGGCGCGGCCAACCGCCGAAGTGAATGGCATCGGCGGCGGCTTTCAGGGAGTCGGGAGCAAGACGGTGATTCCCCAGGAAGCCTTTGCCAAGCTGACTTTCCGGCTGGTTCCACCGCAGCAGCCGGAGGACATCGTGGAGAAAGTGAAGGCGCATCTTTCCGGCCAGATTCCTCCCGGAGTCCGCGTGGAGTTTCATGGCGGACACGGCGGCGAACCGTACGTCACCGATCCGCATTCCGCCGACGGGAAAGCGGCGCAACGGGCGCTGCGGACGGCTTTCCCCGGACGCGAAGTGGCGCTGATCCGCGAAGGCGGCAGCATCCCGATCGTGAACACTTTCCAGCAAGTGCTCGGCGTCCAGACCTTGCTCCTCGGCCTGGCTCTGCCGGATTGCCGCGCGCATGCTCCGGACGAAAACTTCCCGCTGGAAAACTTCCATGCCGGGATTCGACTGAACCGAGCCTTGCTCGCGGAGTTAGCTGGAGCCAAATGATGTTTCCTGTGCAAACCTCCCGCGTGAATTTCCTCCTGCGCCTTTGCGGCGTTCTCCTGATCCTGGCTGCGCCTTTGGCGAAAGCTCAGACTTCCACCAAAACCGCCAAGAAGAGCGGCTCCAGCACAACGCCGCGGGCGAAAAGCAAATCGACACCTGCACCCGAAAAAGCGGCGGCTTCCGGAAAAAAAAGCAACCAGGGTGCGGCAAGCGCGTCGGGAAGAAAGTCTGCGAAAGCTCCGGCGGAATCTGCCGATCCGGCGACGACGCCAGCGCCAGCAAAAAAGTCGCGGCCGCCGCACGAGCCGGCGCTTCCCGGAGAAGCAGAATCCACCGCGGCGCCGGAGCAAACCAGCGCTCCAAAAACAAATTCCGCGGCGGCCGCGACTGCGACCCCGGCTTCGAAGTCGTATGATCGGGAGAACGCCAGCAGCACGCCAGCTTCGACCAGCGAGCGCGCTCCCGCGGCGACGCTGGAGCCGACCGATCTGGCGGAGTTTTCCGCGCAACCGCCGCGCGTGCAGGCGGTTCTCGCCGCCGCTTTGGACCTGACCAAGCGGAACCTTACCTACGCTTACGGAAGCGCCGATCCAGCGCAGGGCGGGATGGATTGCAGCGGGACGATGTACTACGTTTTGCGCGCCCACGGATTTCCGGATGTGCCTCGCGACTCGAGCGGGCAATACGTTTGGGCGCGGAAGAAGGGGCAGTTCTTTGCGGTGGTCAGCACGAAGGCGGAGAGCTTCGAGTTCGATGATCTTTTGCCCGGAGATCTGATGTTTTGGACCGGGACTTATCAGGTCACGCGAGATGTTCCGGTGAGCCACGTGATGCTTTATCTGGGCACGGAAAAGGCGACCGGGAAGCGCGTGATGTTCGGCGCAAGCGATGGCCGCAGCTACAATGGAATCCAGCGCTGGGGCGTGAGCGTTTTCGATTTCAAAATGCCCAAGGCGGACACCGGCAGCGCGGAGAAATCGCGGGTCGATTTCATCGGCTACGCGCGGATTCCTGCCCTGCGGAATGCGGCGGAGGGAAATGGCGCGGCCAGCGTGGTTGCAGCGGACGCGCCGGCTCCGGCGGCCGCTGCGGAGCAAGTGGCGAACGGAGCTGCGGAAGAAGCTGCCGAGCCGCAACCCGCTGCGACTCCGCGCCGGAAGAAGGCGACAAGACCGAAGGCTGCGAGCACTCCGGAGGCAACGCCTCGCAAGCGGAGCAAGAAGACGAGCTGACGCTGGTGCGGCCGCCGGGCCTTGCATCGCGCAAGGAGACTTTTCTTCCCCACGAAAACTGAAAACGGGTGTACTGGCGGCGCGGCGACTCTGGGGAGCCCACGCGTCTCGCGTGGTGGCGTGGGCGTCCCCGCGCGCGCGAACTTCCGCCCGGCATCCGAAGAGGTGGCGTGCTCGAAAGGGAGAGGTGCACGGAAGTCCGTCGCGGCGGGACGCCGGCGACCACCACGCGGGACGCGTGGGCTCCCCGGATTGATCCGCTTCCGCGTCATCCTTGCTCCCTAACGGCGGACTCCCGCTGCTTGCACCGAGGCATCGCACCACTCCCGTGACGGGCTTTTTTCCTCGCGCCGCCTTGCTGCCCGCTGGAATAAAGCTGCGCTCGCCGCCGCCCCGCGAACTCTTTCCCCGCCAGAACTCTCCGCATGAATACCGTGACCTCGCTGAAAACCGTCCAGAAGAACGTCGGCCGAATCGTCGAGGCCGAGCTGGAGAAGACCGGCGGCTTGCTGCGGCTGGCGCCGTGCTGGGTTCCGCGGAGTTTTCTCCAGCCAGGCAAACGGCTGAAGCTGCATCCGGACGATCTTTACGCCTACGGCTTGAACCGCGGAGGCATCGATGAGCGCTGGTTTGCCAGCACCACTCCGGCGGCCAATGAAGGGCGAGTTCCGGACGAAGGCTTGAGCTACGTCGTGGCTGGGGAACAGCGGTTTACCTTGCAGCAGGCGGTGGAAGAAACCGGCGCAACGCTGATTGGGGAAGCAATCTGGAGCAAGTATCGGAAGTGGCCGGTTTACTCGAAGTTCTTCGATAACATGGGGCCGATTCCGCACCACATGCATCAGTCGGCGGAGCAGGCCAGGCTGGTCGGTCAGGAGGGCAAACCGGAGTCGTATTACTTTCCGCCGCAGCACAACAACGTGGGGAATAATTTTCCTTACACCTTCATGGGTTTCGAGCCCGGAACGACGAAAGCGCAGGTGCGGAAATGTCTGGAGAACTGGAACAAAGGCGACAACGGCATCCTCGATCTTTCCAAAGCTTACCGGCTGAAAGCGGGCACCGGCTGGCTGATCGATCCCTGCATTCTCCACGCGCCGGGCTCGCTCTGCACCTATGAGCCGCAGTGGGGATCCGATGTTTTCGGAATGTATCAGTCGCTCGTGGAGGGACGCGAAGTTCCCTGGTCTTTGCTGGTGAAAGACATGCCTCCGGAGAAACATCAGGATCTCGACTTCATCGTGGAGCAACTGGACTGGGAGAAGAACGTGGACCCGAATTTCAAGGATCATCATTACCTCGAACCGGTGCCGGTGGCGGACACGCGCAGCGAGGGTTTTGTCGATCGCTGGATTGTCTATGGGAAGGTCGACGGCGAGCAGCTTTTCACCGCCAAAGAATTGACCGTGGAGCCTGGAGTCAAGGCGACGATCCAAGACCGCGGAGCCTACGGATTGATCTGCGTGCAAGGCGTGGGGAAGATCAACGGGCAGCCGCTGAATTCCCCGAAGCTCATCCGCTTCCACGAGCTGACCGAAGACGAATACTTCGCGGCCGAATCCGGAGCAAAAGCCGGCGTGACCTTCGAAAACCTCAGCACCACCGAGCCGCTGGTCGTCTTGCGTTACTTCGGTCCGGAAGTAAATCCCGACGCGCCGAAGATGGGCGCGTATCCGGAGAACGCGTTTTGATGCTCTGAGTTCTCTGCCCGTTACGTGCTGAGGCGGTTGTTCGGTAACGACTAGCAGCTATCGTGACGCGCGGCCATTCCGATAGCGCCACGTTGGAGTTCACTAGAAGCGTGATAGTATGTCGGCTTTCTTGGCCTCATATTCTTGATCAGAGATCAAGCCTTGGTCGTGAAAGGATTTGAGCTGTTGAAGCTTCTGCGCCGGATCTTCGGCGGGTGCGCCGCCAGCGACCGCGGTTCCAAGCATAATCCCGCCTGCAGCGGCTCGCTTGTCTTCGAGATCGCGCTGCCGACGCTGGTGGTGAACCTGCTCCTCCATTCCTTGGGCAAACTGGTAAAGCTTACGCGCCTGAGACTTTGGAAGGCTATCGACGTGAACGGGATGTTCGGCAACCGGCTGGACCGAAAACGTAGCGCCAAGCAAGCCTTCTTTAACGTGAATGTCCTGAACGTCTCGCCACGGAATGTCTTGGAAGCTGGATCCGAGGAGTCCCTGCCGGAAGATTATGATCCGCTTGTTGGTGAGTACTACTGACTCCGGAGTTAACGTCACAATTGGTTTCTTCTGAACCGCGATATACTTGACGTCCTCACCTTGGGTGCAAATCTCCAAGGCGCGAGTGTGGATCTTTTGTACAATCGTCGGGTCTTGCTCCTCGTTTAGGAATTTTCGCAAACCATTGGTAGCCTCCGCCACGTGCTGCTCGACGCGCTGGGGAATGCTCCGCTGCTGAGGAAGGGATTTCGGCAGTGGAGGCTGCTGCGGAACGAGGACGGGTTGCTGGCATGCCGGGCACACCCCGCCCTGACCAGCTGAGTTCGGCGGTGCTTCGATGCGTTGGCCGCAGTTTGGACACTCAAATTTGATGTTCATTGAAGGACGTGGCGAAGCTTAGCCTAACGAGGAGCCGCCTCTGCAGGAGTCGCGGGTGGCGGGAAGGGCGGATTTTGTGCCCAGCCGGGGGCGACTTGGTTGAGGTTAGGTTTGATCTCGGCTTTCGCGTCGCCGAGCGCCCAGCGGATGCCGCCGACGAGCACGTCCTGGAAAATCGGGTTCGTCCAGACGTCTTCCCGGTGACCCATGCTGGTGTAGAAGACGCGTCCTTTGCCGTGACTCCGCGCCCACGTCGCGGGGAAAGCCGGGCGCTGATACTCGATGCCGGTCATCTTCTCCGTTTCCTGCACCAGCAAGACGTGGAGGTCTTCCCCAAAGTCCTTGAGCGAATACCATTCTTCCTTGAGGTCGAAGCCGGCGGCGTACTTTTCCAGTCCGGGAAACTTCGGGTCCACGCAGCGCATCCGCGCCTTTTGCTGGTCGCCATGCTTGATGAATTCGCCGCCGATCATCCGCACGTAACTGTCGGCGAGCGGACCGAAGTTCCGGTAACGCTCGGGACCTTTTTTCGCCTCGTTATTGGTGTGGAAGGTATCCGTCGCGCTGTGCGTGCCGACGAATCCTTTGCCGCTGGCGACGTAGTCGAGCAGCGCCTGCTTCCCGGCCGGAGTCATCGGCGGATTTCGGTCGGTGCCGGGTGCGGTGAGATCGCCGGTGGTGTAGAAGAAAACGGCGTCGAACTGCTGGAGATACGGGGAAGAAAACAGCGAGCCGTCTTTCGAGAAGGTGAACGCCCATTGGTTTTTCTTCCCGAGTTCGAGGAGCTGTTTTTCGGCAAAGCTCGGCTGGCCTTGCTGGTAGCTGATCACTTCATGCTCAAAGCCGCTGGATTTGGAGAAGAAGAGAATCTTCCGCGTCTGCGCCTCGCCTTTGGCCAACAGCGCGGAGAGGAACAGCGAACCAATCGACGCTGCGAGAAGAGGAGAAGTGCGGCGGGACATGAGGAAGAAAATGGGAGGGATGAACCGGCCCCTGTTTTGATCCAAAACGACACCGTCGCGAGACAAAAAGCTGCGCCCTCCCTGGACTTTCGCCCGAGCTGCAGCAGCCGAGCACCGGGGCATTGCGAAGCGGCGCGGCGCCGGATACACTCCGCGCGCTTATGAAGAGGTTCCTCCGTTGTTTCACTCTCGTTGTCGCTGCGGCGCTCATCCTGAATGGCTGCCGCAAAAAGGAGCCCGAAGTGGATGTGGCCGAAGAAGCGGAAGCCGCCTTGCCTCCCGGCGAACAGGTTCCGCCCACGGTGGCCGAAGCGCCGACGGCTCCGGCGAATCCGCCATCCGCGGAGCTGGCCGCGCTTGCGGAAGACCAGCGGCTGGCGACGGGAGGAGCGCCAAACAGCGGGGAATTCGAAGCCTGGTTTAAGAAGAACAACCTGGATCTGAACGACTCGGCGATGCTCGACGCGGACCCAGATGGGGATGGTTCCAGCAACCGCGATGAGTTTTTGGCCGATACAAACCCGCACGAACCCGGCTCGCGTCCCGGCATTCACAAAACGATCCGGCTGAAAGAATTCAGCGAGGTCCGGCTGCCGTTGGTCCTGGAGTCAGTGGAAGGCAGCACCGCACGAATCCGCCGGACGGATGCGACGGGCAAAGCGGAGTCGGTGCGAGCAGGGGACAGCGTGTCGGGATTGCCGCTGAAAGTCGCGAAAGTGCAGCATCTCATGGACACCGACAAAGGCGGCAATCCGCTCGATCGCTCGACCGTGATTCTGGAAGACACCGGCAGCAAAGAGCGCGTGACTCTGGTCAAGAATATGCCGGCGCGGACGGCGGCTTCGTTCGCGGTCCTGACTTCTGCGGATGGCGCTTCGTCGGTGAAGGTGAAGGAAGGCGACACCTTCAAGTGGCCCGGCGAGGACGCGGCGACTTACAAGGTGATCGACCTCCGGGAAGATCAGGTGGTGCTCCAGCAGCTGGAGAACAAAAAAATGTGGACGATCGCGCGTGCGTCGAAGACGGCGGAGGAAACGCCCGCGCCGTAGGTGCATTTTGCCCGGATGCAAAAGGGCCTCGGCAGAAGTGTTTGCTGTCCGCAGATGACGCAGATTTCCGCAGACGGCAACTCCTAAGAATCGGCGTTAATCGGCGCAATCTGCGGATGCTTTCTGTCTGTGACGATTTCCTAAACGCGCTCTAAGTTCGGATCTCGGCACTCGAACAGAACCCGCACTTCCGCGCAGCCTTCCGCCAGTTTGGTTCACCTTTGATTCCCTTAATTCCACACCATGTTTTGGACTGAAGAAATCGCTGCCAAGTGCAGCGGCCCGCAGATTATCAACGACTCGAAGACGCCGAGCGGGCGAGTCCATGTGGGCGCGCTGCGGGGCGTGCTGATTCATGACGCGATCTTCCGCACGTTGCAGGGGAAAGGCATTGAGGCGCGGTATCTTTTTGGCGTGGATGACTTCGATCCGGTGGACGAAATCCCGAAGGGCGAAGACGAACACTTTGGCCAATACATCGGCTGGCCGCTCTGCAATACGCCGGCTCCGCTCGGCGGCACGGCGAGCGACATGGCAGAGCATTACATGGCTGAGTTTTGGCAGGTCTTTGCTGAGCTCGGGGTGAAGGTGGAGCGCTATCGGATGCGGGATATTTATCGCTCGGGTCAGTTCAACGAGCCGATCGACCGGATCCTCCGCGAGGCGGAAAAAGTCCGCCGGGTTTACAAGGAAGTCTCCAACAGCGACCGGCCGGCGCATTGGTTTCCCTTCCAGACGATCTGCGAAAAATGCGGCTGCATCGGCACCACGGAAGTCTCCGCGTACGATGGGGAAGAAGTCACTTACACCTGCCGCGTGGACAAGTGTGTGAACACGAAACTGAATCTCGGCCGCGGGTGCGGTTACGAGGGAAAAGTTTCCCCATTCGACGGTCGCGGGAAGCTGCCGTGGAAGCTCGAGTGGGTGGCGAAGTGGGTCGCCTTTCCGGTGACGATCGAAGGCGCGGGGAAGGATCATTCGACCAAAGGCGGCTCGCGCGATGTCAGCGAAGCGTGCCTCCGCGCAATTTATCCGGAAGTAAAACCGCCGCTCCGCGTGCCGTACGAATTCTTCCTCGTCGGCGGGGCAAAAATGTCTTCCAGCCGCGGAGTCGGCGCGAGCGCGCGCGATATGGCGAACCTGCTTCCGCCGGAGTTGTTGCGCTTCCTGATGATCCGGACAAAACCGAATTCGCCGGTGAACTTCGACGCCAAAGAGGAAGGAATCATCAAGCTCTACAATGAGTTCGATCGCTTCCACAGCCGCGCGACTCGGGAGAAAAACGCGACCCCGGATGAGGCGTTCGTACATCGGCTGGCGGAGCTTTCTCCGGAAGGCGATTACTATGCCGCGAACTTCCAGCTGGTCAGCGCGCTCGTGCAGATGCCGCACCTCGATCCGGTCCGCGAGATCGAAAAGCGCAAGGGCGCGCCGCTGACTGATCTGGAGCGTCGCCATCTCGATGCGCGGATTGCTTCCGCAAAAATCTGGGTGGAGCAATACGCGAGCGAAGAAGAGAAGACGAAGCTCCAGGAAACCTTGCCGGCACGCGCTGAGGAGCTGACTGCGGCGCAGCGAGGTTTCCTCCACGCGCTCGCCGACGCGCTGCCGGGCACGGCCTGGAACGACGATGCGTTGCAGACGAAAATCTTCGAGGTGGCGCGACTCACGCCGGTGGATCAACCGCTTGCCTTCAAAGCGCTTTACCGGGTTTTGCTGGATCGCGACGCCGGACCGAAAGCGGGAAATCTCCTCGCCTTTCTGGAGCGCGATTTTGTGATCGGCCGCTGTCGCGAGCTGCCGTTTGATCGCGTGGAATTCTGGCAGCAAACGGCAACGGGTGGGGAAGAATTGGAAAAGTGGTTCGCGCAGAATGCGGAGAAAATCGCCGGCCGCACCTGGAACATGGCGATGGAAGGCGATCTCGCTGCGTTCGAGATCCTCGTCGAGATGAAGGACGGAAAGCGGCAGCTCAAACGGATCCTGGTGCAAGGTCAGCCGGCGGAAGCACAACCGCCGGCGTTTCTCCTGGCCTAGACGTCCGCCGGATCGCCGGTAGAGTCCGCGGAAACTTTTGTCCCGTGAAGCTCCCCAACTTTCTCGCTGCGCTCATCCTGGCTCTCGCCGTGAACCTTTGTTCCGCAACCAGCCAGGCTGCGGAACCTTTGCGGGTGCTGAGTTCTCCGGCGACGGCGCAATTCCTGGCCGCAATGGCGACGACGCTGAAAGATGCTGGAGTGGAATTCAAAGTGACGGCCGAGGTCGG
>DASVRR010000068.1:0-2144 GCA_036388515.1 Chthoniobacteraceae bacterium | reverse complement strand
GTCATGCACGAAGGCCGGGTGAGCGCCGGTCTCGGGCTTCCGGGTTGGCCCGCGGCTGGGGAAGAAATCATCGTCCAGCGCAACGCACTTCTCGCCGAGCTTTGCGACTCGCCGATTCACTGCCAGCACCTGAGCGCGGCGGGAAGTGTTCGCCTCTTGCGCGAAGCACGTTCCCGCGGAGTAAAGCTCAGTGGGGAAGTCTGCCCGCACCACATCGCGCTCACGGACGAGTCGATTCGCGGCTTCGATACCAACTTCAAAATGAATCCGCCGCTGCGCACGCAGCACGACATCGAGGAGCTGATCGAAGGCATCGCCGACGGAACGATCACGATCCTCGCGAGCGATCACGCGCCGCATTCCACCTACGAAAAGGAAGTGGAATTCGATCTCGCCCCATTCGGCATTTTGGGACTGGAAACCGAGCTGGGATTGTTTCTGGACATCCTTGTCCATCAAACCCGCGCGATTTCCCTGAACCGCCTGATCGAGCTGCTGACGGTGGAACCGGCGCGTTTGCTCGGGCTCGACCGCGGCACACTTTCGGTCGGTGCGGTGGCTGATATCACGCTCATCGATCCCGAACTCGAGTGGACGGTGGATCGCGAGGCGAGTTTCTCCCGGAGCCGCAACACGCCCTTCCACGGGCGGGAACTCCGGGGCCGCGCGGTGCGGACGATTGTCGCGGGAAAAACGGTTTGGGCGTTGGATTGATCCGGCTGGAGCTGGAGCGGGAAGCAGATCGGAAGAACCGAGCTTGAGGAACGCGAGCTTCCTGTCACGCTGCGCGCCTCCCCTTGAAACCTATGAAAAATCCCGCTCTCACGCTGGTCCTGATCCTCGCCCTGCTCTCCATCCGGCCCGCTCTGGTGATCTCTCAGGAAACCCTGGTTCAGGCCAAGAATCTGGCACCAGCGACGGCGAACAAAACCTGGAGCGTGGTCGGGAATTGGGACTGCTCGCATCCCGGCTGGAAGGACACCGTGAGCATCCATGCGGACGGCAGCTTCTCGCGCGGAAGCGGCGATTCGGGTCGCTGGACGCTGACTGGGTTGGATGGCGGAGTTGTCCTGCTTCTGGCGTGGGACCGGTGGCCAGCGGAGACCGCGACGATGGTGAGCGCCGACGAGTTTCGCGGCAGAGCGCGGGACAGTTTCCGGCAAGGTGAGCTGAGGATGCTGCGGACGGAATAGCTCCGGAGCCAATGACGCTGAACTCAGATCGACTCGCCTGCGATTTGCCGGTGACTCCGGAAAATCGCCGACTACCATAACCGCCGCATGCACCTCCTTCGGCTCCTTCTCCTGGCATTCCTTTTCGCGCCGAACCTCGGTTTCGCCGGCCGCGACCTCAACCACGGGACGCTGAGCATTTACTTCGAAAACGATCTCTTCACCGGGACGGACCGTTATTACACCAACGGCGTAAAGCTCGGCTGGAGTTCGATCGACCTCGAGCGTTACTCGCAATCGCCTTACGCGAGTTTGCTGTTGCCCGTCCTGGAGCGAATTCCCTTCATCAATAACCCGGCGTTCCAGAAGAACATCTCCTTCTCGCTCGGGCAGAATATTTACACGCCAGACAACACCGAGGCGCTGGAGCGGCTGGATGATGATCGGCCGTACGGAGGCTGGCTTTATCTCGGATTCGGCGTGGTCTGGAAGAATGCGCAGATCCGGCATTCGCTGAATCTCAACGTCGGAGTCGTCGGTTCCTGGTCGTATGCGGAGGAAGCTCAGCGGATCGTGCACGAGACGCGCGGGCTGGACGTGCCGAAGGGCTGGGATAATCAGCTGCACAACGAGCTGGGAGTGGTTCTGGCTTACGAAGCGACCTGGCGCTGGCCGCGGCATGAACGGCGCGTCGGGCTGGATTGGGAGTTCCTGCCGCATCTCGGATTTTCGGCTGGAAACGTGCAGACGTTCGCGAATCTCGGAGGCGAGTTTCGGTTCGGGCTGAATCTTCCGGATGACTTCGGCACACCGGGAATCGAAGCGGCTTCGGCGACACCTACTCCGGTGGAAGGCCAGCAGCGCGCGGATGCTCCGCGCAAGTTCGACCTCGGCGTTTACCTCTTTGCCCGAGCGGATGGCCGGGCGGTCGCGCGCAACATTTTCCTCGATGGAAACACCTTCGGGAACAGC
>DASVRR010000067.1:0-18399 GCA_036388515.1 Chthoniobacteraceae bacterium | reverse complement strand
CGGGCAGTCCGCCGTGGTGATGGTGGAAATCGAGGCCCGCTTTGTCCGCGCCATGCCGGCGGAGATCGAGGAGGCACTCGGACCTCGTGAGGGCAACCGCGCCGCCTCAATCCTCACCCCGGGCCAAGTCGAGAACGCCATCACGGCGCTGACCCGCAGGAAAGCCGAGTTTTTCAATCAATTGGACCTGAGGAAATTGCCAGTGCATACGTGAACGAGCTAAAGCTGCCAATAACTAGAGCCGAGACGGCGGCCGCCATCAAAATTGGTTTATACGCAACGCCCCGAAGCATCCATAAGAATGAGCATGATTATCTTCTCCTCAAAACGAGTGTCTCTTGCGCTAGCCTCAGCAACTCTCCTCCTGACCCTTGAAGCGGCAGAACCTGCACCGACGAACATGAAGGTACAGGAAACCCCTGCGATCACTTTGAAGGACTTTTCTCAGGCTGTATTGTCAGGATTGATGGGCGGTTTCGGAGAGTTGTTGGTTACTGGAAACCTCGATGCCCAATTTCAGGTACTAACGGCACAACGCTACACCAGAATGGCTTTTGCGCTGTGGCTCGGCGCGCGCGACGTCCCAGAGGCGGTGCCGTTCAATACGAAAGGTTATCTCGAGATATTTTGGGCTGAAGTCGAGACAGTGAAAGCCTTTAAGTCCGTCGATCTGAACGATCCACTATCGATGACGAAAGCGCTTGAGACATTTTCCGCAGAAGAAATTCGGGAGATGCCAGGATACGAGTTCGATGAATGGCTCCGGAATCGAAATCTCGATCGCGTGACCTATCAAAAGGCGGTGGCCGACTTCCGGAAGACACGCCCCGAACAAAAGAGGATTGACGAGATCATTTCTAAGAATTCTTCACTCCGGCGTCTTCAAGAGAAAAACATGTAGAGTTGGAATTGCTGGGGCTGATCTAGAACCTTAGGAATTTGTTGCATTCTCTCCGTCTGAGAATCCAATGAAGATTCAGGCGGTAACTGTCTGCTTTAATTACAGTGACTTCCTGGACTGCATCGTCACTAATCGTCAGCATTTCGATCGACGGCTGGTAGTCACTTGCGAGAACGATCAGCGGATTCAGGAGCTTTCCTCGCGGGAGGGATTGGAATGCGTGGTGAGCCGTCAGTTGTTGGCCGACGGCAGCGATTTCCGCCCGGAAGATGCGAAATGGCGTGTCATCAACGAGGGTCTGGACATGCTCGACAAGTGTGGGTGGGCGGTCGTGCTCGATGCGGACGTGCTCGGCTAATTCCCAACGTCAGCTTGGGCTGGAGGATGGAACACCTTCGGCGTTCTTCCGGTCTTCCGTCGCTCTTCCGCGTCTGCCAATGCCACTGATTCGAGCCGCGTTTTCTCGGCCTGCTGCGTTCTTCCGGGCCTTCCGACACCCCGGCCGGCAGTCGTATCTGACGTGCGCCCGCGAGTCGCAAAACTCGCCTGCTCTCGCGGGGATCCGGGGCCGAGTCGCCTCACCACCTCGCGAGTTGCTGGGGGAAGCGGCAGCGCTCGCAATCCGAGGCGTCGCGCATGCAAAAATCTTCGTAGATCTGCAACAGCCCTTGCTGCATCGCGGCTCGGCGGAGCAGTTCACGGCTCAGCGGGCTTTCACCGAAGAGCCGCAAGGCCGCGATCTCCGCGCGGCGATTGGCGAGACTGGCGCGCAGCTCGCGGAACTCGCTCCAGCGCGCTTCATCCGCGCCGATGGCGATGGGGAAGAAAACATTCGCGAGCATTTCGGTGACGCGGGATTCACCGATCAGCGCCATGCGGCGCGGGGAAGTTTTCGAATTTACGGTGTAATGGAAATCCCAATATTCATCCGTCAGATTGCGGAAGAATTCGCCGATTGCCTTTGCGTCACAGCGTTTCGCCAGCGCTCGGATCTTCGGCCATTCGCGGACGATTGCGCCCAACGCGGCGAGCCGCCGCTGCGGATGATTCGCCGGACGCTGGCCGCTGAGACTCCAGTGCTCCGCGGCAATCTCCAGGCGCTCGAATTCCCCGCGCCGCGGCCACCATTTCTGCCAAAGCTTCCGGAGATATTGCCGCGTATCCGGAGCAAAGGCGCCGAGATCCGTGCGCGGCAAAAACCCGCTCACTCCGAAGAGCATCGCGGTGGCGTCGCGCTTCCGGAGGAGCTTCAGCGGCAGCCGCTGGGCGAGCAGCGTAAAGGGCAGCTTGTTGCTCTTGTAACCCAGCGTGCCGGCGAGCGCCTGGTAAAGCGCTTCATCCGCACCATGGAGTTCCCGCAGCCGCTTCAGCGCGCTGGCTTTCCGCCGGAGGCGAAACTGCGCGGCACCGAAGAGCACGTCGCGTACTTTGGTTTCCGTCAAATCTGCCAGCGGCGCCAGACAGCGGCCCGGCTTGGCGGTGGGCTGAGGATTCGGCGGATCGCCGCCGAGCCGATCCAGCTCCAGCAAGACTTGGGGAACATTCCGGTGACGCGCCGTGCGGGTGAAGCATTCGGCTCCGCTTTGCTGGGTGAAAACGTGCAGCACCACATTTTCGTAGGCTGGATTCTGCGCGTGCCCGTGACGTTCCCAATCGCGTGCATCCGGATCCAGCTCGATGCAGCCGCGCACTGGCTCCGCGCCGTTGAGCACGATCGCCGCTTCCGCGAAGTCGGGTCCCGATTCGCGGTTCCAGATCCCGAATTGCACCACGCTGACCCGTTCGCCGCCGAGGGTGGTAAACTCGCGACCAAACTCTCCCGCAAACCAACGCGCCTGAAGCTCGATCTCGCCGTAAGTTCGCGCCACGCGCAGGAGCGGCTCTTCCCGAAACCGGTCGCCAATCAGCTCGCCATAACGCACCCCGAGATCCATCGCATCATCTCGGCCCTGCGGGTCCCGGAAAGGGCGCGAACATCCGGAGCAAAGAGACGGCGGGCGCTTTGGGGAATGCTTCCATCATCTTGCGCGCGAGCGTCACCGCTTCGGCTTCGCGGTCCGCATTGCGCAGCTGGAAGATCTCGTGAATCGCCACGCGCGTGATGTCATCCGGATCCGTGTAAAAGTCGCGCGCCTGGCGAAACGAGACGAGCGCTTCGGGACGTTTGCCGGCTTCCAGCTGAAGCAATCCGAGTCCCTCGAAAACCACGCCGCTGCGCAGCTTTCTTCCGGAAGCTTTCAGCGCCGCTTCACCCGCGGGTCGGTCTTTGGCAAACCAAAGCTTCGCCCCTTCCCGGTACGCCGCCCATTCGCCGGCGACAGGTTTTTCCTCCCCAGTCACGGGACCGCCGAAAGGCCGATAGAGCGGGTCGCCGACAAACGTCGTCATCCAGGAAAGCACACGCTGCGACATGTAAGCGGCTTCGGCGAAAGTGAAACCCGCGCGAAGGCGGTCATCGAACACATCGAGGTGCGGCGTGAGCGTGAGGTAAGGCTCATAGACATTCCCGAGCGTGGCCGCCGCACCGGCGTAGAGCAGCGGCCCGACCCAGTTTTTCGAGGGATCGCGGACGCTGTTCCCGCTGAAGGAATGGATGTGCACCGCGACTGCACCCGGCGCAAAACGAAAGCCTGGCCGCGCCGGCGCACCGCTCACATCGGCGGCATACCAGCCGTAGTAAATCGCCGCATTCCGCATGGGATAACCGAGCGGAAACAGCTCCGGTCCGTTATCCAGCACCACCGGCATGCCGCGCTTCCGGCTGGTGCCGGCGGCCGCGTGCAGCCACTTGTCACCTTCGATCAGGCTGCCTTCCGTGAGCCCGCGCGCGTCGATGTAGGCAAGACCACGCAGCCCGTCTTTTTCCGCCTGCAAACCGTCCGTGATCATCCGGCGAATGACCGGCGCACTCGGGCCGTCCAGGCGGCAGACCAGCATCAGATCAGGCCGGCGGAGATCGGCGATATTGGAAAAGCTCCGGTAATAAGGATTGGCGATCGCACCTGAAATCACGCGGCTGGATCCAGCGAGCACCGCCAGCTCGGAATCCACGGCAGCACAGTTCGTATTCCCCACCGGCGGCGGCCCGCTCTCGCGATCGCCGGGATAACCGACGGCAGGCGAAATCTTCAACGGAATCCCGCGGATCAGCGCGATGAACTGGATCTTGTTGGACTCGACCGGACCCAAAACCGAATCCGGCTCGCGCAGTTTCCACCAGAAGTTCACCGTGAATGCACGGCGCAGCGGCTCGGCGATCGTCCGGTCGTATTCCTCCCGGCTGATCTCTTCCCCGAGCGAGCAGGCCAGCCCGATCCGTTGATCCTCCGGAATGCCGCGCTTCTCCGCATAGAATCGCGCGAGTTCTCGCGATTCAGGATCCAGCTTGTTGAAGACCACGAGCGTCGCGGCAGCCTGCGCGTTGCTGGCTTGAGCTTGGGCCTTGCCGGGCGCCACGGAAATCAACGCCAAAACGCACATCGCGGTCTTGATCCAACTCCCACTCCGCTGACGGACGCTCCGGAAGTTCATGTCGCGATCTTCAAACCGTCATACGCCATGCGCACTCCTGCCGGCAGCCCGGCTTCTGTCTCGGCGTGCGGAAGATCGTGCCCCACATGCGTGAACCAGGTTTGCTCCGGACTGACTCGTTCGCGCAGCTGCAATGCTTCCTCAATGTTCATGTGCGTGGCGTGCAGCTTGTGGCGCAGCGCATCGACAATGAGATGCCGCACACCCGTGATCTGTTCGATGGTTTCCTCCGGCACTTCCTTGCAGTCGGTGAGATAAGCCGCCAGCCGGATTTCTTCCCGGCTGAAAAGATAACCGAACATTTTCGCTCGCCCATGCACGATCGGCAGCGGCGTGACAGTCGTCGCCCCGAGTTGGAATGCTCCCGCGATCAGGTGCGGTTCCGGACGCACATAACCAGGCCAGCGGTTTTCCCCATTGAAGGCGAAAATGAAAACCCGCTGGAGGTCGGCCATCGTCTCGGGAGAAGCGTAGATCGGCAAGTCGCGCCCGCCGTGGCAGAATGGCCGCAGATCATCGAAACCCATCACGTGATCCGTATGCGCGTGCGTGTAAATCACCGCGTCCAGCCGCCGCACTTTTTCGCGGAGCGCCTGCGCGCGGAAGTCGGGACCGGTATCCACGACCCATGCTTGCTCCGGAGTCTCCACATAGATCGAAGCCCGCGTGCGCTGATCGCGCGGATCGCTCGACTGGCAGACCGCGCAATCGCAACCAATCATCGGCACGCCTTGCGAAGTGCCGGAGCCGAGGATGGTGATCGTGAGTTCGGACATGCGGCCCGCGGACGCTACCAGCGCGGTCCGGAGCGTGTCTAATGATCAATCGCGTCGGAGGGAAGCGCGCCGTCGCTTCCATGGTCGGAGCCGCCGCCCGCCCGGCATCGACGGCGCGATGCCCTCCACTCGCTCCCCCGTTGACGCTCCTCGCCCGCCGCTGGAGGGAAGCGCGCTGTCGCTTCCATGGTCGAGCCCCCGCCGGCCCGGCATCGACGGCGCGATGCCCTCCACTCGCTACCCCGCTGACACTCTTCGCCCGCCGCTGGAGGGAAGCGCGCCGTCGCTTCCGTGGTCGGGGCCACCGCCGGCCCGGCATCTCGCTCCCCCGTTGACGCTCCTCGCGCCGCTGGAGGGAAGCGCGCCGTCGCTTCCGTGGTCGGAGCCACCGCCGGCCCGGCATCGACGGCGCGATGCCCTCCACTCACCACCTCAGTTCGTTCAGCTCGCCTTGATGTGGCCAGGCGTCGGGATGCGCGATCAATCCAGCCCGCACGGGATTCTGCCGCACATACTCCCATTTCGCTTCGTAGCTTGCGATGTCGCGGAGTTGTGAATCCCAGAAGTCGATCTGCCACACGGGTTGTTCCCTCGGCCGTGGCCAACGGCGTGACGCCAGGGTCTTCCAGTAACGAATCCATTGCCCAATTGGCCGGGATGGATTTTCGCCGGTGGCGCAGAAGAGATGCAGATGATCCGGCATGACCACGAAGCGCCCGACGAGCCAGCTCGTCGCATCGCGCCACGACTCCCGCAGCAGCGCCACCACATCCGGTGCGGCAAGGATGCGTTTGCGATCCTTGGTGCAGACTGTGACAAAAACGATCGCAGGTTCATTGCACCGCAGGACGCTGGGATGATGCACCGGATGTTTTCTTCCGCTCGGCATGTTGCATCTTCACAAAAAACCTACGCTTGAGGGAAGCGCGCGTCGCAGCCTTGACGGGCCGCCCCGCCACGGCATCGACAGCGCGATGCCCTCCAGTCACTCCTCCGCTGACACTCTTCGCCCGCCGATGGAGGGAAGCGCGCCGTCGCTTCCGTGGCAGAGCCGGCGGCAGGCGACCGTGCGATGCCACCCCCCCGCTCTCCCCGTCTGTTTGGAATAACCGGCGCAGCGGGGATTGCTCTGCGCTCGCGCGGGCGCTCATATTCCTCCCCGTGACGGTCCTCCTCCGCAGTCTTCGCATTCGCAATCTGGCCCTCGTCGAAGACGTCGCCTGGGAGCTGGATCGCGGCTTTACCGCGGTTACGGGAGAAACCGGCTCGGGAAAATCGATCATCGTCGGCGCGCTGAAACTGATCCTCGGCGAACGCGCGGACAAAACGCTGCTGCGCAGCGGAGCGGAGAGTTGCACGGTCGAGGCGGTCTTCGAAGCCAGCGGCGGTCGCGAGCTGAACGCGTGGCTCGAGGAACAAGGCGTCGAGGCTTGCGAAGAAACCCAGCTCATCGTGAAGCGCGTCTTCACCGCCGCGGGAACAAACCGGCAGTTCATCAATGGGAGCGCCACGACGCTCGCCGTGCTGAAGACGCTCGGCGACGGGCTGGTCGATTTGCATGGGCCGCACGATCATCAATCGCTCCTCTCCGCGGAGAAACAGATGGAGCTTCTGGATTCTTTTTCCGGAGCGGAAACGCTGCGCGCGCGGTATTCGGAAAGCTTCCGCAAGCTGCACCAGCTCATCGCCGAGCACACCGCGCTTTCCACCAGCGAAGCGGCGCTGGAACGTGAAGTGGACTTGCTGCGCCATCAGGTGCAGGAGATCGAAACAGCCGCTCTCCAGCCGGGCGAAGAGGAAGAAATGCTGGCGCGTTACACCGTTGCTTCGAACAGCCGGCGCTTGCTCGAACTGGCCACGCAGATCGCGGGGCGGCTCGCGGAAGCGGATGACGCCGCGTTAGTCCGCCTCGGTGAAGTCGGCAAGCTGCTCCGGGAACTCGAACGCGTGGACCCGGGCGCTTCGACCTTCAGCCAGGCGCATCTCCGGGCGCTGACCGAGCTGGAAGATCTCGCGCATTCGCTGCAGCGGTATGCGGAAGATCTGGACCTTGATCCCGAGCGGCTCGCTGCTCTGGAAGAACGCGTGACGCTTTGCGAAACCCTGAAACGCAAATACGGCGGCAGCATCGAAGCGGTGATCGCTTTCGGCCAGCAAGCCGCCGATCGTCTGCGGCGAATCGAGTCCCGCAGCGAGGAACTCGACCGCCTCGACCGGGAGATCGCCGCCGCGCGAAAAGCAGTCGCCGAGGCGGGAGCAAAACTGAGCGCGAAACGTCAGATAGCCGCGCCGAAACTCGCCAGCAGCGTCACCACGCAGCTCCGCGATCTAGGCTTCAAAAAGTCCGCGTTCACGATTTCGCTGCTTCCGGAAAACACCCCGACCAGCCACGGGCTGGAAGCCATCGAGTTTCTCTTCGCACCAAATCCCGGCGAGCCGGCCAAGCCGCTCAAGGCGATCGCTTCCAGCGGAGAAATCTCCCGCGTGATGCTGGCGATCAAGTCATCGCTCGCGGCGCAGGACACGATCTCGCTGCTCGTCTTCGACGAAATCGACGCCAATGTGGGCGGAGAAATCGCGCACGCCGTCGGTGCGAAAATGCGTTCGCTCGGGCAACATCATCAAGTCCTCTGCATCAGCCATCTTCCGCAAGTCGCCGCACTGGCCGACGCGCAATTCGTCGTCACCAAGGAATTCGCCGGGCACCGCACCATTTCGCGCCTTGAACGAGTCGAAGGCCGCCCCCGAATCGAAGAACTCGCCCGCATGCTCGGCGGCAAAACCGACTCCGCCCTCGCGCATGCGCAGACACTGCTGGAGGGATCGTGATGGGAACTTCCAGCTGAGTTGTCACTACGTTGCTTGTATGAAGATATCTAACCTATGCCTGTTCGCCGGAGCCGGAGCTATAACCTTACTTTTTGCCCTCGGAGTTGCGTTATTGAGCGGAACTTCCCCTTCAAAGCAAGAACCGCGAACTTCGCGGGACTTCGCGGCACATCGAATAGCCACACCGCCTCAGCTGGCAGGTGCTCTAAGGTTAGGACCGCCGACTTTACCCTCAGCGGAACAAGACACCGGCTCCCGAGGGGAAAAGTTGCCCGCAAAATTATCCGCTCTCGTCGACCGTCTCAATGCTTCAGGAGTTGAGGCGCAAATCAGATGGGCGAAGATGATTGTCCTGGCGTTTGAGAACTTCCCGCGCGCGGTTCACGAACTCGGCTCCGTTTTCCCTAAAGATGAAGTGCAATCAAGAATTGTTCATCTCGTTTCCATGATTCATGAGGAGTCGCTGGAGGGATTAGAGGTAAATCTCGCTCTCCTTTCCAATTCGCACGAGCGAGCCTCGGCTGCTGCGATGGTAGGGGCGGAATGGTCTAAGCGCGATCCTTCCACCTTCGCGAAATATGCATCATCGCACCTGAAGGGAGCTTCGAAAAACAGTGCATTGGCCGAGGTGGTCAAAGCGTTTTCGCAATCCAAGCAGTTTTATCAGGCTGATCAAGTTCTCCAATCCATGCCGTATTCCGGAGGGCGATCAACTGCTTTGGGATCACTTGCCTCCCGGTGGGGAACAGAGGACTCGGCGGCGGCACTAGACTGGGCACAGCGCCTGGAACTCCCGGAAGACCGTCACGAGGCGGTTAGAAACATTTTAGGTTCCGCGAAGCTGTCGGTGGAGGCTCTAGCGCAACTCGCAAACGAAACGGATGATCTGGAAATTCGAAATATAGCCGTGAAGACGCTCGGGAAAGAGTTAGTTGAAACGGATCTGGGCGCAGCGATGCAATGGCTGACAAAAGTTCCCGAACAGTACCGGGCAGGCCTTCAACGTCAAATTGCTAAGAAGTTGGCGCAAAGCGACTTAAGTGTGGGCACGAAATATGCAACAGCCATAGCAGACGCCTCGTTGCGCACTCAGGCGATTGACGAGATCAACGGCGAGTTGGTAATGAAGGATCCACAGATGGCTGCCCGCTGGCTTGCCGAACTGCCTTTGGAATTTCAGGAACGTGCGGCATATATCACCGCGAGCAGATGGTACGATATTGATTCTATCCAAGCTTCCGAGTGGATTGATACCTTGCCGAACGGAAAGATCAAAGATCGAGCCCTGCTGGCATTGTCCTCCCGCCTCAAGGCTTCAGACAAGAGTGCGGCGGAAGATGTGGCAAAACAGATTGGAGATCCCAAACTGCGCGCGGCGGCATTGCAGTAACTCGCCCGGTAAGTCGTCGGCGTGGTGCCCGTATTATACAATGCATCCATCAACTCGCCCGCCTACTCGGCGGTAAAAGCCAGTCCTCCCCCGGCGCATGACAAGACGCTGCTGAAGCAATCGTGCATGACCCCAGTGGAGGAATCATGTCGCCCACGTCGAAGTTCCGGAAGCCTGAATTCGGCTTGAAGCCGGAGTGACAATTCGCGATTCTCGAACACTTGCGATGGATTTAAGATTGAAAGCCCTGGCGGTCGCTGGCGTCGGCTTGGTCAGCTTCCTTGCCTGGTATGTCGCACAGCCGCTGCCCTCGAATCAGCAGGACGCAGACGGCTCTGGGGATTCTTCAGGAAGAACATCCACCCTCTCGCCTAGTTCTCCCTCACCTGTCGGGAGACGATGGGAAGATCAGTTTAACGAAGCCGTTGATTCTGCAGCTGAAAACGCGCGGGAGGCGGCTATCTCTCCACAGCGGCTGAGGGATCAGAACTTACTTGCCGCTGGCCGGAGAAGTGTGGCGGAAGCCGTGCTCTTCATCGAGCAAAACTATCGGGAGCAAGGTCATCAAAGGGCTCTGGGATACCTAATGGAGGAACTGGGGAAGGAACGCTTTGACATCATTCACGAAATTGCACCCTTGCTGACCAAGAGCGGGGAACTGGAAGGGCCATTACAAACGATCTCGCGCCATCTGGTCGGTAAGCCGCTGGAGGAATCCCTCCGCTTGGCGGAGACTCTCCCAACGGAAATGAAGGTCATCCTGATGGAGAAGCTCGTTGGTTCTTTCGTCGAGACGGGCCAGGTGGATCAGGCGAAAGCGGTTCTTGCGCGCATGCCGTATTCGGAACGGCGAAGCCGAGCGATCGAGGAAATCCTCAAGCCCTTGGCCCGAACCGATCCTGAAGCCGCGGTGTCCTGGGCCTTGGCGTTACCTCGCGCGGAAGATGTCAGAGGAGCTGGGCGACAATTTGCCTCAGCGATCTCGAGCAATACAAACCTGGAAGCGTTGCAAAGCGCGCTGGGAAAGATCCATGACGTTCGTTTCCGCGCGGCGATTCTGAAGCAAGTGGGGAAGCTAGCGGGTGAGCAAGGCAGCGTCGCAAGCGCGATCCAAGCTCTGGGGATCAGTGGCACCGAGCGAGAAAGGCTGGTCGCGGGTTCTATCGGAGCGCCCCGTCCACCGAGTTAGCTGCGCTCAGCGAGGAGATTCTTAACATGAAGGATGCTGCTACCCAGAGTCAGGCAGCCAGTGCCTACTTGACACGTCTGCTCACCATCGACGAGGCCCGCGCGGCTCAGTGGGCTCAAAACGCTCCTCCACCCGTGCGGGAGCCGACCCTCTTACGTCTAGTCTTCGATTGGTACCACACGGACTCAAAGGCTGCCTCGGATTGGGTGAATGCGTTACCCGAAGGAGGAAATCGAGACATTGCTCTTGCTGCTTTGTCCCGCCGCCTGCGTATTGATAATCGTGCGGCTGCGGAAGAAGTGGCGGCCAAAATCTCGGACCCGCGACGAAGATCTGGGGCGCAACAGAGCCTAATGTACTGAAAGACCAAGCTTACGGTATGTCTTCCCGACTGAAAACAGGCTGCGATCTAATGTATAAACGGCGATGTTCCCTCGGCGCGTGGCATTCGGGACTTGCGCGAGCTTTCTCGCATGTTCGGGAACAGCAGATTATTTCGAAGATATCCGTCAGCAGATCTGTCGCCTTCATAATCTGATGACTGTACGGACAAAAGTTTCCTTAGGCATAGCGATAGTTAGCATTGGAGTTTTGGTTTGGTCGCTAGCAGATCGCTTCTCCCGGACACCATCGGCTATTCAAAGCCCAGCTCTCAATCCTCGCAAAGCTCCTGTCCGGAATCAGAACTCAACGCCTGCGTCGGCGACAGAGGCGGAAGATCGATTTTTAGACTTCCCCGAGCGTTGGGCTCAGTTGGATCACGATTTACTGGCAATCGGCGGCCGCAGCATCCAAGAGGCAGTTAGATTCATTCAGGAAAACTATCCGAAAGAACGGCATCAGCGAGCACTTGCGTTTCTGATGGAAGAGCTGGCGAAACAACGACTTGAGGTCATCAAAGAAATCGCCTCGCTCGTCACAGATCAAAGTGAACTAAAAGGAGCCTTGAGCAGGATCGCAATGCACTGGAGCCGCAAGTCACCTGAAGAGGCCCTTCGCTTTGCGGAACTTCTTCCCGGTCAAATGAAGGCCCTGATGATGAGCAAATTGGTTCAGTCCTTCGCCTCGGATCGTCGATTCGATGAGGCTGCCGCAGCAATTGCCCGAATGCCGTTTTCGGCTCGACGGGCTGGCGCAATCGAGGCCATTGTGAATCGCCTCGCTAATACTGACGCCGCGGCAGCAATCTCCTGGGTCTCTACTCTGCCTCCCGAGGACAGCCGGGCGGCGCACCGAAGCCTGGCCCTCTCGCTCTCGGCTGCCGGCAACATCGAGGCGCTGCAGACACTACTTGGGAAGGTCACGGATGCTGAGGTCCGGGCATCAATCTTGAGCAAGCTCGGAAAGTTTGCTGGAGGACGTGGCGGAGCAGCGGGCGCTCTGCGGGCCGCAGACGGGGTAAGCGGTGCGGAACGAGAGAGAATGATCAGCGCCGCGATCGCCACGGTGCCGCTGGCGGAGCTGCCTGAACTGGCGGGTGAAATCGCAAAGATGAGCGACGCATTCGCTCAAGCACAAGGCATTGACGCATACGTGGATCGTCTTTTCGTTCTCGGTGAGACGCACGCCGTCCACTGGGTCCGAGATACTCCGCCAAACGTGCGCAACCATGCCGTTTCCTACCTGGTCTCCAAATGGCATCGCACGGACGCCACGGCGGCATTCAACTGGGTGAAGAGTCTGCCGCAAGGTGGGGACGGAGATCTTGCGCGTTCCGCTCTGGCGCGGATCCTAAAGTTCCCGGACCGGAACGCCGCCGCAGAAGTAGCTGCCCAGATCTCCGATGTGCCGCGGCGTTCCGGCATTCAGGCGGAGTTAGGCGTTCGGGAGGAATAGGCCCGCGACCGCCTCGCCGGTTTGGTGCTTGGTTCACCGTTAAGCTGGTTTCGTAACGAACAGGGATGTTCTCGGATGCTTGCCGACTTCCGCTCCGTGGCGGAAAGTCGGGGCTGCTGAACGGGGTTCGCTCGTGGACTGTCCACGAGGCTCGTTGCTGCTTTTCTTCCTCATGCCCATCCGCCGTACCTTTGCGACTCTGCTCCTCCTGACCGCGCCACTGCAGGCGCAGGTCGGTTCGGAGAAGATCGTGGAACGTTACAAGCAGATGCTGGCGGCGAGTCCGGTGGAAGGCACCGCGCTGGAGCGGCTCTGGAAGGTTTATCTGGATCAGGGGAAAACCGAGCAGTTGATCGCGGAGTTTCGGGCGCCGGGAACCTTCGCCAGCGAGCTGGTGCTCGGGCATTTGCTCCGGAAGGCCGGTTCGCTCGATGAGGCGCAGGCGGCTTACGAGCGAGCCGCGGCGCTCGACCCGAAGAGCGCGCAACCAATCCTTTCGCTGGCCCGACTTTGTGCTGGAGCGGGCAAATCCCGGGAAGCCGCGACCTGGTTTGAGAAAGCCGTCGCTTTGCTCCCCAAGACCGACGCGCAGCTGCCGGAGGTTTTGCTCCAGCTCGGCACGCAATGGCTCGCGCTCGGCGATCTGAACAAAGCGGCGGAAGCTTGGGAAATGACGGTCGCCGCCAATCCCAAGGATCTCGAGTTGCGGCGGCGGCTGGCGGATACTTACGCGCAAAACCATCTTCCGGCGCGGGCGATCACGCACATCGAGTTTCTGGAGAAAAACTCGCCGCCCGCGGAGCGCGCGCTGGCTTTGCAGCAACTCGCGAGGCTGCACCAGAGCGCGGGGAACCAGGATGCGGCGATCGCGGCTCTGGAGAAAGCGCTCGCGCTGACCACGCAAGGGAACTGGCTGCGCTCGGAGCTGCAATCGCAGCTCATCCGGCTCCACCAGCGTTACCATCGGACGGCCGAACTCGAGCAGCGCTGGAAGAAGTATGCGGGCGACAATCCGCGCGACCTCGCCGGCTATCTGCAGCTCATTGATTTCTATGAGCGGCTCGGAGATCTGGAGCAGCAGCGGGTTTGGCTGGAAAAGCTGACGCAGGCTGCGCCGAAGAGCGCGGACTTCCGGCTCCGCCTGGCTCGCTTGCTGGTGCAAATGGACAACCGGGATGCAGCGGCAGCGATCTACGACGTGCTGCTCAAGGAGCAACCGGCGAACCCGGATTTTGTCTTCGAGCGGGCGCGGCTGGATGTGCAGAACGACGCGACCAAGGCCGCGCGCGATCGGATCCAGCGCTTGCTGGAATTGCGCGACAAGGATGAGTCGCTGCGCATGCGCGCGCTGGATTTTTATACCCAGCATCGGCTGAACGAAGCGCTCGAGCAGCACCTCGTGGCGGACACCGCGAGTGGGAGCGATGAGGCGATGGTGGCGCTGGCGCAGTTTTACTTCCGGGAGCGGCGCGAGGCGGACGCGTTGCGGACTTTGCAACGGCTGATCTACGCTCAGGATCCTCCGGAGAAACGGGCCGCCGCGCACTTCCGGATTGCGCAGATCTTGAAGACTCAAAATCATCTGGCGGGCGGAGTTTTGGAGCTGGAGAAGGCCACGCAGTTGCAACCGGCGGCGCGGGAATATCCGATGTTGCTCGGCGAGCTGCAGGCGGCGCGGGCGCAGCTTCCGGAAGCACAGGCGGCTTACCGCCAGGCGCTCGCCTTGAGCAAAACTCCGGCGGAAGAACTGGAGGCGGAACAAAAGCTTTTCGAGGTGTTTCGTCTGCCGCCGCTGGAGGAAAGCACGGCGATCCGGCGAGGCGGATCGGGCTTCACTTTCTCCCCGATGCCGGCGCCGACTGCGGCGATCAGTCCCGCGCTGGCGCAGCATCTGAGCACGCTGACCGCGACCGCGCAGCAGCAGCCTTCCGAAGCGGCGTGGCTGCGCGTGGCGCGCTGGCAAAGCTGGAGCCAAAACCAGCCGGCTGCGGAAGAAGCGATCCGTCAGGCGCTGGAACTAAACCCGAAATCGGTGCCGGCGCATGAGCTACTGGTGAAGCTGAGCAGCGCGCAGGGACCGACGCCCGCAGCGGTTTTTCACCTGATGAAGCTGGTTGAAATCGATCCCGCAGGCCGGGTGGAATATCAGCGCCGCGCCGGCCGACTGGAGCTGCAAGCCGGGCGGATCAACGAAGCAATGGCGCTCTTCGAGCAACTCACGAAAGAAGCGCCGGGGAACCTGGATGCGCTCACCGATTTGGCCCTGACGCAACAGCGTGCGGAACGTTGGACCGAAGCGTTGGATTCGTGGCGGAAGATCTACGCGTTGAGTCCGGCTTCGAAGAAAAAGGAAGCCTTCGGCCCGCTGCTGCGCGTGCTGGAACGTCTGGAACGTCACGCGCAATCCGCCGAGCTCCAGCTGAAAGCGGTGCAAACCGAAGCGGGCGAGCGCGAGCAGTTTACGCTCTTCGACGAGCTGCTGGCGCACTGCGTGAAACACAACCTGCTCGACTGGTTGCTCGGCGAGTTCCAGCAAAGGCGGAAGCTGCGGGTGGACGATTACTTCACCGAAATGGCGCTCGGCCGGATTCTCAAACACACGGGGAACAAAGCGGCGGCCTTCGAGGTGCTCGCCGATGCCAGCTACGCGGCTCCGAATCAAGCGGCGGCGATTCCCGAGCTCGTCCGCGAGGCGGAAGATCTGCGGAAGCTCGATGCGGCGGTGAAGCTGCAGGCGCAGCTCGTGCGAATCGCTCCGCCGACTCATCCGGAAGCTTTCGAAAAGCTCGCGCAGTTGCAGGAAAAAAACCTGGAGCTGGAGGAAGCGGGGAAGACCTGGGATCGCATCGTTTCGAAGTTTCCCCGCGACACCGCGATGCTCGGCCGCGCGGTGGATTTTCAGTTGCGCTGGGGAAGCTCGAAGCGCGCCCTGGAACTCTTGCGCCGGGTGCGCGCGCTGGAGCCGGGGAACCTCCAGGCGCTCTCCACGCTCGCGGAGCTGGAGGTGGAAAACGGCGGAGTCGAAGCCGCGCGCGCCTGTCTGGAACAAATCATCGCGAGCCTTCCGGCCGAAGCTGCGGATGCGCCGCTCGTGCTGCCTTCCTTCAAAGCAGAAGATCCGCTGCAACTGCAGACCGCTTACCTTGCCGCCGTCCGGCAGCGCAGAGGCAGTCCTTCCGCCGATGTAATGCGCGCTTTGCGGAGTTTTTGGACGGAAGAACCCGCGGACGGAAAAGGTGAACGTGAACAAAGACTCGGGGCGATTCGTCGTCTGGCGGAACTCATCCGCGCCAATGGGGAACAAGCTGCCGCGGAGGCTTGGATCGCGCGCTGGCGCCAGAGCGGAAGCTCCAGCGAGGCGCTTTGGGCGCTCTACTATCTCGGGGCCGGCGGCGCGTTGCTGGATCGCGTGGAAGCAATCATTGCGGAAGGTTCTCCCGATCCGAAACTGCCGCAGGCTTACATTTGGTTTGGCTTGGAAACTGGCGAGTTTGATCGGCTCGGGAAGTGGCTCCAGGATCGCCGGCGGACCGTGGCGGAACGCGACTATTTGCTCGTCGCGCTGGGACGTTTCCTGAATCTGAACCGCGGGGAAGCGGACGCGAAGCTGGTGGGGAAACTTTTCCCGCGCGGCTCAAACACGCGGCTTTGGCAGGCGGCGGGATTGTTTGCCGCGCGCCAGCATTTCCGCGAAGCGGTGGAGCTCGGTGAGCGCGTTTTTTCCAGCGCGAGCACGCGGCGCGGCGCCTACGGCCGGGAACTCGCGAGCTGGTATCTGAAGCTCGGCGAACTGGACAAAGCGCGGGAGACTTTAGCGGCGAGTGTCGCGGGATCCGGCGAGTCCTTTGAAGCCGACGTTTACGCCGCGCTGCACGACTACTATTTTCTTCTTCCGGAAGCGCAGCGCGCGGAGTTCGTCACGCTTTACCTCGGCCGGATCAATGAAGCCACGGAGCCGTTGCATCTGGCGCTGGCCGGCACGCTCCTGCGCGGTCTTTCCGGCGAAGACGCCGCCGCTCGGAAACATCTCGACGCGCTGGTCAATCTCCACGCGCTCGCTCCTCCGCCGCGCTCGGAGGCAAGCACGCCGAGCACCCGGCGCTGGCAGCTTTTGCTGGACTCGGGCCGGCAGTTGCAAAGCTGGCGGCTTGATCGGCTCGCCATTTACGTCTGGGAGAAAGCGCTGGCGGATGACGCACTGATTCAGCTGCAAGGCGAGCAAACGCTGGAAGCAGCGCGGGATCTCCGGCTGCGGCTGGCGGCCTTGCAAATCGCGCTGGCGGATCCGGCGGAAGCACAACAGCGGATCGCAGCTTTTGGCGGCGTGTCCGGACGAGAGTTGCAGGGCCTCGCGGAAGCTCTGGAAGCCATGGGCGCACAGGCGCGAGCGATCGAGGCTTACCGCCAGCACTGGGAGCTGGAACCACAGCGGGCAAGCGACTTTGCCGGCTATTCCATGGCCTTGCGAAATCTGCTGAAAGCCTGTCATGCCGGCGGCGATCTGGAGAGCGCCGAGGCCGCGCTCTGGAAGACAGTCGCGAACAGCGCGACGCTGGCCAGCGATGCCGGCCAGCGCGAATTGTTGCTGCAGCTGGTGGATCTCCTCGAGCGAAAAGGAAACCTGGAGCAGGCGCGCCAGGTGATCGCCAGCGCGGCGGAAGCGGCGCCCAGTGACGGACGGCTGATCATGCGCCTCGCGCAGCTCCATGAACGCGCGCGCCAGCCGGCTCTGGCGGAGGCGGTTTATCGGCGTTTGCTCACCCTGGACTCGGGGAACATTGCGGCTCGACTGGCGCTGGCCACTTTGCTGGAAAACGAGAAGCGACCGGAAGCCGCGGTGCCTTTGCTGGCCAAAGCTGCGGGCCCCGAAGTGGACGCGCGACTCGCCATCTTGCAGGTGAAATCCGGGCAGATCGAAGAAGGACTCGCCACGCTGGATCGGGTCTCGAGTCCGCAGCATGTGACGCCCGCGCTGACGGTCGCGACTTCGATCGCGGAACGCGGTGATCGGCGGCTGGCGCGCAGCGTGGTCCAGAGTTCCATCGCCCGCACGGTCGATCCCGGGATGAGCTTCCCGCTGCTTTGCAAAGCCGTGGAGTTGCTCACTCCGGAAGACGGCGCGCCGACGGCGCAGCGGGAATTGCGGCGGCTGCGACAGGCGGCGCTCGGGAAGGAAACGTTGCTCGCGAGCTACCTCGAGTTTGCGCAGACGCAGGCTGAACGGCTTGGCTTGACCGCGGAGTTTTCCGCCGAGCTGAAAACACTTTGGTCCGCCGGGACCGGACCGATTGCGGCCGGCACGGTGTTGCTCGCCGCGGAGTTGAAGAGGAACGCCGCGGATGCGGAAAAAACCTTGGAGCAATTGCTCGCGCGTCGTGATGGCGGAGAAGTCTGGCCTTACCGAATCGCCACCGTGCTGGAAGGCGCGAATCGTCCGGAATGGTTGGTGCGGGTGCGCGAGCATCTGGCGCGCAGCAATCCGGCGCTGGGTCAGGCGGCGATCGATTGGGCGCGTTCGCTGGATCAACTCGGGCGCAAAGCCGAGGCGCGCGCGGCGCTGGAACAACTCCAAGCGCGCACGCCGGCTGGGGATGAATTGGCCGGGAAGATCGCGCAGGCCTTTGCGCAACTCGGCGATCCGGCCCGAGCACGGAAGCTTTTCGCGGAAGCGGTCCGGCACGATCCATTCGTGCGCCTCTTCCACACGCACCTGGATTTCGCGCGGCTGCAACTCGCCGAGCGCGACTTCAGCGGAGCAAAACGCAGTCTGCGCGCGGCCTTCAGCAATCCGGCGAATCGCGAGTTCCCGGTGATCCTCGACTGGCTCGCCGCGAGTCGGCAGCTGGAGCAAGCGGACGCGGCGCTGCTCGATCTGGGACTCACCGGAGGACGTCACGCGACGGTCCGCCGAGCGCTCGCGCAGCGGCTGGTCGCCGAGCGGAAACTC